>SVTO01000004.1 GCA_015063745.1 Oscillospiraceae bacterium | reverse complement strand
GCCTACAGTACAAGGTTGGGTGCATTATAAATTTAGGCTGACCGCCATGTCTTAGAACTGCCATTCAGTCTTCGCGCGGTTAGCACGGATGAGATTGCACCCAAACTATATCACTGTACACGGCTAATACATACCTTATCCCAACAGTATGCCCACACCCTCGCACCCCTACCGCGGTCAGCGCTGATTTGCATCATCCACTATTTTGACCAATCCAACAACCAATACAGTACCAACGAAGCTCTTAATAAAGCGGGGGAGTTCTTAGAGGGGCCTCGCTTTGGCAGGTCCCTCTAAGTGCCGTCCGCACAGGACACAAAAAAGAATCGATTTAGCCAAACAATGAGTAGTAAAAGAATAATCGTCCGTCCAGGACAAAAAAGAAATAGCGATTTAGTACCCCCAACACACAGAGAGAAAGAAAAATGCAAAAAAGAAACAAGCAAGAAAAAAGTACAATAAATATAATATTTACATATTGTTTTCCCGTAGAATCCCCCGCGCTGTATTGAAATTCAGCGCATCCTGTGCTATAATGAATCATAACCGGCGTATTATGCCCAAATGAGGAAAATCACGGAAAAACACGCGTTTTCCGTGGTCCCCCGCCGAGAAAAATTCAGAACATTTTTACGCCGGAAAGGGATTGAAATATGCAACTGAATATCGAAAACTCTATCCTCCCATTGCCCGGTCTTGAACGGGAATATCACTTTTATCATGTCTCCGATGCCCACTTCTCCTTTGCAGAAGAAAACGACACCGAGGGCGAAAAATTCGTCATGCGCCGGGATGCCGAACGATATGAAAATCATCCCGATAACGTCGATCCACTGATCGCATGGGATGCACTGATGGAATACCTGAAAAATGACCCCGATGCCGATGGACTGCTCATTACCGGGGATATCTTCAACTTCTTCAATATCAGTACCCATAATAAAATCCGCGAAATGATTGCCGCCTGCCCCGTGGAAACCTTCTATACTCCCGGCAATCACGAATTCTGTAATCCCATGGATGTGGCGAATACCAAAGAGCTGCAGGCCATGATGCATCCCACCACTCCCGAAACGGATATCCATAATATCTACCACCGCTATTTCGACGAATATATGAACGGGAATGCGGATTTCTGGGTCAGGGACTTCGGCAGATTCCTGCTCGTCGGTCTCAATAACGAAAGCCATGACATCACACCCGATCAGATGGCCCGCTTCAGAGAACAGGCCGCAAAAGGTCTGCCCATTCTGCTTATGATGCATGTAGCCGTCCGCTCCGATGCCTATATCGAGGTCATCAAGGCCAACTGGGTGGGACTCAATATGTACTTCCTCTTCGAAAACAACGATTCTCCCATGAATAAAGCCTTCAGCGATTTTATCCGCAGCCCCGAAGGCAATGTCGCCGCGGTAATCGCCGGCCATGTGCATGCTTCCCACGACGGGGAATTTGAACCCGGTAAGAGACAGTTGGTTGCAGCTCCTCTTTATGAGCGGTATGTAAGAAAAATCACAGTGGTTCCCTGCTGAGTAAGGATATCGAATGACAGAAAATATGGATACAAATATGATGAATCTGACTGAAAAATACAATATTCTGGATACGCTGATCGGCGGTAACAATGGAAAAATCAAGCAAGATACCCGTGTCGGCGGTAATATCGGTGCAAAGGTGGTCCTCCCCGCGAGCCGCGCCGTGGTACGGATTCTGGCAGAACTGGATTTCGCCCTGCAGCTGTCCGCGGAAAAAGGCGGTGCCTTCGATACATATGTAGAAAATGCCGTTGATTTTCTGACCGCACGGGTCAGAGAACAGGGCGCTCTCACCAACAGGGACTGCGAAGAGGCAGAGGAAATGCTCATACCCATGCAGGAGGCTGCCCAGGAATACGAACTGATCCTGGCAGGTCACGCTCATCTGGATATGAACTGGCTGTGGGGGTATGACGAAACCGTTGCCATTACGCTGGCGACCCTGCGTACCGTGCTGAATCTGATGGATCAGTACCCGGAATTCTGCTTCTCCCAGTCCCAGGCTTCCGTTTACAAAATCGTGGAAGAGTACGATCCGGCCATGATGGAACAGATCAAGGCGAGAATTGCCGAGGGAAGATGGGAAGTCACCGCATCCTACTGGGTCGAATGTGACAAGAATATGCCCTCCGGCGAATCCCTGCTGCGCCATATCGAATATAGCCGGGACTATATGCGAGATGTATGGGGTGTCAAACGGATGGATGTGGATTTCTCACCAGACACCTTCGGTCACAGCGCCAATATTCCCGAAATCAACCATTACGGCGGTGTAAAGTATTATTACCACTGCCGCGGCAGCAATACCGGTTCCGATCTGTACCGTTACCGCGGTCTTTCCGGCCATGAAGTTCTGGTACGCCGGGAAACTCTGTGGTACACCGGTGCCCTCACACCCTTTATCGGTACGTTGGTATTCGACATCAGCAAGCGTACCTGCGGTCTGAAAACCATTCTGCATGTATTTGGTGTCGGAGACCATGGCGGCGGGCCTACCAGACGTGATGTGGAACGAGCGCTGGAAATGATGGAATGGAAAATCTTCCCCCGTGTGCGCTTCGGAACCTTCCATGAATATTTCGACATTGCGGCAAAAATCTGGGACAAAATCCCCGTCGTGGACAAAGAAGCCAACTATATATTTACCGGCTGCTACTCCACACTCAGCTGTATCAAGAGAGCCAACTGTCGGCTGGAAGCAGCGTTGAGAGATGCTGAAGTCATGAGTACCATCGCCGACCGGTGCATTGGTTATCCCTATCCGAAAAAGAAAATGACGGATGCCTGGACCCGTGTACTGTTCGGTCAGTTCCACGACATCCTGCCGGGTTCGGCCAAGAAGGCATCCAGAGAATACATAATGGGACAGTATCAGACCGCCAAGGCCATGAGCGATACGCAGACCTCCGGCGCTATGTACAACACCGCCCTGCAAATCGACACTTCCTCTATACCCGTGGACATGGAAGCATATGACAGTCAGTCCGAGGGTGCAGGTGTTGGGTTCGGCTTGGAAAACTTCATCGGTGTTTCCAATCCCGAAAGGGGTAGCGGCAGAACAAGAATCTTCCATATTTTCAACACTCTGCCCATCTCCCGGAGAGAAACGGCCGAAATCACTGTATGGGACTGGCCGGGAGACAAGAACAGAATGCAGATGAAGGATCACAAGGGAAACGAACTTCCCTTCCAGATCCTGTACTCCCAATATCCCGATTACTTCGGACATAGTTATTTTAAGCTCCTTGTGAAAGCGGATGTGCCGGCCATGGGTTACACAACTGTAGTACTCTCAGAAAAGCCGGAAACGGAATATGCCGTCAACATTGACGGACTGATGGCACCCAGAGTAGAAAGTACTTACAAAGACTACATACTGGAAAACGACTGTATCAAAGTACGCATTGATCTGCACAGTGGCCGTATAGTTTCCCTCGTGGACAAATCCACCGGTGATGAAATGATCGCATCCGGAGTCGGTGCCGGATTCACTTATGTGGAAACCGAAAAAGTGCCTATGAGTGCCTGGAAAATCGGCAGATATATCCGTTCCCTGCCCATGGATCGCTGTCTGGAACTTTCTTCCGTGGACGACGGCGGACTGCGGCAGAGTGTGAAGGCAGTATACCACTGGAACGAATCCCGCATTGAAGCGGTATACAGTCTGGACAAAGATGCTTCCGCAGTGAAGATTTCCGTAAAGGCCGACTGGCAGGAGCACGGTATGGACAAGGATCATCTGCCCAATATTACCTATCATGTTCCCGTTGCATACAAAACTGAAGAATTCCTTTACGGTATTCCCGCCGGTGCCATCCGCAGACCAGCGCTTCCCCATGATGTCCCCGGTCAGCAGTACGGTATGGCATTGGGCAATCCTAAAAAATGTGCGGTGCTGATCAGCGACAGCAAATACGGTTACCGCGGTACGGACAATGCGTTGGCATTGACTTTATTCAATTGTGCTATTGATCCGGAACCTTATCCGGAAAGAGACGAACACGACATCATTCTGTGGCTGGGTACCTGTCCCGCACAGGCAAAGGAAGCCGAAGAAATGGCGCTCCGGTGCAATCATGCCCTGTTGTATCAGCCTTCCAACTGCCACAAAGGTGTCCTGCCCATGGAAACCTCTCTCCTTCAGGCCGAATCCGATCATATTGTGGTTTCTGCCGTACAGCCGATTGAAAACAACGGTATACTGGTACGTGTATATGAAACCGACGGTATGGGTGGAGAGATTCGTCTGACTTTTAATAAGTCTGTAAAAACGGCCGTTGCTGTGGATCTGGCAGGCAATGCACTCCCTGTCAGCGTGAAAACGGACGGATACACCGCAGTCCTCCCCGTACCGGCTTATACCATCAGCGCGGTACAGGTATGCTTTGCCGACTAAGCTTTCTGCCTCAATAACACAATACGAGGATTTTATGAGAAAATTATATCTGATATATAAACACCACATGGACCTGACCTGGCGCCGTCCTCGCTACAAATACGGTCATTATCAGGGTTACGCCATCGCACCTTATTCGGATGTTCAGGAAATGGAAATCGACTCCGGTCTGAACTTCATCCGCCAAGGCGGCTGCTATGATCTGGAACAAACCATCTCCCTCAGAGAATATCTGGAAAGAAATCCCGATATGTACGAGGAAGTACGTAATATGATCACGGACGGCAAGCTCCATCTGCTGGGCTGCGGCGACTCGGTTATCGACACCAATCTGCCGAACGGCGAAGTGATCGTGCGCAACTATCTCTATTCCCTGCGCTGGCTGAAGGAAGAATTCGGTGTCAGACCGGAACTGGCTGATTTTCCGGATACCTTCGGTATTTCCGCAGGACTTCCCACGCTGCTGACACAGCTCGGGTTCAAGGGTGTTTCCAAATTTGACAGAACCTTTGAAAACGCCAGGCCCTTCTGGCGGGGTATCAGCGGAGATATTATCCCCCTCGCCACCGCCGCCCACAATATTGCCATGAAGAATGCCTACGGCTGGTTCATCGATTACTGGTACAGCTTTGGCTACAAACAGGTCTGCGATCTGTGCAAGGGCGAGGGCTGTCCCGCCTGCCATTACGACGGTTACCGCTTCGACCCGGAAATCAACACCAAGGAACACGCCGCCGCTCTTGTGAAGCTTGTGGCCGATCAGTGTGGTCCGGAAGAAGACGGTATGCTGACTCTTGGTTCGGAAGAAGGGATTGTTAATGACACGACCCTCGATCTGATCCGGGAGGCCGCCGCAGATGCCGGCTTTACCGTATGCCCCATCGGTATGGAAGATTTTCTGAAGATGGACAGAGCTGCGGTGATCGAGCAGTATATGAGCGGCAATATTCCGGATGAGGAGATCGATCCCCGTGAAGAGGGACATCCCGTATTCTCCGGCTGTTATTTCGCCCGTATCAAGCTGAAGCAGATGCTCCGGAAATGCGAATCCGCCATGAACACCTGCGAGCATTTCTGTGTGGCCGGCGAAAAGGAATTCGGTATTCCCTATCCGAGAAAAGCCATCGAACGGCTGTGGCGTCAGCTGGAATTCTTATATTTCCACGATGCCGCGCCCGCTTCCCACAGCGACGATGCGTATGATGAACTGATGGACATCGCCGCACAGCTCTGTGTAAAGGCCAACCGGTTCACGAACAGAGTCATCGACGAAATCACCCGGAAGCATACGGCCGCAGAAGGGGATGCCTGCACATTTGTGGTATTCAATCCGCTGGAATTCCCGGTGAAGAATGTCCGTCTGCAGGGTGCGCTTTCCGTAAAATCCTCTGCAGCCGGCGGCAAGATTCTCCATCCCGACGGACGGCTGACCGATGTGATCTCCTTCCGTCACACCAAGGAAACCACCCATGAGCAGACCGTTGTGGAATTCTACGGGGATCTGCCCGCCTTCGGGTATGCTGTTTTCAAGTACGTCCCCGAAGAAAAATCCGATGTGGTTACCATTGACAATCCGGATGAGATCGTTCTGGAAAACAAGTATCTCCGCGCGGTTCTGAAAAACGGATGCGTGGACAGCGTATATGACAAGGGTACGGGCAAATTCATCGCCGACAAGGATTCCTTTGCTCCCACCCTGAACGGAGATGCGGGCAATATCTGGGCCAGAGTGAATCCCGCACTGGACAGCCATACGGAATATGCCCATACCGCCAACGATATCGAACGGAACATGGTACCGCCGGCAGTATTCGAGCGTTCCATGTCCTGCCACAAGGCCGACACGGTACAGTGGGCCGAAATCCGCATCCGCTACAGCCGTCCGGAACAGCAGGTACATATGCTCGACTGGGCTTTGAAAATCGAACTGCCCGACGATTCCGATGAACTTTTTGCGGACATTACCGCCAGCTTTGATGCGGAAAACTTCCGTCTGTCCACCCAGGTGGTTCTGCCGGAAGCACCGAAGGATGACAAGCTGGAATACGAAATACCGCTTGGCAAAATCAAGAGAGAATACTGGGCCGGACGCAGCGGCGAACAGGGCCACGCAGATGAATGGCCGGCACTCCGCTATGTCTGTGCGGAGCTGGACGGCGTAAATGTGCTGATCTGCAACAACGGCACGCCCGCCCATCAGCTGGAAAACATCCTGATCCGCCGCGGTACCATGTATGCACCCGTTGTGGACTGGCGGAAAATGGTAAAGATTCCCCTGCTGCGTACCCCAACCATTCTGTCCAGCGCCTTCAATATCGAGGGTGCCGGCGACAAGTCGGAGCATCACTTCCGCTTCACGCTGTCCGCTTCCCCCGACCGGAACCTTACTCCTTACCACAGAGGTGCTGCCATGAACACGGCCTTCCCCTGTGTACAGAAGACCCTTACAGAAACAACCGGCACCTATATGCCCTTCAACCTGCCCCAGGATGCGCCGCTGATGGCACTCAAGGGTGCGGAAAACGGAGAGGGGTACATCGCACGGTATCTGGGTGTGGAAGAACCGGCCGTACTGCGTTTTGATACGCCGGTCCGTCCCGTGGATATTCTGGAGGAAGTGACCTATGAACCTGTAAACGAAGCCAATCTGCCGCCTTTCGGTATCCGCAGCTTCCGGCTGTGATGTACTTGCCGGTTTGAACCATTGATAAAAAACTGATTTAACGAGGTAAATATATATGAAAGCGTTTTCCGAAGCTCTGAGACGATTTCAGGCTGTGACCGACAAACCGCGTATTGCCCTGTTCCGTCCTGTAAAATCCGTCAACGATGTCCTGTACGACAACATCATCGCTCTGCTCGGTGATAAATACTATATCGAGACCGTCAACACCTTTTTCCTGTACTCCTACGAGGCCATGTTCCGGGACAATGTCGACATCCTCATGGTCGTGGAAAGTGAACTGCTGATCGCCCAGGACTGTGTCCGTATCAGAGAATTCATCCGCAGAGGCGGCGCGCTGATCTTCGGCGGCAGCAATATGCTGATGCAGGACCTGGACACCAAGGATAAACAGAAGAGCTATTTCGGTGAGGGTGATTTCTATGCCAAGGAAGAAACTCTGAAAAAATACCAGCAGTCCATCGCCAAAATCGGTATCAAGCCCTATGTATCGGATACCGCGCCCTCTCAGGTGAAATTCGACGGTGATTTCCTGGACGGTTTGGACGGTTTTGCCCCTCTGGCCCTGTATGCGGATTCCGCCAAGATGAACACCACCAGCTGTGTCCGCACGCCCCAGCCTTATGCGGGTACCTGTTATGTGGAACGGTACGAGGTTCTGCGGAATTTTGAAGTGGCGGTCGGTTACGATGCCCTCGGCAGACGGCTCACCACGGCAGTTGACTTTGCCCAGAACGGCGAAACCGGTGCGAGAGTATGCCTCTTCCCCTCCAATGCCGAAGGTTCCTTCCTTGACAAGAACAATCCGTATTTTGAAAATATGCTTCTCAGCGCGGTGAAGTTCTGTCTGAACAAAGTCATGCTCACCCTCTGCGAATCCTCCTATGCCTGCTACAGGGACGGAGAAAATCCGGTGGTGGAATACAGAATCAAGTCCTACGCCCCTGCCGAAAAGGCTGTTTATGCCAAGGTACAGATCTGTGACGGGGATACGGTTGTGGCGGAAAACAAAATCCATCATGTGATCCTCCCCGGTGAAGAGACCGCCGGTCATTTCATCTGGGAAAATGCCGTATTCGACAAGGATTATTACGACATCCGCGTGTTCCTGTACGAGGGGGACACCCTGATCAGCAAGGCGGACAACGCTTTTGTGGTCTGGAAGGAAGATGTGGTCATGGGCGGCAGCGAGCTTTTCTGCGACGGTATGTATTTCCGCAAGAACGGCAGAAGGAGTGCTCTGCTCGGGGCAAACTACTATGATTCCAACTCCGGCGGTGCCATGTGGGTATATCCCAACATTGCCACGCTGAATACGGACTTTAAGGCCATGGCGGATTTCGGTATCGAATGTGTCAGAGTACATTTCCACCATCCCAAGTGGTTTTACGATTTCTATATGCAAGCCTACGGAGAGGTGCCCGAACGGTACCGTTCCCTCGGCGATTCCTGGATCATGGACGAAAAGCATTTCCGTATTTTTGATGCCAATGTATATCTGTGTCAGAAGTACCGCATGATCCACAGTTACGATTTGTTCACTCTGGTTCCCGAGGAAATGGGAGATCCCAGAGGCTGGGGTGGTGTGCACGACTATATCTGTCTGGATGACAAAATCGCCAACCAGAAGGCCTTCCTTGATGTGATCATCAACCGCTACAAGGGTATTCCCGGCCTTTCCTGGGACGTTTACAACGAATCCCACCACACGGGTCTGCCCGGGGATGCCTACCACCGTTTCGCCGAGCCGGTGTCCATCTGGTCCAAGACCATCCGGGATTATATTCACGAGCTGGGCGAAATCCATCCCGTCACCGCCGGCGGTTATGAAAACTTCCTGGACGACGATGTGGATGCGCCCCACGATATTGTGGACTACCTCACCATACACACCTTCTGGCAGAAATCGGCCATCATCAGAAGAGAAGGCTTTGACGGTCCGCAGGTATACCACGAAGCATGGATGAACCGTCCCTTCACGCCCGACGGCAATCTGGCCCAGATGGCCGATATGCGCACGGCCCTGATCAACACATTCCGTATCGGTATGGCAGGGTTCATGCCCTGGCAGTGGACGGAACAGCTGGCTACCTGGCAGGCGGAAGGTACTTACTACGGAGAAACCTGGGACGATATGCTGGGCTGCTGTGTCCACAACGACGGTTCCCTGAAGCCTGCGGGTCGTTTTTACCGGGACTTTATCCGCCTCTTTGCCGACATCGAAATCGACCGTTATGCCGATGATAACCGGATTCTGACCTCTGACGGTGCCGTAACCTTCGGTGTGCCGGAAGAAGTGAACGCCGGCGAATACTACATGGTATATGAAAAGGCCGGACAGGCAGTCAGAGGAATTGCCAGAGGACACATCGCCGAAAAGGATTTCACGCTGTCAACGGATTCGGATGACTGTGATGTATTCTTCGACATTGCCGACGACAAAACGGTATACTGCAAGGCCGATGATGCCTGCCGCTTTACCGCATCCTTCGGTCGTGAAATCCGCAGCGCTGTTCTGGTGGACGGGGACAAGGAAATCCCTCTGTCCGCAAAGGACAATGTACTGGATGTGGATCTGGCTCTGTGGCAGACCTATTACTGGATCAGAATTACGTTCTGATCGAAATCCGTTTTTTCCCCCTGAATCATTGCATTATGAAAATGAGGTAAAGTATTATGTATAATTTCCCGATCGGTGTGATTCCCGAATGTTTCCGCTGCAGCAGAAGTGAAGCCATCCGCAAAGCCGCCGCGCTCGGTGCAAACGGTATCCAGATGTGTGCTACCTACGGTGAAAATGCACCGGAAAACCTGAGTGCCGCAGCACGTGTGGAACTGAAAAAAGAAGTAAACGGAAGCGGCCTTGTGTTCTCCGCGCTGTGCGGTGACTTCGGTGTCGGCTTCTGGCATGAAGATAAAAATCCCGAGCTGATCGAAAAATCCAAGCGGGTCATTGATCTGGCCATGGATCTGGGTACCAACATCGTTACCACCCACATCGGTGTCATTCCCGCCGACAAAAATGCGGAAAGATACAAGATCATGCAGGCTGCCTGCTTTGAACTGGCCAGATATGCGGACAGTCTGGATGCCCATTTCGCCATCGAAACCGGTCCCGAGACCTCCGATGTGCTGAAGGCCTTCTTAGACGATCTGGGTTCCACCGGTGTTGCGGTCAATCTGGACCCGGCAAATCTACGCATGATCACCGGAGACGATCCGGTCAAGGCGGTTCACACGCTGAAGGATTACATCGTACACACCCACGCCAAGGACGGCAACAAGCTCTTGGATGTGAATCCAGAATATGTATACGGTGTGCTCCATCCGATCCCGGAAGAAATCCGCGATATGAAGATTTACGAAGAAGTACCGCTGGGCACGGGCAGTGTGGATTTTGCGGCTTACCTGAAGGCGCTGGAAGAAATCGGATACACCGGTTTTCTGACCATCGAACGGGAAGTGGGTGAAACGCCCGAAAAGGATATAAAAATCGCCTACGATTTCTTAAAGAAGACCATTGCGGAAAACTGATCCGTACACAAAGGGAAACTGTTATGTTCCGTATTGACGATAAAGCACCGTACCGGCGTTGCGGCAGATGGATCGTGATAGAATCTCCTCTGGATCTGATTCCGATTTGTGTCGAAGCGGTGCCGATGTACTGCAATGTTTTTGAGGTGAATATTTCATGAAATTGTTGATTCTTTCCGACATCCATGCCAATCATCTGGCGCCGGAAGCGATCTTTGAAAAGGAATCGGATGCCGATGCCATTTACTGTGCCGGGGATCTGGTGGACTACGGTCCCTTCCCCCACGAAGTGATCGCATGGATGCGTGCACACAAGGTCAGGGCGGTTTACGGCAACCATGACAGAGAGCTTTTGGACACCTTCCGGGAGATGGGACGGGACTTTTCCCACATTCCCCCCTCGGAATATCTCTGGAAATACGAAAACTGCCTGCGTATGACCGACGAAGACATCGAGTATCTGACCGCGCTGCCGGAAACACTGGATTTCTCCGCCGACGGATACCGTTACCGCATGGCACATCAGTCCCAGGCACACTGGCAGCCGCCCAGAAGCACGACCGAATTTGATGCCTTTGCCGCCGGTACTGCCGGTCCCGCAGAGTATCCGGTGCGGCTGATTCTGGGACACACCCACCGTCAGTCCGTGTATACCATGGCGGGGGACAGAGTGTGGATCAATCCCGGCAGCACCTACTACCGCCAGCCGGATGATTATGACAAATCCGCCCAGTATGCCGTGGTCGAGGACGGGGAGATCTCCCTGCGTTCCGTCGTGTACGACCGTTCTCCCCTGCGGGCGGAAGTGCTTTCTTTTGCGGAGAAAAACGCCATGAAAGCATGGGAAATCACATCCGCCATGTTTGCCACCGGGGACTGAAGGGGAGGAATTCGGATATGAAATTACTGATATTATCGGATCTGCACGCCAATCTGCCGGCGCTGGAAGCTGTATGGCAGGCGGAGGGTGACGCGGACCGGATCTACTGCGGCGGTGATCTGGTGGATTACGGAGACGATCCTCACGGCGTCATCGAATGGTGCAGAGAACATCATGTACTCTCCGTAAAGGGGAATCACGATGCGGATGTGGTCGAAGCCTTCCGGGATCCCGAGGGTGTGCTGGCCCGTGTTGGGGAAGCGGAATTCCGCTGGATCAGAGAAACCTGCGCACAGCTGACGGAAGATGATATTGCCTATCTTGACATTCTGCCACAGGTACTGGATTTCACGGCGGACGGGTACCGCTACAGGCTCACGCACAAATTCAATTATCCCCTCACCTATGTTTGTCCCCGTTATGCAGCCGGGTTTGATGCTTTTGTGAAGGATGTCCCCGCGGATATGCCCTTTCGGCTGATTCTGGGACACACCCACCGGCAGACCGTCTTCACTTTGCCCGGGGACAGAGTCTGGATGAACCCCGGCAGCACTTCCTTCCGGCAGGCGGACGACCCGGATATCTCGGCCCATTATGCCGTGATCAAGGACGGAAAAATCAGCCTGCGTTCTGCCGCGTTTCTCTCTTCTCCCGCGCTGTCGGAAATGCTGTCGGAAGCGGAAGTATATCTGCAGGACAAAGAAGCCCATGATATCGACTGCTGATAAAGTGAAAATTTGTTTGGAAGGAAAAACAACAATGAAAATATCGAACGAAATCACCGGCCCGTCCATTCTGGTGGGGGCTGAAAAGGCTGTGGAATACTGTGCAGCTGTGGGATTTGATGCATGGGACTATCCGCTGGATCATATCTGCAGCACTTACTGCGGTGTGCGGAAAGAGATCGCCGGAAGTCTGCCCATGAACGGAAATGAATACCTGCAAATCGCCCGGAAGCTGCGGAAAATCGGCGAAGACAACGGCATCACCTGTCACCAGACCCACGCTCCTACCCGCTGGAAGTGTGCCTGTTTCACCGATTGTATGAAGAGAACCCTCGAAATCACCGCGGAGGCAGGAGCTGAGATCTGTGTCACCCATCCCGTCGATTCCCTGTCCGTGGAGCAGAATATTGAGATGTACCAGAAGCTTCTGCCCTTTGCGAAGGAATACGGGGTAAAAATCGCGCTGGAAAACGTATGGATGTGGGATTTTGACAACAACCGTTTCGGCAATTCCCTGTTCTCCGAGCCGGCCGGCATGAAGAAGATCATGGACATTCTGGATGATGAGAGCTTCATCGTCTGTCTGGACACGGGTCACGCACAGATTGGGGATCTGCAGACCTCCGCCGCAGATATCGTCAATACCATGGGCGGCAGAGTACAGGCACTCCATCTGCAGGACACGGATCTGCGCCAGGACAACCACGAAATTCCCTTTACCATGAACATTCCCTTCGAACCCATTATACGGGCGCTGAAGAATAACGGATATAAGGGGTACTTTTCTCTGGAAGCATTCCGTCCCTTCGAAAACCGGGACGCGGCAGATACCCTCGACATTATGAAGAAACAAAATGCTGCTGCAAGACAGCTTGCGGATATGTTTGAAAATATATAATGCTATTTAATTGGACAAAGGAGACAATAAATGAAAAACACACGAATGATTGAACTGAAACCGAATGCGGATATGGCCATGAAGAGGTCCGAAGCCTTCTGGAACAAGGATATGATTGACCGTCCCATTATGATTGCAAAAATCAAGAAACCGGATGCAGAGCTCCGCCCCGGTTCTCATTATTGGGAAAGATGTTTCGGCGATGCGGAAGAAATCTTCCGCAACGAACTGCACAACGCAATGCAGTATGAATATCTCGGCGAAGCCATTCCCCAGTACTGGATGAGCTTAGGTACCCACGAAATTGCTCAGTACTGCGGTTACGATATTACCTGGTCTCCCGACAAGCAGACCAACTGGTGCAACCACACCGGTAAGGAACTGGAAGATCTGCTTCCCCTGCAGATTGATGACAACAACTTTTTCTGGAAGCGTTCCCACGAACTGTACGAAAAAGCTGCTGAAATTTGGCAGGGCCGTGTAATTCCCATGTCTTATGACTTCCACTCCAACATGGACCTTCTGCTGTCTGTCAGAGGCGACGCCAACCTTTGTATGGATTTATACGACTGTCCCGACACCGTAAAAAAAGGTCTGAAGGATGCCTGCACCGTTTTTGAAAAAATGTGGAATGCTTTTGTGGAACACTCCCATGCAGAAGAATACGGCTATCAGTATGCCCTCTATTCCGACAAACCCGCCACTTTGCTGGCCTGCGACTTCTGTGCACTGATCGGTGAAGAAATGTTTGACGAATTTGCACTGCCAGCTCTGATTACCGAAAGCGAAATCGTGGGAGAACGCTGTGTATGGCACTGGGACGGTCCGAATGCACTGAAGCACCTCGACAGCCTGATGTCTATTAAAAATCTCCACACCGTAGACTACACTCCTTCCCCGGGAAGCCATCTGTACGAGTTTTTGGATGTTTTCCAGAGAGTGCAGGAAAAAGGAAAAGGCGTTGTGTTCGGCGGAAGTTTTGACGTTATCAAAGAAGCTGCCAAAGTCCTCAAGCCCAATCTTACTATCTATATCCCTAGCGTTAAAAATGCCACTGAATTTGAAGAAATCGAAGAATGGCTGACCAAAAATTCCTGATCCAATAGGAGATACAAAATGAAAAAAATTACCTTTGGTACACCGGAAGAGCTTGTCCCCAGTACTTTCTGTAAGGGGTTCAATTATGCGGAAACTGATGTAAAGTTCGATGTTTCCTCCATTTCCTTCAAGACCACAGCAAGAGGCTGTGTGCTGGAATTCCCTCTCCTGGAGGAAGAACAGCTCTATGGCTTCGGTCTGCATTTGAAGAAGTTCAATCAGAAGAATCAGAAGCTGCAGCTGACCCCCAGTGCTTCCGGCAGAGAACCCGGCTATTCCCATGCCCCCGTTCCCTTCTTCGTCAGCACCAAGGGCTACGGTATGTATTTCGATACTGCCAGAAATCTCTGTGCCACCTGCGGCTTCGGTCGGAACAAGGACAGAGAACCGGCACCGGACAACACCATCGTTCTCAGCAACGAGGATTTCTTCCGGAAGACAGACCTGCATGAAACCACTTATATGACCGTTGAAATTCCCGCAGCAAAGGGTATTGACGTATACATCTTCGAAGGCGAAAATATTGTAGACATCGTTTCCCAGTACAATATGCTCTCCGGCGGCGGATGCGAGGTTCCCGAATGGTCACTGGGTATTCTGTACCGTGCTTTTGCCAAGAATACGGACAAGGAAGTTATGGAACTGGCCAAGTATTTCCGTGAACACGACATTCCCTGCGATATTCTCGGTCTGGAACCCGGCTGGCAGTCCAACAGCTATTCCTGCTCCTATGTATGGGATCCCGAACGCTACGGCAATTACAAAGAAATGGTGAAATACCTCCTTGACAACGGCTTCCACATCAATCTGTGGGAACACGCTTATGTCAACGCCACCGCTCCCATCTACAAGGATCTTCACGATCTGAGCTGTGATTACGACATCTTAAAAGGTCTTGTCCCCGACTTCGCTATGGAAGAAGCACAGAAGATTTTTGCGGATTATCACAAGAAATACCTGGTAGATATGGGCATCGACGGTTTCAAGCTGGACGAATGTGACGATGCCGGCTGGAACTTCCCCTACTGCGCCGAATTCCCCAGCGGTCTGGACGGTGAACAGTATCACCAGCTCTTCGGCGTTCTGTATATGCAGACGATCATGAAGGCTCTTGACGGTAAAACGACCCTGTCCCAGGTAAGAAACGCCGGTGCGCTGAGCGCAGGCTATCCCTTCGTTCTGTACAGTGACGAATATGACCACAAGGACTTCATCCGTGCCATGCTGAACAGTGGCTTTACAGGTCTGCTGTGGACGCCCGAACTCAGACACGGCGACTCCAAAAAGGATCTGCTGAGAAGACTGCAGACCACCGTATTCTCCGTACAGTGCCTCATCAACGCATGGTACTGCCCGGAAATGCCCTGGAAGAAGTTCGACTGCGAAGAGGAAGTGAAGGAACTGCTCAACGTGCGCAAGTCCCTCGTTCCCATGCTGAAGGAAGCCTTTGACAAATACCACACCACGGGCAGACCTCCGGTCAGAGCGCTGGTTTCCGATTACACCTCCGACAAGGAGACCTACACCATCGACGACCAGTACATTTTCTGCGACAAGCTGATCGTAGCTCCTCTGACAGCCAAGAGCGATACCAGAAAGGTATATCTGCCGGAAGGAACCTGGCGGGATTACTGGACCAAGGAACCGGTAGCATCCGGCTGGTTTGAAGTAACTACAGAAAATATTCCCGTTTATGAAAAATGCTGAAGTGCCGGATAAAAGGGAGACTATGTTTCACTTTATACATGGCTATCGGAAAGAACAATTCGCCGGACTTGTAAAGCACAACATGTTTGATAAGACCTCCGGTCTGAAACTGCACCAGATCCGGCACACACCGGACGAACTGCGTTTCAATGTACTGGCGCGGAAGGATGGCGAGCTGTACTCCATTCTGAAGGAAAATCGTTCGCTCTTTTATATAGACCGGCTTCAAGGTGGCTGGTGGTTTCTTTCCTACCCGTATGACCGCAGACTGATTGAGATATACCGGGAAATGCTGGGAGAAAATTTTCTCGGCTTTCAGATGCATGAATGGGCATCCAATATGCATAACGACTGGATGCGCATCACCGGCGGTCAGCCGAAACCGGACGGACGGTACACTCCGGAGGAAATCGAAGCAGCCGCGCGTTCCGCCGACCACAACGGAAACAGCAATGTCTTCTTGGAAAGTGCGTCTCTGCGGGAATATGCCGGTATGACCTACCCCTTCACCGAAGCACAGGAGCTGGCACAATACGACTGGCTGTACCGCGACCGGATGCAGAACACCAGCGGTCATCTGCTGCCCTGTGACAGTTATTATATGTACCCCCGGAAGGAAATTGCCGCAGGTACCCGGGCGCTGATGCCTGAGGTGGGTGCGCAGATTTTCCACGAACGGATACAGGTTGCGCTGACCCGCGGAATGGCACGGGCTTACGGATGCCGTTGGGGTATGTACTATGAACCCTGGGGCGGTGATTTTATAAGCTGCAGCTACTACAAGCGGGATACGGTCAACGAATGGGGACTGAGAGTATCGGAAAGTGTTCACTGGAAAGGCTGTACCTTCACCCCGAACAGCGGCTCTTCACGAGAACTGCAGAAACGGATTTACTACCACGCACTGTTCAGCGGCGCAGATTTCCTCAGCGAGGAACACGGAAATGCCAATACATTTTACGACTGGCACGACTATGAGTTGTCCCCTTATGGGAAGGTCAAAAAGGATTTTCTGGATTTCGCGGCCGATCATCGGGAACTGGGGGACGTCTTTGTCCCGGCGGTGATCGTGATTCCGAAGGAATTTGAAATTTTCGATCTGCTTTACATGGATTCCGGTACGGAGTATCTCCAACGACCGGTGGATCCGACTCTTGCGACTTTGTTCGGCGTTATGCGTAGGGTGTTGATGGTGATTTTCGGTGACGGCAAGGCTGTTCACGGAAATGAAGGCCACTGCATCTGCAACAGCCGGTTCGGGGATCTGTTTGATATTGTATATGACGATGTTCCCGCCTCCGCTTTGGATTCCTATGATCTGATACTGGATCTGTCCGGCCATATGGGAATGCTTCCCGCAAAAACGGTTCTGGACGGTCGAAAGGAATCCGGCATCCGGGAATTGGAAGAACAGCTTGTTTCTTATATGCCCGGAGGGCTGCAGGTTTCCGGTGCTGTATCCTGGACTCTGAACAAATACGAAAACGGCTATATGCTGGCCGTATTCAACAATGAAGGTATCCTTCGGTCACGGGCGAGAGGGACAGAAATTCTCCCCGGCTGTGAAGCGGAGGTAACCGTTTCCGTAAACGGTTATACACCGGTGCCGGTAATGGGTGACACACCCGTTATGGAAGACGGGAAGTTCCATCTGACGGTTTCACCGGGAAATGTAGCTGTATACAATCTGAAACCATAAAAAATAAATTTATTTACAGGAGGAATACAATTATGAAAACTATTTTATTACAGGGCGATTCCATCACAGATGCCGGCCGTTCCAGAGAGTCGGATTGGTCCATGGGTTTTGGCTACCCTACTCTGCTCAATGGCCGGATCAGTTATGACTATCCCGGTCAGTACAAAGTGATGAACCGCGGCATCAGCGGAAACCGGATCGTGGATCTGTATGCACGCATCAAGCAGGACATTATCAATCTCAAGCCCGACATTCTCAGTATTCTCATCGGTGTCAACGATGTATGGCACGAATTGGCATTTCAGAACGGTGTACCTGCAGATAAATTTTTCAAGATTTACTCCATGCTGATCGAAGAAATTAAAGCCGCTCTGCCGGATACAAAAATTATCATTCTCGAGCCCTTCGTCCTCAAAGGCTCTGCTACCAAGGAACACTGGGAAGTATTCCGAACCGAAGTACCCAAGATGGCAGCAAAAGCACGGGAAATCGCCGACAAGTACAGTCTGCCCTTCGTGGAACTGCAGAACAAATTCGATGAAGCTCTGCAGTACCAGGACGAAACATACTGGCTTGAAGACGGTGTTCATCCCTCCGCTGCCGGTCACGAACTGATCGCCAGAGAATGGATGAAGGTTTTCCATGAGATCGAAAACAAATAAAAAAGTGTAAAGGAATCTTGAGAAATGAAAACCATTTTATTTCAGGGTGATTCCATCACGGATTCCGGCCGTTCCAGAGAACATTACTACAGTGTCGGTACAGGCTACTCCGTATTGGTAAGAGGGAAATTAGCCCTTTCCCATCCCGGTAAATACAAAGTACTCAACAAAGGTATATCCGGTGACCGTATTGTAGACCTGTATGCACGCCTCAAAGCCGACATCCTGAATCTGAAACCCGATATTTTGAGTATTCTTATCGGTGTTAACGGTGTAGGGCATGAATTTGCCTATCAGAACGGTGTGGATGCGGAAAAATTCTATACAATATACGATATGCTGCTTACGGAAGTGAAAGAAGCTCTGCCGGACATTAAAATTATCCTGTTGGAACCTTTTGTTCTGTGTGGTCCCGGTACGGACAGACCTTGGGACGCGTTCTTCGCCGAAGTACAGAAGCGCGCCGAAAAAGTGCGGATTCTTGCCGAAAAGCACGGTCTTCCCTTTATTCCTCTCCAGGAAAAGTTTACTGAAGGAGCCGAAAAGCAGTCTCCGGCATACTGGCTCTGGGACGGTCTTCACCCCACCAATGCAGGTCATGAGCTGCTTGCGGAAGAATGGCTGAAAGTATTTGAAACGATGATAGAAAAGGGGGAAGTATAAGATGAAAACCATTCTTTTTCAGGGGGATTCCATCACTGACGGTGAACACAGCAACGACAATCCCCTCAACCCCGGTTACTGCTATCCTCTGTTTGTCAAATCCTATCTGGATCGCAACTATCCCGAAGAGTACCAAATACTCAACCGTGCGATCGCCGGCAACCATGTAGTGGACGTATACGCCCGTATGATGCGGGATATTGTGGCTCTGAAGCCGGATGTATTGAGTATCCTCATCGGTGTCAACGATGTCCTCGGTTGGCTCAAAGAAGATAAAACGAGCCCGGGGGAAGATATCTATTATCGTACCTATTGCCAGTTGATTGAAGATACCCGGAAATTTCTGCCGGATGTACAGATTATGATTCTGGAGCCGTTCATCGCTTCGGGAATGCCGGAAGCGGAAAAGAGAGGTAGTTTCACCGCTCTTGCCTACCGATACGCGGAACTGACACGTAATATTGCCGAAAAGTATGGCCTTACTTATATTCATCTGCAGGACAAATTCAATGAGGCTCTGAAAAAAGCACCGTCGGAATATTGGATTTATGATGACGTACATCCCACCGTGGAAGGTACTGCTCTCATCGCAGAAGCCTGGCTGGATGCATTCCGAAAAATGGAAAACGGAAATAAGAAATGAGAATGAAAGTATGAACAGCAATACATTCCGACAGAGAGCGGAACAACTGGTTTCCCGAATGACACTGGAAGAAAAGATCTCCCAGCTTCAGCACATTGCCCCCGCCATCGAACGGCTGAATATTCCAGCCTATGTGTGGTGGAACGAATGTCTCCACGGGGTTGCCGGTGCCGGGACCGCTACGGTATTTCCCCAGGCCATCGCCATGGCAGCCAGCTACAACACAGAACTGCTACAGGAAGTAGCCACCGTCATTTCCGATGAGGCCCGGGCACAGTACAACGAATACAAGCAGTTCGGCGAAACACTGCAGTATCAGGGTCTGACCTTCTGGTCGCCCAACATCAATATTTTCCGCGATCCCAGATGGGGCAGAGGTCACGAAACCTATGGCGAAGACCCCTGTCTGACGGGACACATGGGTACAGCTTTTGTCCGCGGTCTGCAGGGGGATGGAAAATACCGCAAGGTAGACGCCACTCTCAAGCATTTCGCGGCACACAGCGGACCGGAACAGGGTCGTCGTGGCTTCAAGGCAGAGATCAGTGAGAAGGATCTGTACGAAACCTACCTCGCCGCTTTCCGCTACTGCATCGACCACGCGGATCCTTCGGCGGTTATGGGTGCGTACAACAGTCTCAACGGCGAAGCCTGCTGTGCAAGCAAAACCTTACTGCACGATATTCTGCGGAAGGAATTCGGCTTTACAGGATATGTGGTATCGGACTGCGGTGCCATTATGGATACCCATGTTCATTTCCACTACACGGCAGACACGGCGGAAAGTGCGGCCCTTGCCCTGAACAGCGGATGCGAGCTGGAATGCGGTCCTGCCTATATCGCTCTGCCGGAAGCGGTGGAAAGGGGTCTGGTTTCCGAAGAAACGATCACGGAAGCAGCCGTCAAGCTGTTTACAGCCCGTTTTCGTCTGGGTATGTTCGATGACGACTGCGAATACGACAAGATTTCCTATGACGTGATCGAAAGTCCCGCCCACCGTGCGCTGAACCGGAAAATGGCACAGGAAAGCATGGTGCTTCTCAAAAACAACGGGGTTCTCCCCTTAGACAGAACAAAAAAGATTGCGGTCATCGGCCCCAATGCGGATGCCAAAAATGTACTTCTGGGCAATTATATCGGTTTCCCGTCGGTATATTACACGCTGCTGCGCGGTATTCAGGAATACACCGATCCCTACTATTCCAAGGGATGCCATCTGACGGAAGAAGGATATTCCGTCTCTCTGGCCACCAGCTGCTGCAGTGAACGGGAAGCCATCGTCACCGCCCGTCGGGCAGATGTGGTGATCTTCTGCATGGGTCTGGATCCCAATCTGGAAAGCGAAGAATGTGACCCCAGTGTACGCAGCTTCTACGGCGGGGACAAGCCCGATCTGGAGCTGCCTGCGGTACAGAAGAAATTATTCGAAAAAGTTGCCGCTCTCGGCAAGCCCATGGTGTTTGTCAATGTCAGCGGCAGCAGTGTGAATCTGACCCGTCAGAAGGAAACCTGCGATGCCATTATCCAGTGCTTCTATCCCGGTGCCATGGGCGGGTTGGCGCTTGCAGATATTCTCTTCGGCGAAGTTTCCCCGAGCGGCCGTCTCCCCGTTACCTTCTACGCAGACGGATCGGATCTGCCGGACTTCGAGGACTACAGCATGGAAAACCGCACGTACAAGTTCTATAAGGGTACACCGGTATACGAATTCGGTCACGGACTTACCTATTCCGAGATCGGCGAAAACTGGCTGGATGAGTACACCGTGGAGCTGACCAACCACGGGGCTTATGACACTGCCTACTCAGTGCTGCGCTTTACATACATCCCCCACAAGAATCTCGCCGGTTTCAGGAAGGTATTCTTAAAGCGCGGCGAAACCGTGACTGTACATTTTGAGCAGGAATAATACCGCAACTATTGACAGAGAATGAGAGGCAGCATCATGAAATTTCAGGTTGACCACGATTATCACGTACATACACAGCTTTCCCCCTGTTCCTCCGACCCGGCGATGACGCCCGAAACGATTATGGAATTCGGTCTTTCCCACGGCATGAAGGATATTGTGCTGACGGACCACTTCTGGGATGAAACGATTCCGGGCACTACTTTCTGGCCGGGCTATGCGGTAATCTCCCAATGGCTTCCCCTGCCCCAGTCCCCGGAACTCCGGATGCATTTGGGCTGTGAAGCGGAATTGGACATTACCGCTACGGTAGGTATTTCCCGCAAAACCGCGGAGAAATTCGATTTCATTGCAGTTCCGACAAATCATATTCATCTGGTACACAGCACAGTCAGAGAAGAAGATGTCCATAACATCAAGGCATTGACCCGTCTGTATGTGGAAAGATGGAAAGCGCTGCTGGCTGCGGATCTCCCCTTTCACAAAATGGGGATTGCCCACCTGGACGGTATCTGTCTCAACGGATTCACGGATCAGGGTACCATACGACTGGAAATTCTGGAAGGCATTTCCGACGATGTATACAAGGATCTGTTCTCCCGTACCGCAAAGCTGGGCATGGGAGTAGAGCTGAATGTTCCCGTAAACTGCTACACGAACGAGCAGCTTGACCGTGCTCTGCGAATCTACCGGATCGCGGCGGAATGTGACTGCCGTTTCTACTGCGGCACGGACGCACACCATCCGAAGCATCTGGAACCGTATTATCAGGACTGCTGTCTGGTAGTGGATAAGCTGGGGCTGGATGAAGAACAGAAATTCAATCCTTTCGCAAGAAACTTATAATTTTTAAGGAGTTACAATTATGGCAGATCATTACAATTATTATCCCCTGAAACAGTTCGCACGTACTATCGCAGACTGCATGGGAATGTCCCTTCCCGAAGAATATGCACCGTCCATTGACTGGGCCGCCAATATCCTGAAAGACCGTATGGGCGGTACAGCTGACAGGGTGGTTTTGTACCACGCCGATGCAGTCCCCATGTATGTCTGGCAGAAATATACCAATCTGTTCGCACCGGTTTACAGACATACTTCCATGTCCATCCCTTTCCTGAGTACCGTTCAATCCAAAACCCCCGTCGCGCATGCTTCTATGTACACAGGACTTGATCCCGAACAGCATGGTATCCAAACCTATACACGTCCTAAGTTAGAATGCGATACCCTGTATGATCAGCTGATCAAAAACGGTAAGAAAGTCGCAGTTATTGCCATGGAAAATTCTTCCTTCCTGTTCATTTTTGCCGGTCGGCAGATGGATTACTTCGTTGTCAAAACACCCTCCGATGTGCTGGAAAAGGCCACTGAACTGATCCGTTCCGATGAATATGATGTCATCAGCATCCACACCTTTGAATATGACAACGCTGCCCATGCCTTCGGTCCCGAATCCAAACAGGCCCTGAATGCGATATCCACCGAAGCGGAAAATTTCGCATTCATTATGGAAGAACTCCGGAAATTCGAAGATCAGCACAGAATTCTGGTCTCCTACTCTCCCGACCACGGTCAGCATCTCGTGGAAGGCGGCAGAGGTACCCACGGTTCTTTGATGATCGAAGACATGAATATTCTCCACTTCTTCGGCACCATCTGAGAGGTTGGACTAAAAAATACTGTCGCATAAAAGAGGGGTTAAGAACTTTTGCAAAAGTTCTTAACCCCTCTTTCTAAAAGCTACTGAAAAAGGAATTTTGCGACAGAAATCTAATTATATTCAGAATCTCTATTAGTATATCATTCCCTATTTCAAAGTTTTTTTAAAGGATGGGGGTTCGGGGGAAGGAAAACTTTTTGCAAAAAGTTTCCCTTCCCCCGAAAACATACTAACTACTCCACCGTAACCGACTTAGCCAGGTTTCTCGGTTTATCCACGTCCCGGCCAAGAAGCACGGCGGTATGGTACGCCATCAACTGGGCGGGGACGGCGGCGCAGAGGGGCAGGCATATTTCCGGTGCATCGGGCAGTCGGATGATGTCGCAGGCGGCGTCTTCCGGTACGGGCAGGGATGCGGGAGCGAACAACAGCACCTGTGCCCCCCGGGAACGGACTTCCTGGATATTGCTGAGCAGCTTATCCCACACGGCGGATTCCGTGGCAAAGGCAAATACGGGTGTTCCCTTTTCGATCAGGGAGATCGTACCGTGCTTCATCTCCCCCGCCGCATAGGCTTCGCAGTGGATATAGGTGATCTCCTTCATCTTCAGCGCCGCTTCCAGACTTAAAGCGTAGTCCCGGCCTCTGCCGATGAAGAAAATGTTTTTGTGGTCCCGATACTTTTCCGCCATATGACGGCAGGCTTCCGACAGAGCAAGGGCTTTCTCAATATACAAATGAGCATCCGCCAGTTGTGCGAGCAGTCCGTCGGCTTCGGTCTGGGTCAGCGTGCCGCGGATTCTGCCGAAGCGGATGGCAAGGTATATCAGCACCGCCAGCTGTACCGTATAGGCTTTGGTACTGGCTACGGCGATCTCCGGTCCGGCGGCGGTGTACAGTACCGCATCTGCTTCCCCGGCAATGGCGGAACCCGGGACATTGACCACAGCCAGGGTGAAATTCCCCCTCTCCTTTGCCAGTCGCAGTGCTGCCAGCGTATCCGCCGTTTCCCCCGACTGGGAGATGAGAATCACCGGATCCTCCGGATGCAGGATGGGATCACGATAGCGGAATTCTGAGGAGATTTCCACGTTCACGGGAATCCTCGCCAGTTTTTCCATGAAATACTTACCCATCAGTCCCGCGTGCATGGCCGTTCCACAGGCTGCGATGTGGATCTGGCGGATATTTTGTATCTGCGTCTCTGTCAGACCAAATGAGGAGTCGGAAAGCAATGGCGCAAGCGTTGCGGATACGGCGGTGGGCTCTTCCCATATCTCCTTCAGCATGAAATGGGGAAATCCGCCCTTCTCAGCCGCTGTCCTGTCCCATTCAGCCCATTCGTATTCCTTCTCCACGGTACTGCCGTCCTCTGCGATAAAGGTGATCCCCTCCGCCGTAAGTACCGCCGTTTCCCCTTCCCCGATCCGGGTAAAGTGTCTGGTGTACCGCAGAACCGCCGCTATATCCGATACCGCGAACGTCCCCTCCGGTGAAACGGCCGCAAACAATGGACTGCCCCGGCGCATGGCGTAAATCTTCCCCGGACGATCGGCGAACAAAAGGGCGAAGGCAAAGGATCCCGTCATCCGTTGGGCTGCTTCTCCCATGGCTTTCACCGGATCCCCCGTCTCCCGGTACAGGCAGTCGATAAGGAGTACCGCCCGTTCCGTATCCGTGTCGGAAGTGAAAGTATATCCCCTTTCCGCCAGCCACAGGGTCAGTTCCCTGTAGTTTTCGATGATCCCATTGTGCACGCCGTACACCCTGCCGTTTCCGTGGGGATGGGCGTTGGCATCCGATACCGTACCGTGGGTAGCCCATCTGGTATGTCCGATGCCGCAGGTGATGTCCGCATCCGTCGTGCCGGACAAGCGGGATGCCAGCACTGACAGCCGTCCGCCCACCTTTTCCGTCCGCAGTCCGTCCGGGGTAAAATAAGCCGCCCCCGCCGAATCGTATCCCCTGTATTCCAAAGCGGCCAGTCCCTCAAGCAGTTTCGGTACAGCCGGACTTTTTCCCGTAAAGCCTATGATTCCGCACATAATTTCCTCCGTAATCCGTATTCCTGTATATACTATTCCGCCAACGGGGATTTTTATGCCGATGGGTGTGAGAAATGCCGTTTGTGGGAGAAAACCTTGTCAAATCCCTTGCAATTTCGCATCAGGTATGTTATCATAAATTGTATGGATTTGTCTGAACCGATATGGAATTTCAAATTCCGTCAAACTATATATGAACAGGAGAAAAATTATGCTGTCAAAAGAATTACAGGCACGCCGCGAGGAGCTGTACGGACTGATGGGTCGTCTGCCCGGCAGAAACAATCCCATCCACTGCAAGAAGGTTTCCGAAAAGGACTGCGGCAGTTATATCCTCGAATGTCTCGTTCTGACCATCGAAACCACAGAAGGTGAACCGCATACTGAACCCATCCCCGCTTATTTTGCCCGTCCCCACGGTGAAGGCGTATTCCCCGCCGTTCTGTTCAACCATTCTCACGGCGGTATGTACGATGTGGGTAAGGACGAACTGCTGTCCCCCGCTTCCTATATGTACAAGCCCAGTTATGCGGAAGCGCTGACCGCACAGGGTTATGCCGTTCTCTGTATCGACCAGTGGTGCTTCGGCGAACGCGGCGGCCGTATGGAAGAAAATACCTACAAGGAAATGCTCTGGAAGGGCGAATATATGTGGGGCCGCATGGTTTACGACAATCTGCGCGGACTGGACTACCTCTGCAGCCGTCCCGATGTGGATGCATCCCGCATTGCTACCCTGGGTATGTCCATGGGCAGTACCATGGCATGGTGGACGGCAGCTCTGGATGAAAGAATCAAGGTCTGCGTGGACATCTGCTGCCTCACCGATTTTGATGCGCTCATTATGAGAGACAACCTGAATTACCACAGCATTTATTACTACATCCCGAATCTGCTGCTCCATTTCTCCTCCTCCCAGATCAATTCCCTGATCGCCCCCCGTGCTCATCTGGCTACCATCGGTATCTACGACGGTCTGACGCCTCTGGAAGGTGTGGACCGCATCGAACGGGAAGTGGGCGAGGTTTACGGCAAGTTCGATGCCGCCGACAAGTTCTCCGTCCTGCGTTACCCCAACGGCCACAGAGAATCTGCCGAAATGCGTGCGGACATCATGGCCTTTATCAAGAAGTATCTGTAATTCCTCTTTTGGCCGGAAATGAGCGCTCAGGCATTGTTTTGTTTCCGCGGGTGCGGTGAAGAAGCAACAGAACCGTCTTCAAATTTCCGGCAGATTGTGATATAATTAAAACAATGGGTGTATTGTCCGATCTTGGTGAGAGGAGGGATGGAATGGCATTTGATGAAGAGGTATTCGTACCGCAGAGTGCATCGGATGACGTTTCCGTTCGCCAGAATGTCACCGCATTTTCGGATATTTACTGCCCCGGCAGCTCCCAAAACCGGGTGTATTCCCACACCGCTGTGGAGATCGGTATTGTTCTCTCCGGCGAGGGGACCCACCTGATTCTGGAACAGGCGATTCCCTGCACGGCCGGCGATGCGTTCATCATAGGTCCCGGCGTTTCCCACGGGTATTTTGCCCAGAACACCGGCGAAAAGCTGGAGGTGCACAGGCTTCTGTTCGATCCCGTGCACTGGTTTGACGGCCCCTTTGCGGATCCGGAAAGCGACCGGTTCTGCGGCGGCGTGTTCGAGGACGGGCTGAACATCGGCTGTGCGGTTCTGACAAAGAAAACCGTGAAACAGCTTCTGGAGCTCTGCGGGCAGATCACGGAAGAAATGGAAAGCCGGAAAAGAGAATGGCGGGAAGCGGTGAAAGCCCATCTTTCCCTGGTGCTGATTCTCCTCGGCCGTTATGTGGGAGAATCCGTCAAGAATATCTCCTATGTCCGTTCAAAGGACTGGCTGTTTGTCACCCGCACCATTGAAATCATCGAAGCGGATTTTGCCGACAACGATCTGACCCTGGGCAGCATTGCCGAGCGTCTCTTTGTCAGCAAGGCCCATCTCAGCAGGCTCTTCAAGCGGCTCACCGGAGAAATGTTTTCCGACTATCTCCGCAAGGTGCGTTACAGTCATGCCTGCAAGCTGCTGGCGGAAACCGAACTGCCCGTCAGCGAAATTTCCCAAAGCTGCGGATTCAGGGATCTTTCCTCCTTCCGCCGCGTGTTTTCCGCCTCCGAGGGTACGACCCCCAGCGATTACCGGAAAGCAAGGATACATTCCGAAAATCATAAGAATACCAATATACAAAAGGAGTCCATTATGAGTACTATTGCTGCTATTTCCGAAAATGTTCAGAAGGGTAAGGCCAAGATCGTTCAGGAGCTGGTAAAGACCGCGATCGAAGAAGGCGCTGACATTTCTCAGATTCTGAATGACGGTCTGCTGGACGGTATGTCCGTTGTAGGCGAAAACTTCAAGGTAAACAAGGTACACGTTCCCGAAGTTCTGGTTGCCGCCCGCGCTATGAACATGGGTGTACAGATCCTCAAGCCCTATCTGGTACAGGCAGGTGTGGAAGCTACCGGTAAGGTATGCATCGGCACCGTACAGGGCGACCTCCACGACATCGGCAAGAACTTAGTTAAGATGATGATGGAAGGCAAGGGCCTGGAAGTCATCGACCTGGGCACCGACGTTTCTCCCGAAGCCTTCGTACAGACCGCGATCGATGAAAACTGCCAGATCATCTGCTGCTCCGCTCTGCTGACCACCACCATGGGTGTTATGGAAGAAGTTGTTAAGCTGGCAGAAGAAAAGGGGATCCGCGACAAGGTAAAGATCATGGTCGGCGGTGCGCCCGTAAACGAAGATTTCTGCAAGTCCATCGGTGCTGACGTTTACACCTCCGATGCGGCAAGTGCTGCCGATGCGGCTCTGGCGCTGTGTCAGAACGCCTGAGTGGGCACACGGTTCTGCTGACTTCTCCGTAGTTTTCACTGCACACAAGACGGGAGCAGAACCAAATTTTATCCGATAATAATACAGTTTCTTTGGCTGAAAAAAGCTTGATCCGGAGTTTTTTTCAGCCAAACGACCTTATAAACCTAATTTCTGCAACTAAGGATTATGTAAATGAAGAAAAATATGTACAAGTGGCTGAAGGAGCTGCCCTCCTCCGGCAAGGCTCTGCCCATTCTGTCCTTCCCCTGCGTCAGCCTGATGGATATTTCCGTAAAGGAACTGATCGCCGACAGCGAAAAACAGGCCGCCGGTATGATCATGGTGGCCAAAAGCACCGATTCCGCCGCGGCTGTCAGCTTTATGGACCTGTCCGTGGAAGCGGAATGCTTCGGTGCCGATGTCCGTTTTTCCGACACGGAGGTTCCTACCGTTGTGGGCAGACTGGTCCACGATGAAGCCGAAGCGGATGCTCTTGCCGTTCCCGAAATCGGCGCGGGCAGAACCGGCATTTACCTCAAGGCTATCGAAAATGCCGCTGAATACATCACGGACCGTCCCGTCCTGGCGGGTATGATCGGTCCCTATTCTCTGGCGGCACGGCTTCTGGATGTGTCCGAGATCATGATGGACTGCTACGACGAGCCGGATATGGTACACACGGTTATGAACAAGGTCACGGATTTCCTGATCGCCTATGCCATGGCTTACAAAAACGCCGGTGCCGACGGGATCATGATGGCGGAACCCGTTGCGGGACTGCTCTCCCCCATGCTGGAAGAAGAATTTTCCTCTCCCTATGTAAAAAAGATCGTGGATGCGGTACAGGACGAAAATTTCATCGTCGTATACCATAACTGCGGTGACAATACCCCCGAGATGGTGCCCTCCATCCTGTCCACAGGTGCGGCGGCTTACCATTTCGGCAACTCCATTGATCTGCGGGATATGCTCGATAAGTTCCCCGCCGATGTGCCCGTAATGGGCAATGTGGATCCCGCCGGGGTACTGCGGATGGGTACGGCCGATGCTGTCAGAGAAGCCACGCTGGCCGTACTGAACGCCTGTCACAAATATCTCAATTTCGTTATTTCCTCCGGATGCGACATCCCGCCCATGACTCCCTGGGAAAATATCCATACATTCTTCGATACGGTTGGTGAATTTTATGAATGAACTGTTTGATTCCCTGATTGCCGCCGCCCGTGAAAAAGGTGCGGTCAATGCGGCTGTGATCGACGCGGCTGCCATCGAAACGGATGCCGCCTTCAGAGATATGTGCGCGGCAAATGCCTGCGGAATGTACGGCAAATGCTGGATGTGTCCCCCGGATGTGGGTGAGATCGGCGTGCTGATGGCAGAATTGAAAAAGTACACCCATGCGCTGGTCTATCAGTACATCGGTCAGCTGGAGGACAGCTATGATTACGAAAATATGATCGAAGCCAGACGTACCCTTTCCCGCATTTCCCTGACGCTGGACAAATACCTGAAGGAAAACCTGCCTGCGGGTTATCTCCACCTGAGCGTGGGCGGGTGCGGTGTCTGTGAAGTGTGCGCCAAACAGGAAGACAAGCCCTGCGTACATCCGGATCTGGCGCTGGCTTCTCTGGAATCCTACGGCGTCAACGTATCCCGTCTGGCAGCAGTGTCCGGTATGAAATACATCAACGGCGCCAATACCGTTACCTATTTCGGTGCGGTTCTGTTCAATGCATAACCAATCGGGGATCGATTATGAATACTGAAACCCCAACCATTACGCTTACCGTCAACGGCAGTCCCAGAACCGTTCTTTCGGGGAAAACCTTATCGGAATATCTCCACAGCGAACAGCCCTGCGGCGGTCACGGCAAATGCGGAAAATGCAAGGTCATTGCGGCCGGTGCACTTTCTCCGCTTTCCGAAAGTGAAAAGAATATTCTGACGGAAGAAGAACAGAAAAAAGGATACCGTTTCGCCTGTCTGACCCGGGCGGAAGGAGACTGTTCCGTTGTGATCCCTCAGAACAGCGGGGATGTAAAAGCGGTTACTGACGGTGAAATGCCGGAATTTCCCCTCCGTCCCGCCTTCACCCGATACGGTGCGGCTGTGGATATCGGCACCACCACCATTGCGGCGGCCTTATACGATGCGGACGGACATCTTCTGAGCGAAGCCGCATCTCTGAACCCACAGATTGCCTGGGGTGCGGATGTGATCTCCCGTATCGAAGCGGCTATGGCAGGCAAGGCAGAAAATCTGGCTCTGTCCGTTCGCGGCGGGGTATCGGATCTGCTCATCCGGCTTGCGGGAATGGCATCCATAGAAACGGAAGAGATCGACAGCATCGTCATCACGGGCAACACAGTCATGCTGTACCTGCTGACGGAAACGGATACGGAACCCTTGTCCCATGCACCCTTTACGGTACACCGCCCCTTCGGTGAAATACTGACTGCGGCGGAAATCGGCATCGGCTGTCTGAAAGCGGATACGGAAGTGTATCTCCCGGCCTGCATAGCGGCATTCATCGGTGCGGATATCACCTGCGGGATCCTGTCAACGGGTCTGTGCGAAAAGGCTGACAGTGCGGTTTTTGCGGATATCGGCACAAACGGGGAAATGGCACTCCGGGCAAACGGCAAGCTGACCGTATGCTCCACCGCCGCCGGCCCGGCCTTCGAAGGTGTGGGCATTTCCATGGGTATGCGCGGTGCACCGGGGGCAATTGATAAAGTATGCGTATCCGACGGAGAACTGCACTGTCACGTAATTGGGGATACGACCGCCATCGGTATCTGCGGAAGCGGACTGGTGGATGCGACGGCTTCCCTCCTGCGTCTGGAAATTCTGGACGAAAGCGGTTATCTGGAAGACGAGGTCGTCACGTTGGCGGATGCTGTTACCCTGAACCAGTCGGATATCCGGATGCTGCAGCTTGCCAAAAGTGCGATCTGCGCGGGTATGACAGCTATGTTTGCCTCTGCGGGTATGGAACCGGACGATGTGGGAACTGCGGTGATCGCTGGCGGGTTCGGCAAATATCTGGATCTGACCAACGCGGAATACATCGGACTGATTCCGGGTGGACTGAGCGACCGTCTCCGTGCGGCGGGAAACACGTCGTTATCCGGTGCTTCGATGCTCTTACTGAACCGGGATTACCGTCAAAAATCCGAAAAAATTGCGGAAAATGCCGAAGTGCTGGAGCTTTCCGTGGATCCGGTTTTTGTGGAACAATATATGATGGGCATGATGTTTTAAAAAAACAGCCGTGTCAGGGATTACTGCAAATCCTTGATACGGCTGTTGTTATATATTCGGTTGCAACTAATCGGCAAACAGGCTCTCGCTAAACAGAGTTAACTTCGGCGGGAGCTTTTTCATCGCAAGCATCACGTATCCAGCAGGAACAGCATGATTCCCACAAAGCTCAGGACTGTGCCGAAGAGCTGGCGTTTGGTAAGGTTTTCACGGTAGATAAAATGGGGGAGGGTGGTGCTCATGAGGATACCGATGCCGGTGCCGAGGGGGGATGTGATGACCACGGGCAGAACAGCGGCGGTGAAGAGGGTGACAATATAGCAGATCCCGGATACGGTGGAGGAGAGAACGGCGAATACGGAGGATTTTTTCACCTGGGGTACCTCACGAATTCCCTTCCCTTTCAGGAGGAAGAAGATGCCGAGGATGCCGAACAGGACGGTACGGATCACGCCGACCCATACGCTGTAGCTGTATGTATCTACGGTGGCATGTACGGCTTCGATCTGGTGCTGTTTGCTCAGCATGGTCACAAAACAGTTGAACAGAATGATGACCAGATACAGAAGGATCAGATTTTTCCGGAACTTTTCTTCATGGACGGGGGTAATGAATACAACCGCACCCAGCATGATCAGAATGGCGACAAGGCTCTGTACGGACAACTCTTCTCCAAGGAACAATACGCCCCACAGGCAGGGAATTACAATCCCGCCGATGGTGGTCATGATGTTCACAATGGCGATCTGCCCCAGCGCATAGGCACGGAAAGTCAGGATCAGTCCCATGGCGGAACAGATCACGGTAGCCGCCGCAAACAGCAGAGAATAGGGTGTTGCCTGCAGAGGCTGTCCGGTAACAAGCAGAACACCAAGGGGCATCAGCGCGGACAGAATACCGTTTATGATCATGTACAGCACACTGGCCCTGAAGGATGTTCCCGCGGTGAGCTGATATTTTTTATACAGATATATACTATTGAGCTGACTAAGTACAGTCGTGATGACAAAAATGATATAGTACATTTCACATTCTCTATTCATTTTCTGTTAAGGTAAATACATAATATAATATTATACCGCTTTTGCAGACAAATTTCTATGATTATTTCATCAAAAAATATAATTTTTCCTTCAATTTTTCTTTTTCACATTCTTATTTCCGAAAACCCCTTGACAGTTGAGCACTCATTCAACTATAATATATACAGTTGAATGAGTGCTCAATCGTTCAATCGAAAGAGGAGGATGCTGTATGGAACTATATCAGCACAGCGAAATGTGCGAATGTGACGATGTGCATACCGATGTGGTGGCGCATGTCAGAGAAGTGATGGAGGATACGGAGGTGCTGTATGCCCTGTCGGATTTCTTCAAGGTAATGAGCGACAGTACAAGGATGCGGATCATGGCGGTGCTGGATAATGAAGAACTGTGCGTATGCGACCTGTCGGCGGTGCTGGGGATGACCAAATCGGCGGTTTCCCATCAGCTCAAGGTGCTCAAGGATGCACAGCTTGTGAAATTCCGCAGAGACGGCAAAAATGTGTACTACACCCTGAAGGACGACCACGTAAAGACCATTCTGGAAATGGGTATCGAACATATCAAGGAGAGGGACTGACTATGAAAGTGAAGATCAAGCTGAACGGACTGTGCTGTGCCAACTGCGCGGCCAAAATCGAAGAAAAAACCGCAAAACTGGACGGTGTGGAAAGCGTATCCGTCAATTTTCTTACGGAAAAAATGATCCTTTGTGCGGAGGATGCCAAGCTGGATGCAGTGAAGGCGCAGATCGAAAAGATCGTACATAAGATCGAGCCGGATGTGGAGATTGCGTATATCTGACATGAAAAAAGAAATTGTCATACTGTCGGCAGGGGCGGTTCTGTTTGCCGCAGCCCTGCTTGTACCGGCATCCTTTGCCCTTCCCCGGTTCATCCTGTTTCTTCTCGCCTTCTGCATCAGCGGCGCTGAGGTCATCACAGGTGCCGTCAAGGGGATCATGCGCGGGAATATTTTCAACGAAAACACCCTGATGGTCACGGCGGCTATCGGCGCATTCTGCATCGGCGAATATGCGGAAGCGGTGTTTGTGGTGCTGTTCTACCGGGTGGGTGAACTGTTTGAGGATTATGCCGTAACCAGATCCCGCCGGTCCATCAGCGAAGTTATGAACATCTGCCCGGAATATGCCAACCGTATCGAGGACGGCGTGGTATGCAGACGGGATCCGGAGGATGTGGAGATCGGAGATATTCTCCTGGTCGGTCCGGGGGAAAGAGTGCCGCTGGACGGGGTCGTGATCGACGGCAGTTCCTTTGCGGACACCTCTGCCCTGACCGGTGAATCCGTGCCGCGGCGGGTGGATGCGGGGGACGAAATCCTCAGCGGATGCATCAACAAAAACGCGGCGCTGAAAATCCGTGTGACCAAAACCTTTGAGGATTCCACCGTCAGCCGGATTCTTGAACTGGTGGAAAGTGCCTCCGCCCGGAAATCCACTGCGGAGAGATTCATCACGAAATTTGCAAAATACTATACGCCCGTTGTGCTGGTATGCGCTCTGCTTCTGGCCGTTGTGCCGCCACTTGTACTGGAAGGTGCGCTGTTTGCGGATTATATCTACCGTGCGCTGTCTTTTCTGGTGGTATCCTGTCCCTGTGCACTGGTGATTTCCGTACCGCTGGCCTTTTTCGGCGGGATCGGTGCGGCGGCAAAGAAGGGGATTCTGATCAAAGGCGGTAATTATCTGGAAGTGCTGTCGAAAACGGATACGGCCGTATTCGATAAAACGGGAACACTGACGAAGGGAACCTTTGCCGTACGGCAGATCCATACTGAGGGTATGTCCGAAGAAGAGCTTCTTTTCCTCGCCGCCCATGCGGAAAGTGCATCCCTCCATCCGATCGCCCAGTCCATCCGTGAGGCATACGGCAGGGAGATCGACACAAGCCGCATCGGTACCTCCGAGGAAACGGCGGGATACGGTATCCGCACAGCAGTGGACGGACGCACCGTACTGGCGGGGAATGCCAAGCTGATGGCGCAGATCGGTCTGTCCTGCCCGGTATACGGGGACGGAACCCATGTATATATTGCGGCAGACGGCGTTTACGTGGGCTGTATCCGGATTGCGGATGTGCTCAAGGCGGATGCGGCATCGGGCATTGCTTCGCTGAAGAAAGCGGGCATCAGAGAAACCTATATGCTGACGGGTGACAACCGGCATACGGCGGAGAGTACGGCAGCGGAAGTGGGCATTGACCGGGTGAAAAGCGAGCTTCTGCCGGATGAAAAGGTAGCGGAGCTGGAGAAGATTCTGTCCTCCGCCTCCGGTACGACGATCTACGCCGGTGACGGGATCAACGATGCGCCCGTGTTGGCGTTGGCGGATGTGGGTATCGCCATGGGTGCGCTCGGTTCGGATGCGGCTATCGAAGCGGCGGATATTGTGATTATGACCGACGAAATCGGCAAGATCGAAACGGCGATCCGGACGGCTAAGAAGACGATGGGCATTGCGAAGCAGAATATTGTGTTTTCCGTTCTGATCAAAGTCGGGATTCTGGTGCTTTGCTCCCTGAATATTGTGGGCATGGATATTGCGGTATTCGGAGATGTGGGCGTTATGGTACTGGCGGTACTGAATTCGTTCAGAGTACTGAGAAATTAAACAAACAGGCTGTTGTATCCGGGAAATTCCGGGATGCGGCAGCCTGTTTGTTGCTGTTATTCTGTTTTGGGATTCCGTCCTCTGCGGCGACCGATGAGGGATACGGCATTTTCTGCCTCCGCAAATTTCAGTCGGTTTTATCGGTCGAAAAGTTTTGTCATTTTCCGGATGCGTTCGCATAACGGTCGGTTCATATCCGCATCCGTCATCCGCCACTGCCAGTTGTTCCCCAGCGTGGACGGCGTGTTTATACGACTGCTGTCGTCCAGACCCAGCCAGTCCTGCATGGGAATCACGCAAAGATTCGCCGCGCTGCGCATGAGCAGACCGATGAAGCCTTCCCCCAGTTTTTCATCCGGTGTACAGTGATCGCAGAGATAGGTCCGCGCCTTCTCCCGTTCCGCCGGCGAAATGGTTTTGTACCAGGAAACGATCGTCTGGTTATCATGGGTTCCGGTATATGCCGTGCAGTTTTCGCTGTAATGATGGGGGAAATGGTCACTGCCGGAAGCATCACGGGTGTCAAAAGCGAACTCCAGCACCTTCATGTTCGGGAATCCGCTGTCCTTCACCAGCTGACGGACCGATTCTGTCATGAATCCCAGATCCTCCGCAATGACCTCGTGCTTCCCCAGTGCCTTTTCCACCGCCCGGAACAATGCCATCCCCGGCCCCTTCTCCCAACGTCCATTTTCCGCTGTATGTGCACCGTAAGGAATGGCGTAGTATTCGTCAAAGCCTCTGAAATGGTCGATCCGCACCGCATCATACAGCCGGAAGCAATGGGCCATTCTTTCGATCCACCAGGCAAAATCCGTTTCCCGATGCTTCTCCCAGTTGTACAAAGGATTGCCCCACAGCTGGCCTTCTGCGGAAAAATCGTCGGGGGGACAGCCTGCGACAGCGGTAGGGGTACCGTCACGGTTCAGACAGAACAGTTCGGGATGTGCCCATGTGTCCGCGCTGTCGTAGGCGGTATAGATGGGAATATCCCCGATGATACCGATGCCGCTTTCGGCCGCGTGGGCTTTCAGGGCATTCCATTGCTTATCAAAATGATACTGGATAAACCGGTGGAAGTCCATTTCCTGTGCCAGCTCCCGCCGTGCTTTCTCCAATGCCGCCGGTTTGCGCAGACGCAGATCCTCATCCCAGGTATTCCATGCCGCGCCGCCGTACTGTGCCTTCAGCGCCATGAATAAGGCGTAGTCCTCCAGCCACGGATTCCTGCCGCAGAAGGTGTCAAAATCGGGGGATTGTCTGCCTGCGCTGTTTTCGTATGCTTTGCGCAGAAGGGGATAACGCTTTTTATACTGCAGAGAATAATCCACCCGGTTTCCCGCAGACTCCAGTCCGGCGCTGCTGCAGTCGGAGCGGGTCACAAGGCCTTCTTCGGCCAGGGTGTCCGGGTCGATGAAATAGGGATTCCCCGCAAAGGCGGAAAAGGACTGGTAGGGGGAATCGCCATAGCTTGTGTGACCCAGAGGCAGGATCTGCCACCAGGACTGTCCGGCTTCCTTCAGCCAGTCCGTAAAGCGGTATGCCGTCCGGTCAAAACAGCCGATCCCATAGGGTGACGGCAGGGAAAAAACCGGCAGCAGAATGCCCGCGCTTCGTTTCATTCCGTTTCACATCCTTCATTGTACTCGGCGATCACGCCAAAATGGTCGGAGATCACCGGATACCACCGGTCGTTGCAGATCACAAAGGATCGCTCCGCACGCACATCCCGGTTATGCCAGATCTGATCCACCCGGATGCCGCCCGTATTGTTCTCCCAGCCGGCGATGTTTTTGTATACCGTAATGCCGTCATCCCGGACATAGGCGTTCTCCCAGCTGTCCCGCCAGCCCGAGGCACGTACCAGATCGTACCCTTTCCCCCGTACTTCCGCCGGACTGTTGAAATCCCCCATAAGCCACACGGGACAATCGGAGGGCAGATGGGCAGCGGTTTTCTGCCATTGTGCCGCAAAAGGTTCGTTTTCGTCGTTCCACCAGCCGTAGTGGACGCAATAAAACCATGCGCCGGGACGTTTTTCGGTGGTGATGCCCAGAATCTTCCGGGTACGCCAGTCGGCATAATCGTCACGGGCACTGACCGTACACACATCCGTCCCCGTGATGGGCGAAAAGCTGATGAGTGCCAGTCCTTCGTCAAACTGTCCGTACCCGATCTTGACCGGCAGCCATGTCCAATAGCAGGAAATCCCCTTCTCCGCCAGCAGACGGACTGCATTGTACACATGGTTGTCCGCACGGATCGGTTTGTCCGTACAGGGGCAATAGCCGGGGGCGAGGGACAGATCCGCCTCCTCTCCGTCCATGTGCTGATTGACCTCCTGCAGAGCAATGATGTCCGGTCTCTCCGCCGCTGCCATCTCCGCGAAGATCTCCAACTTGGCCGGGTATTCCGTTTCCATCAGGCTGTGGGTATTCAGTGTCAGAAGTTTCATAGTCGTTACCGTGCCTTTCTTTGTATTGACGAAGAATCACCGAAAACATATCCGCGCCGGCCGGTTTCCGGATTCTCAGACTAAATCTTATAGAATGTCATTGATATCGGATTTCAGTACATCCGCTTTCGGGCCGTATATAGCCTGTATGCCTTCCCCTTTTTTCACCAGTCCCAATGCCCCTTCCGCTTTCCATGCATCCGCATCTGCCACAAGGGCCGGATCCTTTACGCTGACACGCAGTCGGGTCATACAGGCATCCACCAGAACGATATTGTCCCGGCCGCCGAGAAGAGTGATGATCCGTTCTGCCTGACTGTCGGCGGCGGAAGATGTTTCCGGAACGGATACGGATGCCGTTTGTACCTCTGCGGATTCCCGTTCTTCCCCTTCCGTGGTGTAATTGCCCAGCCGTCCCGGTGTGGCGTAACGGAGTTTGCCGATCATGAACCAGGCGACGAAATAACCGATAATAAAGAATATGGCCGAAGCAATCACGAAATTGATGATATCCGCCGTCAGTCCCGCACGGACGGACATGGGAATTCGGGTCGCCAGTTCAATGCTCCCGAAGGAATGAAGCCGCAGGGGGATCAGATCCGCCAGCGCAAAAGCCAGCCCCTGCAGTACGGCATACACGATATACAGGGGAATGGCACAGAACATGAACATGAATTCCAGCGGTTCCGTAACCCCCGTCAGAAACACCGCCAAGGATGCGGAGAAAAACATGGACCGGTAGTTTTTCCGCTTGTCCTTATCCGTCCGACGGTACATGGCCAGCGCAAAGCCCAGCAGCAGTCCCGTGGAGCCGATCATCTGTCCCACCTTGAACCGGGCAGGGTGCACCGATGCCAGCAGGCTTTCATAGGCCGCCGTATCCCCCGCCTGCCGGAAGCCGATCAGGTCCGTGATCCACGCAAGCCACAGCGGATCCTGCCCGAAAACCACCGTTCCCGCATTGGCACCTGTGAGGATTTCGTAACTGCCGCCGAAGGAAGTATAGTTCATGGGGATGGTCAGCAGATGGTGGAGTCCGAAGGGGAGAAGGAGTCTTTCCAATGTGCCGTAAATGAAGGGCGCGAGGAAGGGGGATGTGTCCGCAGAACCGGCAATCCAGAAGCCGAATGCGTTGATCCCCGTTTGTACGATGGGCCATACCACCGCCAGAACCAGGGAAACAATCACCGACCAGAAGATCACCGCCAGCGGAACGAACCGTTTTCCATTGAAGAAGGACAGGGCCTCGGGCAGTTTCCGGAAATTGTAGAATGTATTGTACACCACCCCGCCCACAAAGCCGGAGATGATCCCCACAAATACACCCATATTCAGCGCCGGCGAACCAAGCACCGAGGTAAAATACCCGGACACCTGCATTTCCTGTCCGAAAATCGAATGGGTCACAGCGGCGGGATCCTCCAGCATGGCGGACGTGACCCCGAACAGCGCACCGGTGATGTTGTTGATCAGAATAAACGCCAGCAAAGCCGCAAAGGCACCGCCCGCTCTTTCCTTCGCCCAGGAGCCGCCGATGGAGACGGCAAACAGAATATGCAGATTGCCGATCACCGCCCAGCCGATGTTTTCCATAACACTGCCCACCGTCACCACAAGGGGTACGCTGCCTCCTGCCATGGCGATGAGCTTGCCCAGACTGATCATCAGCCCCGCGGCGGGCATAACGGCGATGACCGTCATCAGCACCTTGCCGAGTTTCTGCAGAAAGTCAAAATTCAGACTTCGTTTTTTCGATATGGTTTGTTCCACATGAGCCTCCGTGTATGATTATTTACTGTGAATCTGTTCCGGCGATCTGTCCAGATGCCAGATATCCCGGTTATATTCCAGTATGGTCCGGTCTGAGGAAAAATATCCGGACATTGCAATATTCACAAGTCCTTTTTTCGCCCATTCCGGCCGGATGCCGTAGTCACGGTATGCTTTTTCTCTGGTTTTCACATAATCCGCGAAATCCGGAAAGGTCATGAACCAGTCCTTGCCCGTCAGTTCATCGTACAGGCGTCTGAGACGGACGGGATTGCCGATTTTCGCAAGCTCCGGTCCGATGATAAAATCCACCGCACGGCGGATCATGGGAACTTCTTCGTAATAGGCTTTTGCGCTGTAGCTGCCGGCCTTATACCGGGCGGTCACAACGGTGCTGGTGTCTCCGAAAATATAGATATTCTCATCCCCCACCAGCCGGTGTATTTCCACATTGGCGCCATCCTCCGTCCCGAGGGTCACAGCGCCATTGAGCATGAATTTCATATTCCCCGTACCGCTGGCTTCCTTGGAGGCAAGAGAGATCTGTTCGGATATATCACAGGCAGGGATCAGTTTTTCCGCGGCGGAAACATTGTAGTTTTCCACCATTACCGTCTGCAGATAAGGCCGTACCGCCGGGTCACCCGTCAGGGTCTGCAGGCACAGGATCAGATGGATGATATCCTGTGCGATCACATAAGCCGGTGCCGCCTTTGCGCCGAAGATCACGGTAACGGGTCTTTCCGGTAATCTGCCTTCCCGGATTTCCAGATATTTATGGATGACGTACAGAGCGTTCATCTGCTGACGTTTGTATTCGTGAAGCCGCTTGATCTGGATGTCGAAAACGGAATCGGGATCGCATTTCACGCCCTGCTTCCGGTACAGCCAGTCCGCCAGCGCTTTTTTGCTGTCCGATTTGATGCGCATCAGCCCATCCAGCGTAGTGGTATCGTCCCGGTATGCCATGAGTTTCCGCAGTTCTTCCCCGTCCGTCCGGAATCCGTCACCGATATGCCCGGTCAGAAAATCGGTCAGAGCGGGATTGCAGTGCAGAAGCCAGCGTCTGAAGGTGATGCCGTTGGTTTTGTTGTTGAATTTTTCCGGACAGAGGCGATATAGTGGAGCGAGTGCTTCTTTTTTCAGAATTTCCGTATGGAGGGATGCGACGCCGTTGGTGCTTACCGAGCAGTGGACGGCCATATGGGCCATATGCACCACATCTTCTCTGTCGATGATCGCTGTCTCTTCCCCGCCGTACTTCCGCCGCACCTTATCGTCCAGAATCTCCATCACCGGCACCAGATGGGGTACGGCTTTTTTCAGATAGCGGATCGGCCATTTCTCCAGCGCTTCCGCCAGAATGGTATGGTTGGTATAGGCACAGGCTCCGCAGGCTGCGGCAATGGCGTCGTCCGTATCCAGTCCCCTCTCCGTCAGCAGGCGGATCAATTCGGGGATGACCATGGCGGGATGGGTATCGTTGATCTGGATCACGGCATAATCGGGCAGGTCGTACAGCCGGCACCCCCTCGCTTCCGCCTCTGCCAGAATCAGCTGTGCCGCGGCGGATACCATGAAATACTGCTGGCAGATCCGCAGAATACGGCCGTTTTCGTCGCTGTCGTCGGGGTAGAGGAATAGGGTCAGGTTATGGGCAATGTCCGTCTTATCGAAGGAAATACCCTCCCCCACAATGTCCTCGTCCACGCCTTCCAGATCGAACAGATGAAGGGTATTTACACAATTTTCGTATCCGATTACAGCAAGGTCGTACATTCTGGCCTGTACAGTTCCGTTCCGGAGACGGATGGGATATACCGTATCCGTTTTCCGCAGCCAGCCGGTATCCGTGAGCCAGCGGTCCGGTTCGGCGGTCTGTTCGTTTTCCCGGAACACCTGCCGGAACAGACCGAAGTGGTAGTTCAGTCCGATGCCGTCCCCCGGAAGGCCCAGGGAAGCAATGGAATCGAGAAAACAAGCCGCCAGCCGACCCAGTCCGCCGTTACCGAGGGAGGGTTCATTTTCGTATTCCTCAAGCTCGGTCAGATCCCTTCCGTGGGATGCCAGCTCCGCCTTTACGCTGTCGTATATGCCGAGGTTGATCAGATTGCAGGACAGCAGTTTGCCGATCAGAAATTCGGCGGAAAGGTAGTACAGCTTCTTTTTGCCGCAGTACGGCTTCCGCTTCTCTTCCGCCAGCGTGCAGGTGTATTTTACCAATGCCCGGTACAGCTCATCCTTCGTACATTCCCCGACGGATTTGCCATATTCCGTATGCATGATTTGGGTAAGATCCATTCCGTATTCTCCTTGTCGCAGTTTCTGTTCCCAGTATACCCGTTTTCTGCGGATATTTGCTTGGGAAAATACGGAGATTTGGAAACCCGGGAAAACTTTTTTTAAAAAAAAGCTTTCCCCGGACCCCAATCAAAAAACTTCAAAAAGGGGAATTCGGGAATGCAAACGGGCTGCCGCAATTTTCTTTTTGCAGCAGCCCATGGATGCAGGTTTACAGTTCTGCGGTGGCACTTTCCTGTCTGGATACCACGACTTCCAGATTGCCGTTGCGGCAGCGGATCTTGTCGATCATTTCTTTCTCAATAATCCCGTTTTTCAGGACAACCTCGTAGGTCAGGCGGAACATACTGCCCATGTTCGTGGTCTTCACCTGTACCAGCTCCCAGCCGGATGCGTATTCCGCAAAAACGTCTTCGAATACGCCGGCGTAGTCCAGATCCTCCGGCACCGTGATCTTTACCGTACGGTATTTGCCGTTGTTTTTCTTCGTGCCCAGATCCAGACAGCTGCACAGCAGAAACACAACGTTGAGGATCACCGTGAACAGTAAGGCGTAGGCCAGATAGCCCATTCCCGCGATCAGACCCGCGCCCATGGCCAGAAAGATCGTGACGATCTCCTTCGCCGTACCGGGGACGGAGCGGAAACGTACCAGACTGAAGGCACCGGCTACCGCAACACCTGCGCCGATATTGCCGTTGACCATCATGATCACCACGCATACCACCGCCGGCAGAAGGGCTAAGGTCAGGATAAAGCTTTTGGTATACCGGGTTTTGAAGGTATAGCACAGCGCAGTGATGATGCCCGCCAGCAGCGCCGCGGCGATGCAGAATAAAAAGTCTTTTAAGTCGATGACCACGGTGAAATCCGTGTCGAAGAGGCCTTTGAAGATAGTTTCAAGAGACATGGTATGGATTCTCCTTTATGTATGGTTTGTTTTCGCTTTGCAGGCGGGGAAAGATCAAGCTGGTGTATGCTGTGCCGTATTTGGAGAAGGAGGTTTTGTAAATATGCTCCGCGGACAGTATTGCCGTCATCCACAGAGGTATACCGCCGGCACATTTGATCTCCATCAGCACTTTTCCCTCCGGCAGAAGGAATGTACCGTAGGCTTCTTCTCCGAGCGTCAATGCCGTTTCTCTGGCCAGAATATTTTCGTCAAAGGTGATCCGGAAGCTGCCGTCCGTGCGGGAATAATAGGCCTGTCTGTCGTAGGAGAGAAAGACAGTGGGATGCAGTTCGCCGTAGAAACGGAGGAAATAGTCGATCTCATGGGAAATCTGGCTTTTCTCCGGTGCATCCGTGCGGCCGGACAGCCAGTCCATTACCCGGTTTTCCGCAGCCGCCAGACGTCTTTTATAGACCACGCCGTCGTACTTCCGCTTCAGCTCCGCAAATACCGTATCCCCTTCCCCGGCCAGGCTGTAGCTTCGTACCCGCAGTTTTTCCTTGAACAGCGGCTTTTCCATGGAACGGCGGATCAGAAGGTAGGTATCCGTATCGAAATACAGATTCCGGATGGTGGTTCTGCCGTATTTATCCGGTGTCATATGCTCCTGCATAACGGAAAGGATTCTGTCCCTCTGTTCCGTGGTCAGCAGATATTTCAGTTCATACCGTTTGAATACGGTCTGGAACATGGGCAATCCTCCTTTCTGTATCGGATCAGTATTCCCCGTTCAGGCGGGTGTCGATGTAGTTCCAGCGGGTGTTGATGAAGTCCCGCAGGTACTGGATCTGTTTTTCGTATGTATTGTAGCGTGCGGGATTCACGGATGCCGCGCCTACGCTGACATGCATGATATTCCACACGGCAAAGTTCTGCTCTTGACTGCCTTCCAGCATGGCGGAATAGGTATCCACAGCGTCAAGGGAGGTCTGCAGCAGGTCGTTTTTCACCTCGTTCCAGCGCGCTTTCACACGGTCGGTAAAGGCGGGATACTGCATGAGATAATTCATCCAGTTTTCGGAAATGTAGGTATAGGTGGATTCCGTGGTGCACCAGCCGTCATATCCGGGCAGATCGCCGTAGTGGTTGCCGAATGCCATATCGAAATCCCATACGGGACCCATTTTCAGCTTATCCCCGGCACCGCGCCACAGGTAGCAGCTGCGGTAGAAGGAGGACTCCATATTGAAGGTCAACTCGTTGATGATGAACCAGTCGACCCAGGAATCCACATCAATGTAGTTCTCCCAGCCGTTATTGCTGACGATGGCGTTTTCCGTTTCCAGAATATACCGCTTGATGAACAAGAGCTCCGGTGTGTTCGCCTGGGGGATCTCCGGTTCCTTGATGAATATGCGAAAAATCAGTTCCGTATCAAAGTAGTCCCGGTTGTATACGTTTTCTTCATCGAAATCCCAGCCGATCTCCAGCAAAAATCCGATGTCGGACTTGCCTTCGGGATCATTCCCCTTCAGATCCAGCCGTCCGTTTCCTTCTTCGATCTTATCCGCAAAGGTGTACACGCCCAGATAACTGCCGTTGAGATACAGATTCACCGGAATATGGGTCGGTGTGTACTCCAGATTCGACATGGACGCCGCCATGGTATGGGCTACGCAGTTCCGGATCAGGGATTTGTCGGCATAGTTGGAGGCTAACACCCAGTCACGGTTCTGGGGCAATCCGAAAAGGGAGGCGCCGTCATCCAGCTTGATACGGTAGGCCTTCTTCGGAAACTGGGTCCAGGAAGCATTGCCCCGTCCGCGGATCTTCATGGGATAGGAGGTTCCGTCGATGGTCAGGCTGCCGTGGATGTATGTGTTTTTCTCAGTAATGGGTGTGCCGTCGTCGGTATGGATCTCCACAACCGGCAGGTTATGGGAAAGCCGCTCGGAGGTCAGCCTATATCTGCGCTGTCCGCCTGTTTCGTCCGTGATTGTGATCGTATGGGCTTCCCGCAGATCCAGTTTTTCCGTGCACAGCACATTGCCGTTTCCGTCATAGAAGGTCAGGGCAGCAGAGGTGATATCCTTTTCCTGCACGATCAGGGGGAACTGCACTTCCGCCGTATTGCCCCGGATCTGCAGGGACACGCCTTCGTAGGGCTTGTTGGCGGCGGAACTGCGCAGGGTGACGGAAGCGGGCACGGCACTTCCCTTACCGCCGTATCCGGAGGAAAGATCCACTCCGTTGCAGGCGGCGAGATTGCTGTACAGATCCAACAGCACCGGATCCGGTTCATTCCCGACGGTGAGCTCCAGTGCGGCGTTGGGTGCGTCAATGATCAGGCATCCGTTTTCCAATAGGGCCGGGGATGCAGATGCGGCAGAAAGGCTTGTTGTATTCTCCCCGCAGCAGATGGTCAGGGTGTTTGTCCAGGTACATTCCTCCGGCAAATAGATCACGTCCGCATCCCGGTAAACGGTCAGGGATTCTTCCAGACCGAAGGACTCCGTGATGCACAGTACAGGCCGGTCGGCGGCGGTGAGAAAGGCCTCGGAGGTGACGGTTTTCCGCAGTACCCCGAAGGAATCGATGAAATATACACCGGGTGTATCCGCATCGGGCAGTCGGATCAGCGGCTCGGTTTCGGTTTCGGGAGCTCCGGTTTCTTCATATACGGTTTCCGGGACCGCGGATTCGCTTTCCGGAAGAACAAAGGGTTCGGTTTCCGCAGGTACGGCGGGTGTACATGAAGCAAGCATAAGCAGGGACAGAATCCCCGCAAAAAACGATTTCGGTTTCATGTTTTCCTCTTGTAATATTTTATGAAATAATTATAACAAATTCCGACAGCTAAATCAATACCGTCTCTCCGAAAATTCCCTGACATTCCTATGAATAAAAGTTGAAAAAAACATAAAAATGCGGTGGATTTTTCCCTGCATTTGTGTTATACTGTTTATATATGTAAAATCATCGGAAAGGACCCCTTTTTTTACCATGAATCCAAGAAAAAACCTTATTTTTCTCGGTTGTTTCCTATTGTGCTTTCTCCTCGTTCTTCCCCTTTCCGCCGCAGAGGCCGATCATGCCGGAACTACGGTAAGTTCTGCCGGTTTTTCCGCACCCTATCTGCTGTCGGACAAGAATGAACGTACCTATACATCCGCTGCCGGCGAAGCTTCCGTCACTCTGTCCAATCCGGACGGCATTGCTTCTCTGTATCTCGTATTTGACAAGGTTCCCGCTCCGTGGGTTCTCTCCGACGGGACAAACACCTTCTCCTGCGGCGAAAACGGATTTCTGCATGAATATGTGGATGTGAAGACCTTATTCGGTATGACGCCCGCTTCCCTGACCCTGACCTTCTCCGCCGGAACTTCCATGGATGAGGTCTACGGTTTCACGGGCGGTGCCCTTCCCGATTGGGTACAGATCTGGCAGCCGATGCACGACGAAGCGGATATTCTGCTTCTGTCCTCCCATTCCGACGATGAACAGCTGTTTTTCGGCGGTATCCTGCCCCTGTATGCGGGGGAAAGAGGACTGGATGTGCAGGTGGTGTATCTGGTGCATCACTTCGATACTTACAACCGCCCCCACGAACAGCTGGACGGGCTCTGGACCGTGGGCGTGCGCCACTATCCCCTGATCTCCCATTTTCCCGATCTCTATTCCGAATCCTTTGACGGTGCGGTAGCAGCATATGCTTCCCGCGGCTACACCTATGAGGATATCTGCTGCTTCATTACGGATTGTCTGCGCCGGTTCCGCCCTCAGGTTCTGATCACCCATGACGAAGCCGGGGAATACGGGCACGGTACCCATATTCTCTGTACCGCCGCCCTGAAGGAAAGCCTGCTCTTTGCATCCGATCCCGACAAATATCCCGACAGTGCCGCAGAATACGGTGTATGGGATGTACCGAAGACCTATCTGCATCTGTATGCCGAAAATCCCATCGTGATGGATTTTGATGTGCCGCTTGCATCCTTTGGCGGCAAGACGGCCTTTCAGGTGACCCAGGACGGATTCGCCCACCATAAATCCCAGCACTGGACATGGTTCTACAAATGGATCTACGGTACGTCGGACAATCCGATCACGAGAGCTTCCCAGATCAACTATCTCTCCCCCTGCCGCTACGGACTGTACCGTTCCACGGTGGGCGCGGATGTTGTAGGCGGGGATTTCTTCGAGAATCTCATCTCCTATGCGGAAAAAGAACGACTGCGGGAAGAAGCCGCCCGCGAAACCGAGCCCCTGCCCGAAACCGAGCCGGAGACCGAGGCTGCATCTGACGTAATCCCCGAGACGGAAGCGGAAACGGAAGCGGAGACCACCGACATCCTGTATGCCGGGCCGGACAACAAAATCTCCCCCCTCGTTTTCGTTCTGATCGGCGGTATTGTTCTGATGATCGCGGTATTCATCATTCTGCAGGTCACAATGTATGCAAGCTGGAACAAAAGAAAACAGAAAAAACGGAGAAGAAAATGAATATTTATAGTCAGGTAACTGTCATCATCCCCTCCTACAAGCCGGATGACAAGCTCTTTTCCACACTGGACAGCATTATCAAACAGGGATTTTCGGATATTCTTGTGGTGGACGACGGCGGCGGTGAGAAATACGCGCCCATCTTCGACAAGGTAAAGCAGTACGAAAACTGCACCGTTCTGCATCATCCCGTGAACAGAGGCAAGGGTGCGGCGCTGAAAACCGCTTTTGCCTACTGGATCGCCAACCGTCCCGATTCCGTCGGTGTAGTCACCGCAGATGCGGACGGACAGCATCTGGCATCGGATATCGACAAGGTCGCCCGTGCCATGGCGGAAAGCCGTACGGTGGTGCTCGGATGCCGGGATTTCTCCGAACCCCATGTGCCGCCCAGAAGCAAGTCGGGCAACCGCATTTCCCGGTTTTTGTTCCATTCCCTTCTCGGCGCACGTATTTCCGATACCCAGACCGGTCTGCGGGCAATCCCGAAAGAGTATATCCCCGCTGTTGCTTCTGCGGAAGGGGATCGGTATGAGTATGAAACCCATATGCTGTTCCTCATCGCCAGAGAAAAGATTCCCATGACGGAGCAGACCATTGAAACCGTATATCTGGACAACAATGCGTCCTCCCATTTCCGGGTACTGCATGACAGCGCACGGATCTATGCCAAACCCCTTCGTTTTCTGGGACATTCTTTGCTGTCCGCGGCTGTGGATACTTTGCTGTTTCTGCTGATCTTTGCATTCATAAACCACACAATGATCCTCCATCCGTTGACCGTTCTTGCCGCTTTAGCCGGTGCGAGAATTCTCTCCGGTACGCTCAATTATTTCCTGAATGCCCTGTACGTTTTCCAGCCTGGCAGACCGTGTTTTGCTTCCTGGCTGCGTTACACCGGATTGGCTGCCGCCTTTTTTGGCATCACAGCGGTTTGTTTATCTCTGTGTCCCCTGCTTCCCTTTGAAACGAAGGAAGCGATTTTGGGCAGCGTAGTGCTTGTGAAATCGGTTGTTGGTATTCTCTTATTCTTCATCTGCTTCCGTGTGCAGCACAATCATGTTTTTACCGGCTCCATCCGTCCCCATAATACTTGATATAAGGAATTCCGATCATGAGAAGAAAACGTAAAACATCCTTCAAATTTGTATATTTCCTGTATGTCAACGTGCTGCTGGCCCTGTCCGTTGTGGCGGTGGTCTATGTCTGGGCACTGTTGTACAATTACGAAAACTGCCAGCCGGAAAAGTTAGTGGAAGCGGAGATCTCCTCCCTGCAGACCACGGCGGAAAACGGCACGGTCTGGAGTCATTATCTCTTCCCCGGTGCGGATGTAAACCCCACGGTATTTGAACCGGCGGATCTCCGTGAACAGTACCGTACCGCCTTCACCTCCGACACCCTCACCTATGCCCTGAAGCCCGGTACATACAGGGAAAACCAGCTGGTATACAACATTGCCGACGGGGACGCGGTACTGGCGGAGGTTACGCTGGAAAGTGTGGGAGAACCGGTAACGCGCCTTGCGGTATTCACGTTCCAGGACTGGAAGGTTCTGGACACAAAAGTGATCGTGGAAGCCAGGGATTACACCGTTTCCTGCCCGGCGGATTTCTCCGTTGCGGTGAACGATGTGCTCCTTACCCCCGAATACGGCACCATGCAGGCGGACGGCACCATGCTGTACACTATACCCGGTCTGTATCAGATTCCGGAGCTAGTGATCCGCGACCACAACGGTCAGGAGGCATCCTACAAGCGCTCCGGCACAAAAATCCGTACGGAATTCTACGACTATTCCCTGACCATTCCCGACACCCTCACCGTTACGGTCAACGGCACCGAGCATCCCGGTGAACTGATGGACAACGGGCTCCACCGGCACAGCATCCGTATGCTGCAGAACCCCGATGTACAGATTTCCGACCGTTTCGGCAATACGGTATCCTTCACCGGCGGCAATCATCTGCCCCTGACCTACTGCACCGTGATCGTGCCCGACAGTTATTCGGTTCTGGTGGAGGGACAGACGCCTCCCGAATCCGTGACCACCGTTGCCGATCATCCCGAATATGTCCATGTACAGGGATATGCGGAGAATCTGCCGAAGCTGGTGACGTATAACATTGCCATTCTGACGGACAATGCCGACATCCGTGTTGCGGATAAGGCAGGGGTTGAGGTACAGTGGGACAAGACCTCACATCTGCTGGATCTGACCACCATTCAGACCGGCGCACCCATGCCCGAGGATCTCTCCGCCGCTGTGGATGTGCTGGGGATTGCCAAGAAGTGGAGTCTCTTCATGTCCGCCGATCTGGCCGGAAACAACTACGGCTTCTGGGATATTGCCCAGCATCTGATCGACGGATCCTACCTCTATGACGTAGCCTACAAGTGGTCCAGAAGTGTGGACATCACCTTCACCAGTATCCACTATCTGTCCGACCCGCCCTTTACCGATATTACCGTTGAAAACTTCTTCTGGGTCACCGACTCCTGCTTCTCCGTGGATATCGGCTTCAACAAGAACATGATCGTATCCGGCTCTCCGCTGGTGGATACCATGCACAGCACCTTCACCTTCGTACAGTATAACGGCCAGTGGAAATTGATTCAGATAAAGGAGATTGTGGAATAATGCAGAACAGTACGTATCCGACAAAACCTGTCAGCCGGCGTCCTGCGGTGAAAAAGCCCAAGGAACCGACGTATAAAAAGGTCATCCGCATCTGTCTGCGGGCATTGGCCATGCTGCTGACGGCGGTTCTGCTGCTGGCGGCTGTGCTGGTGGTTTCGCTGAAAATGATGTGCTCCGAAATCTCCCCCGCGGCGCAGAAAATGTTTGTCACCACCATTCTGGAAACGGGTCAGCTGAAGTTTATGGCGTCCCTGTTCCTTTCCCCCGAAGAGATTCAGGAGATCGTGAACACCAACTCCATGAAGGAATTCGATGCGGAAGTGGACGACAGTCTGATTCAGATCGGTTCCTCCGGCAGTTTTGAAATCGGCACGGGCGAGACTGTGAACACCGATCCCATCGAGCTGGTGGAAGTCTCCGGTCCTTCCTTCTACGGCAATCTGCTGATCGTGAAGGATCCCTCCAAGGTGGAGTTAGCCACGATCTACCCCTGGAAAGCGGAAGGCGTAACGCTGGATAAGCTTGTCCGGGACAGCGGTGCCATTGCGGGCATCAACGGCGGTCTTTACAATTCCACCAACAACTCCGGCGGCGCACCCTACGGTGTGGTCGTCTGCAAGGGTGAAATTCAGTTGAACGAACCCCAGCAGTTCCCGGGGCTTGTACTGATCGGTCTGACGGAAGACAATATTCTGCAGATCATCAACATCGAAGATATGTCCAAGCAGGAAGTGGCCGATCTGATCGCGGACAAGAAGATCCGTGATGCGGTAACCTTCCAGGAGGAAAGCAGCGACGCCAACAACCATTTCGTACAGCTGGTAATCAACGGGGAAGCCCGTGAGCTGAACGGTATGGGCAGTGGTCTGAATCCCCGTACCGCCATCGGACAGAGAGCCGACGGAGCACTGCTGCTTCTGGTTACGGACGGACGGGGCAAATCCGGTCATCTGGGCGCTTCCGCCTCGGATCTGATCAATGTGATGCTGGAATACGGTGCGGTCAATGCGGCCAATCTGGATGGCGGCAGCTCCTCCTGTATGTACTACGGGGATGAGTATCTGATGACCAGCGTTACCTTCTACTACTCCAATGCTTCCTGGAAGCTGCCTGTGGCTTTTGTGGTGCATGAATAAAATTCTATACAGTAAAAGACGCCCGGATCGTTTGACTGACAGACCGGGCGTTTTCTGTTTTCGGAGAAAATACGTTTTTTATAAAAAATGGGATTTTTTTGTTCTCCGATTCGTTATTATAAGTGAAGGGACAAGCCAATCGGAAAACGGCAAGGGAAAAAGAATTTGATGATTTTTATGATACCCGCGGATACGCCTCCTGCGGCCGGGCAGCGTATTACAGCGGCGGAAATCTTTGCAAAATACCGGAATGCCATGTACTGGATCGCGTTCCGGATTGTAAACCACCCGTCGGATGCGGAGGATGCTGTCATGAAGGCTGCCGAAAATATCTGTGCCAATATTGAATCCTTTTCAGAATTGGAAGAAAATGAGATCAAACTGTTAGTCTCCTCCATTGTCAAAAATGCGGCCATTGACATTTACCGGAAAAACAAACGGAATACCCACCGGAATATCGACGATTACTGCTTTGAGGACCCGGATGCGCTGGCAGTTCCGGATGAGAGTATTACAGCATTTCTGGACAATTATGATTTCGGTTCTCTGCAGAAGCACGTGACGGGCCTGAAGGAAAAATACAAAATTGTTCTGCTTCTGAAGTATCGGGAAAATCTGAGCAATGGGGAAATCGGCAAACGGCTGGGCATTCCCGTCAGCACGGTAGCCACCCATATTGCCAGAGCGAAGCAGATATTGAAAAAGAAAGTATTGGAGGAAAAGAACAATGATCCGGAATAACATGGATTCTGCCTATGAAGCGGCTGCTATGCGGATGGTTATTCAGCCTCTGGTAGAAGAAGATCTGGCGCTTTTTGATCGATACAATACTGTGCCGCATACCTATTCCGGACATTTCCGGAAGCGTCTGCGGTATCTGTTCCGCCGGAACCGCACGGTACAGTACGGCAGGACTGCGGCAAAATGGGGCAGACGGGCGGCGGTATGTTTTGCGGCAGTGATCGTGGCGGGTATGACGGCCTGTGCCGCTATCAGACCTCTGCGCGAAAATGTAACGGAAGCGATCGTATCTCTGTACACCCATTATGTGGGAATCCGGTTTGAAACGGACGGTACAGCTGCCATACCGAAAAAACCGGTCTATCTGCCGGAAGGATACGAACGGATTCTGGAAACCGATACGGGCGGGTATTATACGGCGTGTTACCGGAAAGGTGCTCTGCTTCTGGAATTCCTGCGATATCCCGACGGTATGGGCGAAGTGGTGTACGATAATCTCAATCACGCCATAGAAAATGTGGAGATAGACGGCATACGCGGGGTTCTTCTGGTCGGCACGAACCGGTATCCGACGATTCTGACCTGGTCTGAGCATGGATATACCTACAGTATTCACGGGTATGCGGACAGAGAAGAGCTGATCCGTATAGCGGAAAACATACAGTAAGGCGGCAAACAAGGAAAGGAGAACCCATATGAAACAAATTCTGAATCACAAAAAAACACTGATTATCGGGCTGATTGCGGCGGCGGTTGTTCTGTCCTGCGGTGTGGTATATGCCCTGGAGTTATTCCCGCAGCCACCGGCCGAGCCGATTACGGATGCACTTTCTGCGGCGGATGTGTGCAGAGAACATCTTCTGTCGGATTGTACGGAATGCGGTGGTCTGCTCAGGCAGAGAATGGCGTATATTTGTGACCAATGTACCAACTGGTACTGCAGTACTGAGTTGCAGGAAAGCTGCCAATACTGCGGTGGTTCCGTACGGGAATATGACACGGCATCCTGTCCGTTTTGCGGTACGGCGCTGACATCTTTCTGCAGCGGTGTTCTTGTTATGGACGGTTACTACGGTATCTGTCTGCTGCCGGATCATCCGGAAAGCTGTCATACTGTGCAAACACTCTGCAAAGACGGTTTCTACTGCGAAAACTGTGAATGGCTGAGAACCGGAGTAACGGAAGAACATCATATTGAAAGATATTATCATTCGTCCTGCCCCGACAACTGCCGGAATGATAACTACTGCACCCTTGTGAAGTTCCTGCAAATCGAAACAGATACAGAAGACCGTCCTAACAAACCCCACGATCCCGCAGCCGCCGGGGATTACTGCGAGACCCACGACAAATTTGCCTGCGATCCGGATCATTTCGAATAACTTTTCCCCATCAAATCTCCCTCTCCGATTGCAAACATCCGCATTTTGTGCTATACTTATCTCACCGGAATCCATTTCCATTTTTCCAGAAAAAGAGGTAAGTAATCATGATCGAATTGATTTCCCCCGTACAGAATGCAGTTGTCTGCCTGCAGACGGAAGAACAGAAGGGATTTTTTGCAGATGAGCCCAAGAGAGCCGAAATGGACGGATCCTTTACCTTTGCGTGGTACGATCTGCAGAAAGGCGGCGACGACCGTTCCCTGCCCCTGCCCGTATCCTTCCGCTGGCAGGATTCCGACGGCAAGGAGCCCCAGGGGGATGAACGCTACTGGCTGCTCGTGTCCGAAAATGCCGATCTGAGCGATGCCCTTCTCTATGCCGCCGCCGTACCCGCCTGTGAAGTATACAATCTCAAGGTCGGTACAAAATATTTCTGGTGTGTGCAGCGCAACGGAAAACGGAGTGAGATCGCTTCCTTCCGTACCGAAATGACCCTGCCCCGCTGTATCCGTCTGGCCGGTATTTCCAATGTCCGGGACATGGGCGGCTGGAAGGTCGAGGGCGGTCGGATCCGTCAGGGTCTGGCATATCGCGGCGGTGAGTTTGAGCTGCATATGCATCTGACCGAAGAAAGTATGACGGAGCTTGTCCGGCTGGGACTGCGTACCGAAATCGATATGCGCGGCGAGGCCAGACACAATGTGGATTTCACAACCCCCCAGCTGATCGGCGTAAAACGTGCGTATATACCGGGGATTCCCTATACGGAAGTATTCCTGCCTGAAGAAAAGCCCGCGATTGAGAATTCCTTCCGCGTACTCGTCGATCCGACGAATTACCCGGTTTACTTCCACTGCTGGGGCGGTGCGGACCGTGCGGGAACCTTTGCTTTCCTGATCGGTGCTCTTCTGGGCATGCGGCTTGAAGATCTGATCGACGATTACGAATTTACCAGCCTCTCCATCTGGGGCATCCGTTCCAGAAACTATACGGAATTCCGGAAATTCCTGGATATGTTCCTTGCCCTTCCGGGAGACGGTATGCATGAAAAGTGTGTTGCGTTCCTGAAGACCCACACGGATCTGACGGACGGACAGATTCAGGCAATTTATGATAATCTTGTAGAAAAAGACGGATAATTTCCGATATGATAAAACCCCGACAGGATGAAAATCCCATCGGGGTTATTTTTATGCATGAGCCGTTCTTCACGCTTTCGGATCCATCATCGTTCCGATGAAGAAGGGCATATTGGTTTCGCAGTCGATCAGCATATATACAAAGGGTCTGTCTAAGTACACCTGCTTCGGCTCCGTGACCGGTTCCACTGCACATTCCGTACTCATCTCCACTACCGTTGCCGCACCCGCTTTTGTACCCTTGCTGTCCACATTGATGTATGTCTTGTGAAGCACCCGGCTGATGAACAGGGTATCGTTCGCCGTCTGGCCGATGCCGGAAAAATCCGCCGCCGACGGGTCAAATGCATCCGTCATACCCATTGTCTGCAGGGTATTGTTCAGAAGGATGCTGTATTCCGTCTCGAATTTCGGGATGGCGGTGTTTACTGTGGTGATCTGTGCATCTTCCAGCATTTTCGTCAGGTGCTCTCCCGTCAGTCCGGCGGCATATTCCGTGATGCGCATGCCTTCTTCCGGAAGCAGTGCGGCAAAGGCATACCGACCGCCTTTATAGTACTTGATAAATCCGGCAGCATGCTCGTCTTCCAGATACCGGTTTTCTTCGGAATACATCATTTCCACATCCTGCTGCACGCCGTCTTCGGTGGTAAATACGCCGTCACGGATCCGATTTTCCGTGTATGTCCCCGCCCATTCCGCATCAAAAGCAAGAGCGTTGATCAGATACATGACCACATCATTCGGTATTTTGTCGAGAATATCCCGGATCATACCGTCCGTATTGTCTTCCACCCATTTGTTGATCTCATCCCGGGTGGTTTCGTCAAAGGGTGCTTTATGGATACCGGCGTTGTAATAATCGGCGTTGGTACGGAGAAAATCTTCTTTCACGGCAAAGGAAGGATCGTCCCGGAACCAGATGGAATTGGCGAGGCTCAGCTTGCAAACATCCGATTCAGGCAGGCTGCCCGTATAGGCACGGAACCAGTTGTTCAGTTCATCTGCGGGCATACCCAGTACCGCTTCCATTTCCGCGAGGGTATTTTCCGCAGCGCCGTTGGCCGTCATGGACAGGGCCGCCAGTACGGACAGGGGGGAGATCAGCGTATTCTTCCCTTCCTCCATCCCGGCACGGAACAAGCGCAGGGCAAAATCGTTGACGGATGTGCTGTTCTCCCGGAGAAGAAGAATACATTCGTACGGATCGGGGGAAGCGACAGGGGTAGAGGAAATGTTCTGCATCAGGTCGTTCTGTCCGTTGTTTTCCGGTTCTGCGGGGGCACAGGAAACAAAGGCGGACAGGGTAAGAACGAGGGTGAGTATGAGAGAAAGGATACGTTTCATGATTTATCTCCTTTTCTGAATTCTCCATTTTTTCCGGGAAGCGGCAAAGGCGGATATGGACATGAGGAAATACAAGATCCATCCCGGCAGCTGCAAAGCGACGCGGACGGCATGGCGCAGATCAAAGCGGGACACCGTTTCCGTCTGATCAAAGAAGCCTGCGGTGAACATGGTAAATAAACCGGACAGAAACATAAGGGCGGCCAGCAGTACATCATAGGTCCGGGGACTGGTACTGAACCGGGCAAGGACTGCCGCATATACGCAGAGCATGAAGCCCATGATATAGAACATATATGCTTTGATCACCGGGATTTCGGCGATGAGGATGCCGGAAAGCATTACAATGGGGGTAAGGAAGAAGGGGGAGAGATAATAGAGGACTTTCCGCACGGCCATACTCCTTTCGGGGATTTGTATGTATTGGACGTTCTCCGACTGCCGCTTGTTCCCTGAAACGGAAAAAAAGATGGGAGTCTTCCCTTTTCACGGAAAGAATTCCCATCTTTTTATGTATCATGTATTACTTCAGCAGCGTAATACCCATCAGCGCAAAGATCACATCATTGGCAACCGCCCGCATTTCCATCCGGGTTACTTTCACGCCTTCTCTGAGTCTGAACCGCAGGATGTGGGCTTCCGTATCCGTCGGAATGGGCTTGGTCAGATCCAGACCTGCCGAGGACATGGCCCCCGTCTTACCGCTGAGGTTTTCAAAGCCGGACGCCGGAGTATCGTGGTACCGCCGCCAGAACTGCAGCCACATATCCCCGATATCATAGGGGTTCACCAGCGGGTGCTCTTCTGTCACACCGTCCTCATAGGTGAAGGTGATCCGCAGATTCTCCACATGGGACTGCATCGGGAAGGTGGTACCTGTAATCAGTACGTAGGCCGCCCTGCCGCTGTCGCCGATTTCCGTGGTCACTCTGTCTGAAAAGATCTTGGACAGCGTTGTGACTGCCGCCAGATAATTGCCGTCCTTTTTCGCCCGGAAGGGGATTTCCTCACCGGTCATGACGATTCCGTTTTCGTCGATCATGCTCTTCCAGCGGCGGTCGGAGAACTCATGCAGAGGATGATCGTCCAGCCGGTCCACCGGATGCATCCAGTAGTATACGGTATTGACATAATTGTATTCACCCGGCAGGCCGATGGCGTTTTCGTGGGCCATCTTTACCACTTCCGCCGGAGAGGATGCGTTGCACACGCTGTCGATATCCACCGTTTTCCACAGGTACGGTGCAGAAAATTCTTCTCTGAAGCTGCGGAAAATGTTCTGCTTTTCCTCTGTCGGAATCCGGATCTTGACGGGGCGGATATATTCCGTACCATTCGCCAGCATCCGCAGGAAGAATACGCCGCTTCCCGCTTCTCCGGTCACTTCCGCCGTGAAGGAATCGCCCTCCACAGATATATCGGTCAGCAGACCCTGGGGATCCAGCACTTCCGTCACGGTTTCGCACGGATACTGCAGGACAAGCTTTTCACCCGGGCGGATTTCCCGTCTTGCTTCCATGGGCAGAATATCCGCCGCCGTATAGGTCACGCAGATCTCTCCGTCACAGGCATCCGGTACAGACAACTGCAAATCGATGCTGTGGAATGCGGGAGCAATTGTATATTCCGACGGCTTGCCGTTGACGGTCACTTCCTGTACAGATGATACGGGCAGGTGCAACTTTACGCACAGCGTGCAGCTGGGATGCTTCATGTGATAGCCGATACGGGTCTTTCCGGCGGTTCCGGTGTAGGAATAATCCAGCGCGGCGGAACGTACATCCACGGTGGGCAGTTCTGCCGGCAGGCCGGGGGTCAGCCATACCTCGCCCTTATGCAGCATGGGTCGTATACCCAGAACACCTTCGTACAGTGCTCTGCCGAACATACCGATGGTATCCGCAAAATAGGGATTGCGGCGGGGGGCACCGGTGTTCGTTATATGGCAGGGCAGATCCAGAACGCCGTCATCACAGTGCAGCGGCAATCTTCCCTGTGCCATGAACAATTCCACATCACAGTCGTAGGTGTCACCGGGTTCTCCGCCGTACATGGCCATGTAGATAGATTTGAAAATCTCATATCCCTGCTCCGACAGACCGATCTGCTGGTAGGCAAGGGACAGGTTCAATTCTTCGCCGGGGTTCAGTTCGTAGGTGGAATGGGTATAGGTACGGCCGCTGTTCGGGAACCAGTTGGAGTTCCAGTACACTCTGCCGCCGTTGGGGGTTACGGAAGCACGCAGGTTGCCTTCCACCCAGTCCAGCATCTGATAGACCTCGATGGGGTCGCATATACCGAATTCGGTGGAGTGGTAGATATCCGCCAGCTCCGGTTCGCCGTGGAACAGCTTATTCACCAGCAGATCCTGTGCATAGCCGAACACGCCCTTGCGCTTCTGCCACAGAACCCGGTGCATATCCGCCTTGATCTGTGCTGCTTTTTCACTGTAGAAGGACTTTTTTTCCGCATCCTCGGCCAGATCCGCGGCCAGCATATGCATATTGTACAGATAGGCGGACGCCTGTGTACACTGCCCGAAACGGGTCCAATGGCTGTCGCTGATCCATGTGTTCAGGGAGTTTTCGTACAGCATTTCCTCGCCGGGCTTGATGCGGCGGTTTTCCCTGTCGATACAGCCCTCCACGATGGGCAGCAGTCTTTCGGCATAGGCTTTGTCGCCGGTATATTCCCAGTACCGCTTCGCCTGATCGATGAAGGTCTGGTGCATACCGTAGAATACCCAGCCGGACCTTTTTTTATTGGAACCTTCCAGCGTGGAATTGAATGCACCTACATCCGGACCTTCCGCAAACAGAGTTTTGGTAAAGTGTGTATCCAGATGAGTATATGTCTGGTCGTACATCCCGTAGGCCAGAGGACCGTAGGCATTCCGCCAGCCCACATATCCGTCACGCCAGGACAGGTTGCCGTGGACGTATACATTGTCGGCAAACATACCGTTGGTGTGGAAGGCACCCGCCCGTACGGCACCGTCGAATACGGGATCTCCCGAATGTACCTGCAGGCGGTCGGCGATCTTGTCGTTTTCCGCCCGGAGAGAGGCAAACAGCTTTTCCGGATCGGTGCATTTTACCTTTTCACCGCAGCCGACAAGGGCATAATATACATCTCCGCCTTCCATGAGGGCACAGGCCACACCACCGTTGGCACTTTCCGCCGTGCAGAGCTTGTCTTCCGTGAAGTTCAGCAGAGAATCGGGCGGAGCGATGAACATTTTCCGTCCCGGTGCGCTGACGATCAGCTTACGCTTGAAGCCGGGCACCTTCACCCAGCCGCAGTTGCCGGACATACGGGTTTTGGAGGAATCGATTTTCGTCAGTCCGGGATATGTAAAGGAGCCGGCGGTATCTTCAGGGCAGATTTCCGCCCAGTCTCCGCAGACGGATACCGCATTTTCAAAACACAGATCCGGCGTATAGGGCAGATTCAGGGGGGAGTGGGTATTCCAGGACAGAAGGCCGCCGTGGAGATAACAGATCTTCAGATCCTGATCCGCTTCGGTGCAGTCGATCCGGATCATCAGACCCGTCAGCCCCTTGGATGCCACGAATGTTACGCCGATCCGTCCCGCCGTAACCTGTTCATCCCGCAGGACATAGCGGACTTCCCCGCCATCGTACTCGGTTTCGACATGGTTGAATTCGTCCAGCCAGAAGGCCTGTCCGTTCTTCACTATGGCAAACCGACCGTAGCCTGCCATACCGAGGGCGGAGTGCATATCTATTGTATACCGCGGCACGGTCCATGCACATACCACCGGACGGAAGGGAGAGCGGTCCAGCAAGGGCATATCTTCTTCTCTGTATACGTTTTTTCTGTCCGCATCGGGGTACAGGGCGCAGATTTTGTCACGATTTTCATCCGTCAGCGTATCGGACACCAGACGCACCCCTTTGCCCGTGGGTATGAAGCGGTAAACATCCTTTGTATTCATGGGAATCTCCTTCGGATAATATATAAAAGGTTCGGATTTATCGGAATTTGGTTTGTATCAGTATAGCATGGGAAAGATTGAATGTCAAGGGATACCGGGATTTTGAAATCGAAAAAATATTCCGGATTTTTCTGGAATTTGCGTGGGATTTTCATGGGTACGGTGTATAATAGTATACAAACATATTCAAAAAAGGAGGGAGCGTATGCGGGAAGAAGAGATTCTGGCTCTGCTTCGGGCACGGGATGAGGCCGGGATGGAAGAAATGCTGAAGCATTACGGTCCGCTTATGCGGTATATCATCGCGCCGATCCTGCGGGATGCCCATGACAGGGAGGACTGTCTTTCGGAAGCGGCTGTGCGGGTCTGGGAAAATTTCGATACATATGACGATACCCGCGGTTCTCTGGCCGCATGGATCACGGCTGTCACCAGAAATACTGCCCTGAACATGATCCGGCGGAACAACCGGCAGCAGACGGAAGAAATCGCGGCAGAAACACCCTCGCCCGCACCGACTCCCGAAGAAATCATCCTGCAGAAAGAACGGACAAGGGTCTTATCCCAGGCGGTGGATACCCTGCGTCCCCGGGACAGGAATCTGTTTTACCGGAAATACTACTACCTGCAGTCCACCGCACGGATCGCCGCGGAGCTTGGTATGACCGAGCGGGCTGTGGAAGGCAGGCTGTACCGCATCAAGAAGAAACTGCGCAGTCTGATGGGAGGTGACGGAAATGAAGTTTGACGAAAAAGATTTCGACACCATGCTGGAATCCGCCATGTCCGAGCTGCCGCCGGATGATATTGTCGAAGAAGTAACACCGTGGCGGAAATCCATGCGCCGGGTGATCATCGGCCTGGGACTGACCTCCCTGACCCTGAATTTCTGGTGCCTGAACTACATACTGCCCGTCATCGGCATGGTATTCCTCTTTCTCGGCTACCGCACTCTGCGGCGGGCCAACGGATGGTTTATGGGGTGCTATGTTCTCACCCTGCTGCGGCTTGTCACATGGTTCCCTTCCCTGATCTGGGATGCCACGATTTATAACCGCATCCTCACCGAAAGCAGTTCCTCCGTGTTTCTCATCGCCATCAGCCTGATCCTGCGGTTCATCGGACACATCTGTCTCTGGCAGGGCATCAAAGCCGTACAGCGGAAAGCGGGACTGGAAGAACACGCCGGCGGTGCGGTCGGACTGATCGTCTGGTTCCTCGTACTCACCGTACTGGCTATGATCGGATACAGCGGGATCATCATCGGTCTCGGGGTGATCGTGGCGTATATCTGTATTCTGCGGAGCCTGTGGACGCTGGCGCGGGATATGGATGAAGCCGGGTACATGATCGACGCCTCTCCCGTGCATCTGCCGGACTGGTGTGTGACCCTTATCATCGGCGGTATTCTCGCCATCGGCCTTACCCTTGCCTACACCTTCGGCGGCAGTTACGACATGGACTGGCAGCCGATGGAGGTTTCCGGGGATGAGGAAGCGGCGGAGGTCAGAGCCCATCTGGCGGAACTCGGATTCCCGGAGGAGATCCTTCGTGATATGACGGACGCGGATGTTCTGGAATGTAAAGGTGCGATCCGGGTGGTTACGGAAGTGCGCAATCATGCGCTCAACGACGGCCGCCGGGTGCAGGAGAAGAAAAAGAATGCGGACGGATATTACAGCTTCCATACCTATACCGTTTACGATGTGAAGGAGCTGCAAATCACCGGGGTCGCTGTGGAGCTGCCCACCGAGCGGGAGCACTGGAAGATTATCCATCACTTCCGCTGGACTTCCCATCCCGGCTATTTCGGCACGGAATGTATCCAGCTCTGGCCGGCCTACCATCTCAGCAAGGGATGGGGTCAGGCAAGTGATTTCACAGGACAGGTACTGTATGACAAGGACGGCGTAACCTACACTTCTCCCTACATTTCCCTTGGGGAAGAGACATTTACTTCGACCAGTATGTTCTGGGGGCAGTCCACCTCCACGGATGTATTTGCGGAATTTTCCATGCCGGATGACGGGGAAGCACAGCGCGGGTATGTTTCCTACACGATCAAGGAAATGCAGGACGGATGGCTTGTGGATGCGTGGATCAACTACACCCACGGCTTGTCATGGCGGCAGTACCCCTTCCGCACCGCCAAGCAGCAGCGGATGATGACATCCCAGAACAGAGTCGGTGCGTTTATGACGGTGCAGGATGCCCTGCAGTTCAATGCCGCCGAAGAAAAAACACAAGTGATCGGCGGATCGGAAGAATAAACGGATATACCCCGGAGGAAATCTGCGTTGCAGGCAGACCTTCCGGGGATTTCTGTTTCGGGGGATTTTTAATTTTTGATTAATTTACGCGGGAAATCTTTATTTGCAGGCGAAAATATGCTATACTTGTAATGTAAACCATTGCGGTACATACAGGAGGATCATTATGAATCTTTACATCAAACAGAGAATTTTTACATGGGGGGATCAGTTCTCCATTTACGATGAAAACGGAAACGAAAAATATTATGTGGAAGGGGAGGTTTTCACCTTCGGGAAGAAGCTGCATCTGTACGATATGCAGGGCAAGGAGCTTGCTTATGTGGAACAGCAGCTCTTCACCTTCCTGCCGAAATACATGATCTACCGGGACGGTATGGAGGTGGCGGAGGTGGTCAAGGAATTCACCTTCTTCCATCCCGAATATTCGGTAAACGGCCCCGGATGGCGTGTGACGGGGGATTTCTTCGACCACGATTACGAGGTTCTCGACGGGGATACGGTGATTGCCTCCGTGGAAAAGGAATGGTTCACCCTCGGGGATGCTTATGAGATTTCCTTCGGGGAAGATGTGGATGAGATCGCGGCGCTGGCTGTGGTACTGGTGATCGACGCCTGCATTGATGCACAGCGGGACTAAAGGAGTAACGGATGAAGAAATACGGTATTGCAGTACTGGCTGTTCTGCTGATTGCCGCCGTATTCTGCGGGAAATTTCTCGAAAAACGTGCAGAAATTGCTGCACTGCGGGAACTGCCTTATTATACAATCTATCAAAGCTATGTTGCCAGAGATGAACAATACCGGGTATTCCTGATGCTGAACGACCGGACAGCCAACCCGGAAGACATCCTCTCCCATTTTTCGGATACCTTTGTGAGGGAAACCGTCAGCGCAATCCATACCCGCAGCTATGGGGAGCATCCGATCGTGGTACATATCCTTTTGCCGGGGGATGAGCTGCCCTACGGCTGGTCCCAAAGTGAGGAAAACATTGCTGCCAATATCGATACGTCCGTATTCTACAGAAATACCCATTGGCTTCTGACCATCCCCTATTCTGCCGAATCCCTGGCGGAATGTACGCTGGAAGTACGTGAAACAAGCTACACATAACCCACCAAGCGGAAAGGAGCGTATTATGAGTAAAAAAGGAAAAAGCTATCTGTTCTCCTTCCTCCTCGGCCTGTTGACGGTCATCGTCTGCCTTGCACTTGCCGACGGTCTGATCGGCGTGGCGGGGACGATCGGGGATTGTATCTACGATGACGCCGGCGAACTGATCGAATACACCTTGCACGTGAAAGACCATACGGGAAAAATCATCTTCTGGGTCGGTCTGCTTCTTCTGCCGGTGATTTTCGCCTGTTGGATTCATCCGGGACACACATGGGTCAACCTGCCCCTTTTTGTGCTGGCATGGTATGTTCTCTCCGCCATTTTCGGCTCCCATGCCAACCATTATTACTTAGCCCATCCGCCGAGAGGATTTATCGCACTGTTTGAAGAATTCAGTCCCTTCCTCGTGGCGATCCGTCTGTGGCTGATACAACTGATCGTACTGCTTATTGTACGCGGGATTCTGAAGCTGATCCGCAGAATGAAAAACAGAAAGGACACGACTACATGAAATACGCAGATGATTTTCGTTATATCGCCCGTACAGCGCTGCGTGGGAAATGGCTGACGGCCGTGCTGACCGCCTTTGCGGCATCCCTGATCGGTGCGCGGATCACATCCGGCGGCGGCAGAGTCAGCTCAAACAACAACAATAGTGACAACAGCAGTATCCGTCTGGACGAATATTTCTCTCCGGAAGTGCTGAACTTCTTTCGCATCGTTCTGGCGGCAATGCTGGTATATGCCGGAATCAGCATCATTATCGCTCTGATCATCGGCGGCGCCGGCAAGCTCGGTTATGCACGCTTCAATCTGAATCTGGTGGACGGCAGAGAGGTGCACTTCGGGGACCTGTTCTCCCAGTTCCACAGACTCGGTGACGGATTTGTCATGGTTCTCCTGATGGGGATTTACGAATTTCTGTGGACCCTGCTCTTTGTCATTCCCGGTATCATCAAATCCTTCAGCTATGCCATGACGCCGTACATACTTTACGAGCATCCGGAATACGGAGCCAATTACGCCATCACCGTTTCCCGCAGGATCATGCACGGCAACAAATTCCGGCTGTTCTGCCTGCATCTCAGCTTTATCGGCTGGTCGCTGCTGGCTTCCCTGCCCGGGATCATTGCCCTCGCCGCCGTACTGGTGGGTAATTTCGCCTTCCTGCCCCTGATCCTTGTATCGTTTATTGCGCATCTCTTTGTGGATACCTACAGGGAAGCGGCCAATGCGGCGTTCTACCGCGAAGTGTCCGGTACGGAAGCACCGCTGTATACGACTTTTTCCGAAAATGAAGCATAAAACCCCATTTTTCACCACCAGGCGGATCCTGCTTCTTTCCGTCCTGCTTCTGTGTCTCCTCCTTCTCATCATCGCCTTTGACAGCCGGCTTCTGATCCGCACCTACACCCTGGACGCCGACGAAATCACCTCTCCCGTCCGTATTGTGCTGGTGAGTGATCTGCACTCCTGCCGGTACGGAGAAAACCAGAGTGAGCTGATCGAAGCCGTCACCGCACAGGTACCCGATCTGGTTCTGCTGACGGGGGACATTTTCGATGATGTCAGGGACAACACGGATACTGAGCTGTTTTTAGCCGGGATTGCAGACAAATTCCCCTGCTATTACGTCACCGGCAATCATGAATGCTGGGGCGGACGGTACCGGTTTGACATACAGATGGGGATTCTGGAAAAATACAATATTCCCGTTTTATCCGGCACGGCGGAAACGCTGTCCGTACGCGGAGAAACGATCCGTCTGTGCGGCGTGGACGATCCGGATGTGTATATGGTGAACACGGACCTGGGAACCGATCCCGCAGGATACAGCCGGGCGCAGGCGGACAAGGAGGAAACCTTCCTCGGACAGATCGCATCCCTTTCCGAATCGGCGGAGGAAGGATACACCATCCTGCTCTCACACCGGCCGGAATATTATGCAGTATATACCCAATATGCCTTTGATCTGGTGCTCTGCGGCCATGCCCACGGCGGACAATGGCGGATACCGGGGATTCTGAACGGGCTGTATGCGCCCCATCAGGGAATTTTCCCGGAATATGCCGGCGGACGGTATGACGCAAATGGAACGACCATGCTTGTCAGCCGCGGACTGGCCAGAGAAACAACTCGGGTACCCCGGATCTTCAACCGGCCGGAACTGGTAGTGGTGGAAATCCGGTAAACTTGAAACCACAGGAGTCCATTATGGAACAAAACAACACACGAAATCATCTGAAAACCATTCTCGTTATTCTGCTGGCAGCCGGTATTCTGTTTCTCATATACCGCACCGCCGTTCTGTCGGATGAAATCGAATATCTCCGCGGACGGATTTCCAATCTGCAGGCGGATATTCAGGATGTGCAGGCAAATGTACGGGAAATCTACAGCAATGTGGACGAACGGCTGAAGAAACAGGCCAGTCTGCTGTCCGGTCTGGAATATTCCTTCGGCGAATTGGATACGGATTCCCATACCGCCGCCGTTACGCTGTCCGTTGTGCCGAAGAATATTACCGACGTAATGACCCTGCATCTGGAATTCGGCGGTGAGAAGGTGGATTTTGTGCAGGACGGCAATGTGTTCACGGCAGAGTTCCCCGTGGATATTTTCGCCCGGCACGAAGAATTCCCCCTGCTGACCCTTTCCGCATCCTCCGGTGTGCAGACGGAGTATCTGGAAGATGTGAATCTCTCCGGACTGTATCAGATGTACCTGCCGGAGCTTTACGTCAACATCGGCCACAATTTCAATCTGAAGGGCGGCAAGCTGTATCTGGATTCCCACCTGCACCTTGACAGCAAACCCATGTCCGCGCTGCCCGAAGCGGATTTTGTGAAGTACGAGCTGGCTGTGGAGGTCAACGGTACGGAAGTATCCCGTCAGGATCTGACCGGAGAAGTACAGGCTGACATCAGTGCCGGCGGTTCGTATCGGACACAGCTGAAAATGACGCTGGATGCCAAAGTGGGCGATACGGTTGTCTTCTACCTGTACGCCCGGGATTCCTTCGGATATATCCACAAAATTCAGGCATTCCACTGGTACGAGGAAGACGGCGCCGTGGCAGAGCCAATGTCCGTGGATCTTGACTGTATCTACGACGGAAACGGCAATCTCCTGACCCGAAACTGACACCGACTGTCCCTGCGATTTCCATATTGCTTATCATACAAAAAGGATGCTGCCATCCCGTTTTCGGGGATACAGCATCCTTTTTTGTGTTTTATCATTCGGCAGGATATGCTTTGTACAGATGGGTGATATTCATATCCTCATCCATATCCAGTCCGTGGGAGCCGCTGCCTTCGTCGATCTCGTGACAGCCGTGGTCCATGGCGAAGCCTACCAGTGTGTCGTGGTGCTTCCAATGTTCCGCGATCATGTCGGAGAAGGTGCAGAAGGTACGTACATTGCTGCGCAGTTCGCCGAGGGCAAAGACGGATTCGGGGCCGGTACGGTGCATCAGTGTGTCATAATTGCCGTTGTAGACCACTACAAAATCGTATTCGTCCTTCAGAATGATCTCCGCCGCTTTGGCGTTGACGGCATCCACATTGCTGTAGATGAAATAATCCATGTCCCGTTCCAGATAGATCTTGCTCAGGCTGCTGTTGCCGTATGACACAATGACCGGCTTCTTTCCGGCACGGATCAGCGCATCGAAAATGGTGTCAATGGCGATAACCGGCTTTGTATATGCCTGAATACCGTGGACTGCGGGCTGTGCGCCGGTGTACATGGTACCGAAGCATACCGGGGTCACGCAGGGCATAACGGCGGAAAAAGGCAGGGTCAGCTCCGTTCTGTCTTCCATTCCGTTGAACAGGGCGGGATATTTTTCGTAAACCCACTGGGCAACTGCGTCCGGGTTGTACATGAAAATCCGGTCCGCTTTTCTGCCGCCCAGCTTTTCATCGATGTAAGCGCACATCTCCGGGGATGCGGGGGCGGATTCGGCCGGGGCTTCGATACCCATGGCATAGGCCAGCGCAGCACAGAGTGTATCAAGATTCTTTTCGTTCCGCATAATATTCGTTCCTTTCGTTTTATAGAATATGTGCCTCAATGCAGAGAGGGAGAATCTTATCTGTCAAGTTTCTCCCTCTCTGCATCCATATAATTCGATTAGTTGGTGCTCTTTTCCTTCCGGAAGCGGATAATACCGATGATGGAAGAAACGATCGCAAGGCTTTCGTAAGCAATACCGCCGATGGCGATGAAACGGATGTTGTAGATCAGCACCATGGTGGAGGTTACGAGAATACTGTAGCGCAGCATCTGGGGATTACCCAGGCACATGAAGAATGTATTGGCCACCAGTGCGATGATGATCAGCAGAGAGATCGGACCCTGCCAGGACAGTGCGCCGATCACGCCCATGGCAATCATGAATACGCCGGTGAGTATGTAGCTGGATTTGGTGCCGTTCTTCTGGAAGTAGAACACGCCGTTACGGGCCAGGCATACGATGTTCAGGGCGAATCCGGAGGATGCCCCGAGGAACAGGTAGCTCAGGCAGGTACAAAGGGTGGAAACACTCTGGATCAGCAGCAGCTTTCTCTTGCTGTTTACCTGAAAAGAGCATACACCGATGATCGTTGAGATGATCCCCAACGCTTGACCGATAATCATCTGCATGGTAAAATTTTCTCCTTTTTTGTCCTTTGGACAGTATCATTCAAACAGGGATATTGTACCATAAAATCTGCTTTATGTCAATTATGAAAAGGAAAAAATGGGTATTTGTGATCCGTCCATTCGTCAAATTTCGTATCGGGAAATTCGTGGTTGCAATCAACTTTTGTGGCTCGAAGGTCGTTTGCCTCCTTACTCGAACGGAGTTTTACCCCCATCCACGGTACAATTTCAGTCTTCGAATTCCTCTCTGTGATCCATGAAAAATTCATAGTACCGGCGTACATTGGGCAGATCGGTCCAGTGACACGTGCCGGCGGGATAATCGTCCAGATTGTACACCAGCGCATTTTTTATGGACAGCAGAACGGGCGAATGGGTGGCGATGATGAACTGGCTCCGTGTGGCGCGGGCGGTTGCGGCAATGTATTCGGCCAGTTCGATCTGGTATTCGATGGACAGACTGTTTTCCGGTTCGTCCAGCAGATACAGGGCCTCCTCATCTATGCGGTCGAGGAAATAGCGCATGGCCGTTTCGCCGTTGGAGTACAGGTCGATATCCCGGGCTGTTCGTTTTTGAACATAGGAGGATTGGGATTTCTTCGGGGACAGGACCTCTCTCACCTCCACCCAGCGTTCGTAATCGTCCAGTCCTTTGAATCGGGTGTAATCCGGCTCGAACGCTGCCCGACGTTTTATATCCGCATATTTTTCGAACAGTTCTTCCCTTTTTTCATTGATATTCTCATTGACGGACCGGGCGTTCAGGGCATATTCAAACACATCGTCGCTGGTCAGCACATAGCTTCGGTACGGTCTGCGGTAGAATTCTGCCCTGCACATATTCACAAATGTCCTGAAAAACGGGGCATCGTTGAATTCGGCAAAGCGGGATGCGCCGATTTTTTCGGCAATGAGGTTGATGAGCGTGCTTTTTCCGGAGCCGTTTCCGCCGTAAAAGAGGGTGATGGCATCAAAACGCACTTCCTCCAGCTGCTTTGCCGGAAAGATCTTGAAGGGATAAAAGGTATGAAAACAGGTTCTTTTTTCATTTTTGATGAAATTGATCTCAGCGGGATCGCCGGGAAGACGGAAGGTATCAAGATAGATCATGGAAGCCTCCGAAAATTTGTTCTGTATTCAGTATAACATAAGCAATACGACTTGTCAATAGGACTATTTACAATACAAAAGACCCTCGTGAAGAAGGTCTTTCGGGTATTGACCAGAAGCGCTGCCAGTTCTCCCTGCCGTTTCCGGTACTGCAGTCCTTGCCCGTCATATCCGGCCAGTCCCGTTAGAATCCGCCGGCAGGTCCTTTCTGTACCCGGATCATTTCCGTAAAAATCGGCGCGGCTTCCCTGTCACCGGCATATCCTGCTATATTACACATGAGATTATTCTCCTTTCATCCGGATATTTTATCATAAGGCCTTGCCGGACTATCACAAAGGTACAACCGAACAGTCTTTGGCATTCTGCCCGGTACAGTTCGGGATCTGTGACTATATTTTCTCAGTATACTTTTCGTTTTTCGCCAGTTTCTTCCTGTTTTTCAGGATCAACTGAAGGATTCCGTCTGTGTAAGCTTGTTTCTTCCTTTTGTGTAATGGGAAGCTTAGGTGTATTTCATTTTATGTGAACTCTCGATAGGGTGGTATCAGTTGAGAACAGTATAACATATAGGAGAGGAATTTGTCAACAAAAAAGAAAAGACCCTCGTTTTTACGAAGGTCTTCATGCCGTTCATCCTTTGTAATGACGGTATTTTTCAACCGCATCAAGAATTGCCGCCATATTTTCAAGGGGGATCTCATAATTGAATTCCACATTCAAACCCAGACCACCTTCGGGCATATACAGTGATTCCACACATTCCGCCACATGATCAAAAATCTGTGATCTTGTCGCAAAGGGGAACAACTGTCTGTCCAGATCAAGGTTGATCGTAATCACCTGTTCTTGACGGCATACCCGAACAAGATTATCAATACCGTTTGCACGGAACTGAGGATTGATAACGTCAACACCGCATTCCACGAGATCAGGCATGATTTCATGAATGCACCCGTCCGTATGCATATAGATAAGCTGGGAAGGACGGTACGCCTTGATCATACCGTACATCTTACGGTAGCAGGGCTTGAGATACTTTCTCCATCTCTCCGCGCCGATTGCCAACCCGTTCTGCATACCAAGGTCATCACCAAAAAAGATCATCTCTCCCATATTCGGAAGAACAGCGGCAATTTGATACATATTGTATTCCAGTACCTTATCGATAAGAACATCAATAGTTTTGTCTTCTTCGGCGAAATAAATCATAGCGTTCTCGAAGCCGCAAAGGTCGAGCAGTCTGAGGTACATAAATCCATGCGGCAGCCGACCGTCTCTGTTTTCCGGAATCTTCAGAGAAAACACATCCTCTTCTGTTTTCACGGGATGACCTGTAACAATTGCTTCATTACCATCGATCTCATTTTCCCAGACGCAATTCCATTCATCAATGTGTGTACCTTTATGGTAACTGGGCATCATATTTTCTTTGATGCGGGAAAGATCAACCTGATGGCCGCCGAAAAACTGAGGGTACTGATCAGTAAGCCGCTGCATTTCATCACCATACTTCAGCCATGCCGCCGGAAGAATGCTGATGCCTACAGGAATCGTATCGGGATGTTCCATTCTTACCGCTTGAATCAGATTCGCCATAACAACCTCCGTGTTATATAAAAAATACAATCAGATACAAATTCGCTCCATTCAAAATCCATCGGATATTGACTTTCAAACTGTAATATTTTATAATATATGTGGTCTATCCATATTTAATTATACTACAATGATTCTGAACATAACATCCATAATATCCGACAGTACTTTTATATACATTTTAAAGGGGACAGTATGCAGAATAGAAGAACAGAACTACAGAACATTTATCCCGAACTTTATGATCTCGGGATAAACTGGTTCGGTTACTATTCAAACAAAACCACCACAGGCAAACTTTCAAAACACCATCATGGCAGTTCTTTTGAAATCTGTTACCTGGACAACGGCATACAGCCATACTATATTTACCCATCCGGAAGTACAAGGGAGGATCAGGCACAGCTGTATCGTCTTCACGGAGGAGAGGTATTTATAACCCGACCTTACGAATATCATTCCAGTGGCGCATTCCAACAACTGCGCGGCCGTCTTTACTGGATTCAGTTTGACAGTGAATTTCCGGCTTTGCTCGGACACAACCGTGAAAAATCCGATATCCTCAGAGCAGCGCTGGAAAGTCTCGATCACAGCATACTTCGTGTTCCAAAGACCATTACCTCACGGCTTTCCGAAGCGTTCAGGCTTATTCTTACAATGGACAAGGAACATCTTTTCCGTGCTTGCGAGCTTTTAACCTTATTCATTCTTGAACTTGCGGACTTTAATAGAAAAATTTCTGACGAAAGTCAAAGCGGTAAAATTTTATCTAGAAAAATGCTTGAAGCAGTTACTTACATTCACAACAATCTGATGGACCCGGGTTTGAATCTCGATGCGGTAGCCGAACATTTGCATTATTCGCGTTCTTACGCAATGTCAGCGTTCAGAAACGAAATGGGGCTCACTATCCATGAATTCATTTTACAAAGTAAAATAGAATATGCCTGCGAACTTCTCCGGAATCATACCATTACCGAAACCGCTTTTCTTCTGAATTTCTCGTCTTCACAGCATTTTTCAAGAGTTTTCAAGGAGCATACCAGTCTGACACCTCGTGATTTTGTAAAGCAGTTTGATTAATATATTTTCAGAATCTAAGTGTAGTAGAAAAAAGGCTGTCTGCAGAAACAGGCAGTCTTTTTGATTGTGCTAACACATATTTTCCTTGGTGCAGTTGGTCAACAACAGACAAAAAACAAGAAAAAAGACCCTCGCGAACGAAGGTCTTTGGCTCCCCCAACCGGACTCGAACCAAAATCAGTTGTCTTTATTTTCAAGCAATTTTAGTAATTCATTAGAAATCATGTCTGCTTTTGCCTCGACCTCACGACACATTTTTGTTCGCCAAAAAGCAAATTGTAACAATCTTTCTTTATCCTCAGAATCAGAGTTCAAATATTGCGGATAACCATACTTGCTTCGTGCAAGCTGAAACAAATAAACATATGGTATAGCTACCATATCTGTTTTTGTTAGCGGTGAAAACCTCATGTATTGCCGCACATATTCACAGAATGCGGTAGTATCTATTATTGCATTCGTTCTGCAATTATGGGAAGATTGCACAAACGAGCGCATGATCTCCCACGCGACAGGCAAACAAGAAGCTGAAGAAAAATCAATAACTGCTTTGATTTCACCCTTCTCAAAAATGAGCTGACAACCTTGGTAATCTCCGTGCGTCGAACAATAAGTGATGCCGTTATAATATCTTTTGTATTCTTCACATCGAATGGCCAACTGCTTTTTGTACTGTAAATCATCAATTATTTGATTAGTGTTTTTGTCATCCACCTTGCTTTCTGCGATCTTAATCAAGGCATCGTATTGTGCTATCATGTTTTCCGGAGAAAAGGAAGCCAGCCATTTGTCGGACATATCAATAGGTAATGGATAGTCTTTAAGAGCTTGATGAAGCCTACCAAGCATTTTTCCAACTTGAGGTAGTAATTCGAGAGGTAAATCATCATAGCCATACGCTTGTCCTTCGATGTATTCTTCCAAGCATATAATATGATTTTGATAGTTAAATACAAACTCGTTATTAAGAGTTTTGTAAAAACGTGTAGTAGGAATACCTGCAACAGAAAGATACTCCAATAGCTTTGCTTCTTGAACCACCGCATTTTCCGAAAAAGAACTTTGAAATTCTTTCAGAAAGTAATATTGATTTCCGTCATACACGCGAAAACAGTTAGCGCTTCCAAGGTTCAATTTTTGCATAGAAACAAAATTTATACCATATTGTTTAGAAAGTATACGTGTGACAATATCTTCATTCAACGCAGTTCTTTCCAAAGCCATAATGTTGCACCTCCTATCGTGGATAATTTATTATATCATAAAATCGTAGCAAGTTCAAGACCATAAGGTTCAAGAAAAGGGGCCATGGTGTGGAGATGCTGTTTTTTACCCCTAAAAACACGAAAAGCCCTTGAAAAACAAGGACTTTTGTGTTAGGGTGCAAAATTGTTGCACCATTATGGATTCGTAGTACAAAAATGCAACTCTATAAAATCACGGCAAAGCCGTGGATGAAATCCGCAGCTTGTCTGCGGTATGGAATCAACACGAAGTGTTGAATGTAATCAATCCGAAGGAGGATACACGCTGACGCGTGATGCCATGCCGTCGCTTTGCGACGGATTCCATACACCCTGCGGGTGATTCCATACCAATCTTCGGATTGGATAGAAAAAAGACCCGTGCGTTGCACGGATCTTTTGTTTTGAGTTTCCCCAACAATTTCGAACCCCTCACATCACTTTTTGACCAAAGGGGATTCATTGGAAAGAATCTTGTCCTTGATTTGATTAAACATTTTTACGAAATAGCTGGTCCATCTATTTGAGCAATTATAATTATAATGCATGTCAAGTATTTCACCTAAAAGTTCCAAGGTATAAAAATCAACAAGTTCATTTTCTACATCAATATCGAAGACACTTTTGTACCCTTCTATAACCACATCAAACATATCCCAGTAAGTCCATTCCAAACGTATAAATGCCAATTCATTTAATGGATCACCAAACTCACAAGTTTCTGCATCAATAACAAAAAGTTTATCGTCATTTAAGATCATATTCATTGGACGGAAATCGCGGTGCAAGAAAGATAATGAATGACTTGCTTTTTTGCTTTTCATGATTTCTAAAATAGCACTTATCTCTTCTTTGGTCACTAAATTATTTTTAACAATCCTATTTAATTGATTTTCAATTTTTGAAGCAAAATATTCTACACTTGAATTGCGGTTAGAAACATATGGATGATCAGAACTAATTTCAATCTTATTTATATGGGCAATGGTTTCACCGATTTTATAATATATGCTTCGCTTTTCGTTTTCACTTATATTGTCATCAACCAAATATCGATGAACC
>SVTO01000060.1 GCA_015063745.1 Oscillospiraceae bacterium | reverse complement strand
GCATCCTCCACTATTTTGACCAATCCAACAACCAATACAGTACCAACAAAGCTCTTAATAAAGCGGGGGAGTTCTTAGAGGGGCCTCGCTTTGGCAGGCCTCTCTAAGTGCCGTCCGCACAGGACACAAAAAATAAACGACTTGCACGACTCAATGAGTAGTAAATAGCCGCACGTCCGTCTAGAACAAAAAAGAATAAGCAATTTAGCCATACCAACCGTAGAGAGAAAAAAGAGGGAAAAATCCAAAAAGGGAGAATGCAAAATTCTCCCTCTTACTTCACCGTCTTGTCTTCCGTTAAAGACACCAACGGAAACATATCATTGTATTGCTTTTGAATGAAAAGCGCACTTTTTTCCTTGTAAAGACGCTCCGCCAATCCGTCCGCGATTGGTATCAGAATACGTTCGTGACCACAGAGGAAGGGGGAAACTTTTGTAATGTCCCCCGTCGCACCCTTGTTCAGACACGCACAATAGTGGTTGCAGCGGTTCCGCAAGGCACAGCCGGCACATTCTTCCTTCTCCCGCTCGTTCAGATGGTATAAACGCTCCCGCGCTTCTTCGTCTATCCCGTCATGTACATTGCCTATGTAAAAACGCTCGTCTCCTGCCAGCTGTACACAGGGATATATCTTTCCGTCGGGGGAAACCGAAATCTGCTTTTTGCCCAGCTCGCATCGCTCCGCACGAAGATTGCTCCGGTGTATGTGGCTCGATATCTTTACTTCAAAAGGCGAAAGATAAAACTTTTCTTCCTTCTGCATAAGCTCTCGGTAGAATGTCGCCAGCCTGCGGTACTGCCGCTTCAGAATCAGCAGATCCCTGTCCCGCCAGAGGGCCGAATAGTCCATCGTGCAGATGATGTACCGGAAACCTAAATCGTACAGATACTTCACGCTGTCCGCATACAGGGGCAATGTCGACGGTGTTACGGTCATCATTACCGGAGAATACGGCTTGTATGCCAGAAGAAGGGCGGCCGCTTTCTCTATCTCTTCCCTGCTGCCCCTGCCGTCCGGTTTCAGCCGCTCCGTATCGTTTCCCAATCCGTCATGGGACAGAGCTACAAATATATCATGCCGGCAGGCGTAGGATAGAAAATCTTCATCCAGCAGCAGACCGTTTGTGGTAATCTTGAAATGAAAATAACACTTCCCCGTACGCTGGATCTCCTCCGCATAGGCCACCGTTTCCTCGATCAGATCCCGGCACAGAAGCGGCTCTCCTCCGAAAAATACAATCCCGTGATGACCGCCTTCTGCCGCCGCCATGTCCACAACACGTCCTGCGATTTCCGGCGTCATGTCGGCGCATCCCTTTTTCACATAACAGTACCGGCAGGCAAGATTGCACCGGTCCGTCAGATGCAGTGTGTAATGCATATCAGATGATTCCCTCTCCCTTGAGCCATTCCATAAAGTCCAGCACCTGCGCACGCAGATCCTCGATCATCCGGGCTTTTTCGATGGCTTCGTATTCCTTCACCAACAGTTCCCAGTTTCCGTTTTCACCCGCATTGTTCTGCAGCTCCATGAATGTGTTGAAATCACTGCCCGGATCGTAGAATACCGCAGTATCCGTCAGGGTTTTCGTAAGCTTCTCCGCTGTGCCCTGCATATCGTAGACCGCAACGCTTGCCATCATATCCCCCGGCTTGTGCCAGGATACTACATCGTCTTTCGACACATACATGAATCCGATACCCTTTCCCGCATCATAGCCGTCCAGGGGTACCTCGGCTTCGTAGGTTCCGGGATCATTTTCCGGGAGAGGATACAGGCTGGTATAGGGCAGTTTCTCTCCGTAGACCCTGCCTGTACCGGAAAAGTCAAGGCCGTATTCCAGTGCCGTCTCGCGGATTACCTGCGCCGCTTCATCCTCGGATAAATATACCGGAGGTGCAATGCTCACACAACCGTAGCTGCCCCGTCCTTCTCCGTGGACAAACAAAGGAATTTCCAGATTCCGCTTTTCCACGGGTGTGTCGCCGGTATTTTCCGTCGTATCGGTTTCCCGGCCGGCGGTGTGACCGGTTTCCGTATGTCTGCCGGGGTCTGTATGCGGATCGGCGGAGCAGGAACAGAGTCCCGTCAGAATCACAAACAATAAGGTTTTCCCAACCCATTTGTTATATCTCCACCGTCTGGGGATATGTCTGGTCAGTGTATCCGTACTGCGGAATGCTTCGGCTGTCGGGTATTCCGGCATCTGGTAGGTTCGGATCGGTTCGATTTTCATGCTGTCCTCCAACTGTTGACTCTTTCCGGCGTGTTTTTTGTTCTATATCTGTATAGACGCCGGAAATTCTGGAGTTGTTCCCTGTTTTTTGGATTTTTTACAACATCTTTTTCCATCCCCTATTGACAGAAAGACCTGTTTTGTTATATAATAAGGTACCTGATAAATTTAGGAGGTATGTTCATGTGCGATAAAAAGCATCCGCCGGAAATGGAGATCGTCCATAAGCTCCGGCACGTGGAAGTCATGATGCGCCGCAAGTGTCAGCCGCCCGCTCCGCCCCACGGACAGGAAGCACCTTCCGGAGGCTGCAGAGAAGGATTCAGAGGATTCGGTGTCGGTCGTCTGTTTGAGATCCTCTGTCATGAGGAAAACGGACTGATCCAGACCAAGCTGGCATCCATGCTGAACATCCGTCCCCAATCTCTCTCCGAGCTTCTGACCCATCTGGAAGGCGACGGTTTTATCACCCGAGAACAGTCCGAAGAAGACAAGCGGCAGATCGTTGTCCGTATCACCGACGCCGGGCGTGAGCACCATACCCGCATCCGCGCCAAGCATCTGGAAGACGCCAAAAATCTGCTTTCCCCTCTGCGTGACGACGAAAAACAAACCCTCATCTGTCTGTTAGACAAAATTCTGCTGGCAGAACGGGAAAACGAAAAGGAGTGACTGAATATGACAGGTGGTCCGCCCCGGGGCATGATGGGTCCCAATGAAAAAGCAAGAGAAAAGCTGAAAGAACCGAAACCCCAGTCCCTGAAGGAAGTCCCCGGCTATATCTGGCGGGTGATTTCCAAATTCTGCTACAGACTTCTGTACATATACGGTATCGTATGGGACACACGTCCGTGGATACTGTTCTTTATGATGTTCATGGCGATCTTCAACGGTGTCAGCCCCGTGATTTCCGCCTACATCAACATGCTGCTGATCAACGAACTGGCGGCAGCGTATATCAATGCGGTAAACGGCATTGCCACAGCCTTCACCGGCATTATGGGCCTGCTCATTTTCCGCTTCGCCTTCTCCTTCTTCACAGGTATGATGCAGCGGGTCAACAATATCGTCAGCAGCATCGCCGGAGAACTGGTGGTGAACAATGTCAACCTGCGGCTGATGCATAAGGCAAAAACCGTGGATCTGGCCAGCTTCGACAGACCCGAATTCTACGAAAAGCTGGAAAACGCCAAGCGTGAAGCCGGGCACCGTCCTCTGCAGATCCTTAACTCCAACTTCACCATTGTCAGTACCATCATCAGCATGGTATCCTTCATCGTGGTTCTGGTGGCCATCAGCCCCGCCGCGCCCTGGATCATTGCCCTGCTTGCCGTACCCACAGCGGTGATCAACTTCGTCTACCGCCGGAAGAATTTCTTCTATATCCGCCACCATTCCAAGGAACGCCGGCAGATGAATTACTATTCCGATCTGATCACCAACAAGGACATGGTCAAGGAAGTCCGTCTGTTCGGTCTGTCCGAGCTGTTCATCGCCCGGTACAACGAAACCTTCGGCAAGTATTTCGCGGGGCTTAAAAAGCTGTTCATCGGCGAAGGCATCTGGCATATGATCTCCTCCGTTCTCACTACTGCCGTGAACTGTGCCCTGTTCATTCTCATCGCCAAGGGTGTGTACGAAGGCAATTACGAAGTCGGTAACTATACCTACTACACCAACGCCCTGACCAGTATCGCCGGCGGTATCGGTACGCTGATCGGCACCACCGCTTCCATTTACGAAGGTACTCTGTTCATCGACAACCTGATCGCCTTCATGAAGGAAGAGCCCACCGTGATCCCCACACTTGCGGAACCGGCCAAGCTGCAGCACCACACCGGTCACCAGATCCGTCTGGAAAACGTATCCTTCCGATACCCCGGTACGGAACGGGATGTGATCAAGAATGTGAATCTGACCATCGAACCCGGTGATACCGTAGTTCTGGTAGGTCTCAACGGGGCGGGCAAGACCACGCTGATCAAGCTGCTTACCCGTCTGTACGACCCCACGGAAGGGTGTATCTATCTGGACGGCCGGGACATCCGGGAATATGATGTGGCCGATCTCTACAGTCTGTACGGTATCATTTTCCAGGACTTCGGCAAGTATGCGGTGAACGTTACCGAAAACATCAAGTTCGGTCAGCTGTCCCGTGATGCCGGCATGGAAGAAATTCAGTATGCGGCAAAGCAGAGCAGCGCGGATGCGTTCATCAACGATCTGCCCGACGGATATGACACGCCTCTGATGCGGTATTTCGAAGAAAACGGTATTGAACTGTCCATCGGTCAGTGGCAGAAGCTGTCCATTGCCCGTGCGTTCTACAGCGATTCGGATATTGTGATTCTGGACGAGCCCACCGCTTCCCTCGACGCCATTGCGGAACAGGAAATCTACAACCAGTTCGACAGTCTCAGAGCGGACAAGACCACCATTTTCGTATCCCACCGTCTGTCCAGCGCCACGGTTGCCAACAAGATTGTGGTTCTGGAACACGGTCAGGTCATCGAAATCGGCAACCACGCCGAACTGATGCAGAAGCGCGGTGTGTACTGGAATCTGTTCTCCACCCAGGCTAAGCGGTATATCACCAGCGAAAACGAGGGTGTGATTGCGGACGAAGATGCCACCCTGCCCCCGCCGTCCTTCGGACAGAATCCCCCCGAAGGTTTCGGACCGCTTCACGGACACAGACCCCATGACGGCCACAGACCTCCCGACGGTTTCGGCCCCCGCGGCGGACATAAGCCCCCCGAAGGATTTGGTCCCGGCGAAGGACATAAGCCCCCCGACAAACCCACAAACAACGGATAATTCAGAAAAAATCGCTTGTCTCTCTGAGTCAGGCGATTTTCTGATGTATTTGAATCCGCAAACCAAATCCGTCAAATGTGATAAGTCATCCGGAGAAAAAAGGAGAATTTCAGCCCATTCTCCCGATTTACAACCGGCACATTTCAGGGTATAATATATACTGTTGTAATTTTTGCTTTTATCCGGAGGAATCCTATGACACAGGAAAACAAAATGGGCGTTATGCCCGTTCCAAAGCTGATACTGGCCATGTCCTTACCCATGATCATCTCCATGCTGGTGCAGGCGCTGTATAATGTGGTGGACAGCGTATTCGTAGCCCGCTACAGTCAGGACGCGCTGGCTGCCGTATCCTATGCGTTCCCCGCCCAGAATCTGATGATCGGCACCGCTACCGGTACGGGCGTCGGCGTGAATGCCCTGCTTTCCAAGAGTCTGGGCGAAAAGAATTTCGAAAAGGCCAACAAAACCGCCGCAAACGGGATTCTTCTTGCCGGTGTGGGATATATGATCTTTTTGCTCTTCGGTCTGTTCTTTGCGGAAAAGTTCATCGCCTTCCAGACCTCCACTCCCTCCATCATTGCGGAAGGCAGAATCTATCTGCAGATCTGCACGGTGCTGTCCTTCGGCATTTTCGGGGAGATCATGTTCGAGAGACTGATGCAGTCCACCGGCAAAACGATCTACACCATGTTCACGCAGGGCATCGGGGCGATTGTGAATATCATCCTTGACCCCATCTTCATTTTCGGTCTGCTCGGTTTCCCCCGTATGGGTACGGCCGGCGCGGCTCTGGCAACCGTACTGGGTCAGATCGTTGCTTTTATCCTCGGTATTATTCTGAATCACAGATACAATACGGAAATCCGTATAAAGCCGGCCCACTTCAAACCCGATCTGCCCATCATCGGACGGATCTATGCGGTGGGTATTCCGTCCATCATCATGGTGGGGATCGGCAGTGTCACGACCACAGCCATGAACAAGATCCTCAACGGCTTCTCCGACATTGCGGCCAGCGTATTCGGGGTTTACTTCAAGCTCCAGAGCTTTGCCTTCATGCCGGTATTCGGGCTGAACAACGGTGTCATTCCCGTAATCGCCTACAACTACGGTGCCCGGAAGCGTAAGCGTATGATACAGGCAATCGTTTCGGCCTGCGTCATTGCCAGCTGCTTCATGCTGGTGGGACTTACCCTGATGCAGGTGATCCCGGAACCCATGCTCCGTTTGTTTGATGCAGGTGAAGAAATGATGTCCATCGGTGTTCCCGCCCTGCGGATCATCAGCATCAGCTTTATCTGCGCCGGCATCTGTATCGCCCTTTCCTCCGTGTTCCAGGCGCTGGGCAGAGGTGTATCCTCCATGATGATCTCATTCGCCCGTCAGTTGGTGGTACTGGTTCCCGCCGCCTATCTGCTGTCCCTGTCGGGAAATGTCAATATGGTATGGTGGTCCTACCCCATTGCGGAGATCATGTCCATTCTGGTCAGTCTGATCATGTTTGCGTATCTGTACAAAACCGTAATTTCCAAAATCCCGGAATAAGAATCTGTATAGAAAGAAGGGCTGTTGCATTTAGGATGAAATTTCCTGAATGCAACAGCCCTTCTTTAGTTCAAGCCGTTTATTCGTACTTTTTCTCCTTTAGCGAGGAGAAAAAGTACCAAAAAGAGGAACTTTTCCAGATGTCATGGGTATTTCGACCTCTGCGGAGGTCGATGAGGGGCGTTGCCCCTTCAATCCCCACGACCTTTTGAAAAAGGTCGATCAAAACTTTTTTACTGCGGCAGCGCTTTTGTTTGGGGATCATTAAATTGTCCGGATTGCGGCATCTTCGATGGCAAGACCGGCTTTGTACCGTGCGAGGAAGGTATCAAATCCGGCAATATCCGCCTCATCCGCCATCTGCGTGGTCATGGGCACAGCGGCGAATACCTTCTTGGCCAGAAAATCCTCTAGGGATTCGCCCTTGTCCGCAGTCAGCATATACGAGGTCAGCAGCGCCATGCCGTAGGGGCCGCCTTCTCCCGCGCTTTCCATAACCGTAACCGGCGTACGGGCGGCTGCGGAAAGGAATCTCTGCCCCACACCCGGCACCTTGAAAAATCCGCCGTGTCCGCAGAGGGAGTTGATGGTGACATTTTCTTCCGTAAGCATATCCAGTCCGATACGCAGGGAGGCAAGAGCGGAATAGAGGTGGGTTCTCATGAAATTGGCCAGCGTCATGGCGGCATTTTCCATCCGTGCAAATACCGGACGGCCTTCGCTCATCCCCGTGATGTGTTCTCCGGAATAATAGTTATAGCTGACAAGTCCGCCGCAGTCCCCTTCCCCTTCCAGCGCTTTGCCGAACAGGAGAGGATACAGGGTGTCCTTATCCATGGCAATACCCGCTGCCTCTGCGAATTCGCCGAACAGATTCACCCATGCGTTGATGTCCGAGGTACAGTTGTTACAGTGTACCATGGCAACGGGCAGACCGGCGGGGGTAGCTACCATGTCGATTTCCTTATGCAGGCCGAGGGGTTTGTCCGTAACCACCATGGCGAAAATGGATGTACCGGCAGATACATTACCGGTTCGCACGGCCACAGCGTTCACTGCGGTCATACCGGTTCCGGCGTCTCCTTCCGGCGGTGCCATGGGAATCCCCGGCTTCAGATCTCCCGCGGGATCCAGAAATGCCGCACCTTCGGGGGTCAGAACACCGGCATCCGCACCGGCGGGAAGAACCGTGGGCAGAATGTCCCTCAGGACCCATGGGTAGTGCTTTGCGGCAAGCAGTTTTTCCGTCTTCTCCAGCATTTCCCCATTGTAGTCAAGTGCGGTACTGTCCACGGGGAACATACCGGATGCGTCTCCGATGCCCAGAACTCTTTTTCCCGTCAGTCTGTAGTGGATGTAGCCGGACAGTGTGTTCAGATGCGCCAGAGACGGCAGGTGGGATTCTTCGTGCAGTACGGCCTGATACAGGTGGGCGATGCTCCATCTCTGGGGAATGTGCATCCCCAACAGATCCGTCAGAATCTCCGATGCCTCGGCGGTGATGGTATTGCGCCAGGTACGGAAGGGACAGAGCAAATTGTCATTGGCATCGAAGGCCAGATAGCCGTGCATCATGCCGGAAATCCCGATCGCGCCGACTTCCGTCAGGACTGTGCCGTATTTTTCATATACGTTCTTTTTCAAGTCGGCATAGCATTTCTGCAGGGATGCGTGGGCGTCCTCCAGAGCGTATGTCCAAATGCCGTTTTCCAGCCGGTTTTCCCATTCACAGCTGCCGGATGCGGCGGGAAGACGTTTTTCGTCCAGAAGCACCGCCTTGACTCTGGTGGAACCCAGTTCTATACCCAGTACACAGTTTTTGAAGGTCATGGTTTTCTCCTTTCCATTTATGAAAAACTCCGGATCACACAATCTTAATCCAGAACAAAATCACATTTTTCCCGGATGTGCATTTCCGTGAAATACTTTTCCTCCATGGGAATCCATTCGTTCCGGAACCGATTCAGCATGTATTCCCCGTCCCTCTCACGAATACGGGTAAGCTGTTTTTCCGGTTCTATATCCGAGAATACCGCCATGTCATAATACTTCCCGAAATCCGGGTGCAGGGCGTAGGAGCCTTCGCACAGGATCAGGGGATTGTCCTCCACCGTGCGGGGCGTTTCGGCATAGGTGAAGGTGGAGCATTGGAACACCCGATGGGTAAAGGCTCTGCCGCGGAGATGGGGGATCACCTCTTCCAGAAAGCGTTCCCTGTGGAGATTGCCGCCGGTTTCCGCCATGCGTTCCGGGGTGCGCAGTTCTCCCGGCAGGAAGAAATCGTCCATATGGATCACGGATGTGGGATACATGCGGCTGATGTATTCCGCAATGGTGGATTTTCCCGAAGCACAGCGTCCGTCCACGGCCAGAACCACACGGTCGGATGCAGCCAGTCGGGTATCGATTGCCGCCAGCAGACCGAGAATCCGGACATACCGGCTGTCGATCACACGGTAGGCGGGGGCATAGGCTCTGCGGTAGGTTTCGCTGTGGCTGACCGGCGGGTATCCGGCTGCACGGTATTCGGCCAGCCAGGCATCCAGTTCTGCGACGGAAAAAACAAATCTGCCCGTTTCCGCCATCCCACGCAGGCAGGCAAGGTTCTCCTCAAAAGCCCCGCGGAATCCTTCGTCCGCCGTATCATAGCCTTTGCAGAAGGATTCGGCGGAGGCGCAGAACACACGTGCAAGCAGGTTCAGTTTTTCTTCGGTAAAGGGTGTGTCGATATACACTCTTGCCGTACTGCCAAGGGATTCGATACGGGGAGGATTTTCATGGGAGACGGTATTATATTCCTTCTTCAGCCATTCTGCGGCCGAGGAGGGGGAGGGGATAAAATGTCCGGGGCCGAAAACGCTCTGGTAGATCAGCTTCACAGCGTCACGGGGTTCCATCAGCGGATAGGCTTCGGCGTGGGACTGCAGTATACTTTCGATATTCTGATTCATCATATTTTTCCCGGTATAAGATTGGTTGTTTTTGTAGATTTATCGGATATAGTATACAATGATTGTAGACTTTTGTCAAGGCGGACTTGGAAAACAGCGGTCGTTTTCGGGAGATTGTACTGAATTTTATTGACATTTACCATAATTGTGTGCTATAATCAATTCAGTACGCCGCAGTGCTCCGGTGGGGTGGGATTCCGCCCGCGAAACCGGTCTGCGGAAGCGTTTTTCTGAAAATATTTTATTTGAGAGGTACAAATACATGAAAAGATCCGAACTGAACAACATCATGAGAGAAGCTGTTGCTTTCATCGACCAGATGAACTTCAAGCTGCCGCCCTTCATTTTCTGGAGCCCCGAAGAATGGGCAACCAAGGGCAAGGAATACGACGAAATCCGTGACAACATGCTGGGCTGGGACATCACCGACTTCGGTTCCGGTGATTACGAAAAGATCGGTCTGCTGATGATCACCATCCGCAACGGCAACTTCAGCAATCCCAAGTACGTGAAGCCCTATGCGGAAAAGCTGCTGATCGTCCGCGAAGAACAGATCACCCCCTACCACTTCCACTGGAGCAAGATGGAAGACATCATCAACCGCGGCGGCGGAAACCTGCTGGTTCAGGTATACAACAGCACCAAGGATGAAGAATTCGACCTGGAAACCCCCGTTACCGTAAACATGGACGGCCGCGAATTCCAGGTAGAACCCGGCACCATCATCCGCGTTAAGCCCGGTGAAAGCATTTCCCTGCCCTGCGGTCTGTACCACAAGTTCTGGGGCGAAAAGGGTACCGGCATGATCTTACTGGGTGAAGTTTCCAAGGTAAACGACGACAGAGTGGACAACCGTTTCCACGAGCCCACCGGCCGTTTCCCCGAAATCGAAGAGGACGAACCGGCGCTGTACCTGCTGGGCAACGAATATCCCGTTGCGTAAGCCGGAAGAATAGTCCCGCAGCCGCACTTTATCCAATCAGTTGAGGATTTTATGAAGAATATTTACATGATCGGCAACACCCATTTCGACCCCGTCTGGCTCTGGAAATGGGATGAAGCCATGGCGTCCATCCATTCCACCTTCCGCAGTGCGCTGGACAGAATGAAGGAAGATAAGGATTTCATTTATTCCTTCGCCACCCCGCCGGTTTTTGAGTGGATCAGACAGGTGGATCCCGATATGTTCGCCGAGATCACGGAAAGAGTCAGAGAAGGCAGATGGGAACTCTGTGAAGGCTGGTATCTGCAGCCCGACTGCTACACAGGTACCGGTGAAAGCTATGTGCGCCACAGTCTGTACGGTCAGCGGTATCTGATGGAGAATTTCGGGAAGTATTCCGACACGGTATTCAACATCGACTCCTTCGGGCACAACTCCATCACCCCCCAGATCCTGCAAAAAAGCCATATGCAGTACTACTGTATGTGCCGTCCGGAGATCTATCACTACGATATTCCCTCCCCCTATTTCGCATGGAAGGGCAAGGACGGCAGTACCGTCAGAGCCTTCCGTGCCGGTCAGTTCAGCGAGATTTACAATAAGGATATGGCCAAAAACGTAGAAAAGGCCGAAGAACACCTGGGTACATCCGACTGTGACGAGCTGATGGTATACGGCGTTACCAACCACGGCGGTGCACCTACCAAAAAAGCCATTGCGGACATCCATCTGCTGAACGACGAAAAGGATTACGACATCCGCTTCTCCACCGTTACCGGATACTTTGAAGCCCAGGACGAGCCGAAAGTTACCGTGGAAGGGGAGATGATCACCGGGGACTTCGGTGTTTACACCAACAATCACGAGATCAAAAAGAGAAACCGGATTGCCGAATATGCCGTACTCAATGCGGAAAAGGCCTCCGTCATTGCAGGCAAGCTCATGAGCCGTCCCTACCCCAAAGCAAAGCTGAAGGGATGCTGGGAAGATGTGCTCTTTAACCAGTTCCACGATATTCTGGGCGGCGCATCCATAAAGCAGGCTTATTTCGATGCCTACAACGGTCAGGGCCGTGCGATCCAGACAGCGGACGAGATCACCCATTTCGCCCTGCAGTCCATCACGCACCAGATCAGAATGCCCGGCAGAAATCCCGACAACGCATGGAATCTGGTGGTATGGAACCTGAACGATCAGCCCTATGCCGGTCCCATTGAGGGTGAGGTACAGTGGCTCCACGAATTCCCCGCGTATACCGGCGGAATGGTGGTGAAGGACGAAACCGGCAAGGTATATCCCTGTCAGATCATACTGGAAAGATCGGTTATCGAAGGCTTCCGCACACGCTTTGTCTTCGACGGCGATGTTCCCGCCATGGGTTACAAGTCCTTCATCGTTTACCAGACCGGCGAAGAAGCGGTTGTGGTGGCCGATGAGGAGCTGAAGACCATCGATACCGGTGCGTTTGTCGTGGATTTCAACAAGGACACCGGCTTTATTGACAGTATCCGTTCCCGGAAAACGGGCAAGACCTTTGAGAACATTCTGATCCCCGAGTGTTTTGCCGATGAAGCGGATACATGGTGCTTCAAAACCACCGGATACGGCTGCAGACTGGAAGACTTCCGGCCGGAAAGCATTGCGGTTACGGAAAACGGTCATTACAGAACCACCGTAAAGGCCGTACACACCTTCCGCAAGTCCAGACTGACGCTGTATTACACCTTCTACAACGACAAGGATTACTTTGATGTAAAATATATCGTCAACTGGAACGAAAAGCATACCGTTCTCAAGCTTACCTTCCACACGGGCTGCAGCGAACTGATCGTGGCCTCCCCCGGTTCCACGGAATCCAGAGGGGACTGCACCGCCGACAAGCCCATGGGCGAATGGCTGTCCATGCAGGACGGTACCTGCGGCGTTTCCCTGATCGCAGACAGCCTGTTCTCCTACAACAAAATGGACGACAGCGTTTCCCTGAGCGTTCTCCGCAGCTGCATCTACGGGGATCTGCGTCTGTGCGATCTGAATCCCAAGGCGGATTATCCCTACATGGAACAGGGTATCACCGAGGGCGGCGTAAGAGTGATGATCCACACCGGCGATTTTGCCGAAAACCGGATCCCTGCGCTGGCCGCATCCTTCAACAACCCGCCTCTGGTGATCTGTGAAGCCAACCACGACGGTATTTTCGCCGCCGAGCACAGCTTTATGGGTCTGGAATGTGAAAGCGTGTATGTGGGTGCCGTCAAGGAATGTGAGGATGACGACAGTCTGATCGTCCGGCTGTATGAATTTGCCGGCAGGGAGCAGACCGCAATTCTCCATTTCTTCGGGCGTGTTATGGAGATTCCCGTGAAGCCTTACGAAATCCGTACCATCCGGATTCGCGGTAATGTTTGGGAAGAAGTACATATGACGGAAGACTGATACCAATCAAAACCACCGGCTTAGCCGGTGGTTTGCACTGCCCCTATAAGGGGCTATTACCGGCCAGCGCTACTCGCGCTCCGAATGTCCGACGCCCGCACCACTTTTACTCGCTTCCGCTAAAGCGGTT
>SVTO01000059.1 GCA_015063745.1 Oscillospiraceae bacterium | reverse complement strand
GCCACTTTTGACGGTATTACTATTGAAGCAACAATATAATTATCCATTGTTCGAAGTTCATTACATAGGACTTCGTTGCAAACATGGCGTTAAAAGTCCGGTAGACCGCGGAATCTTTTAACCCCCATCATCGCCAAGGGGGGAGTCTACCCTCTGCAAAATCTGCGTGCATCTAAATCAGCCACACACGGCTTTGCATCTAAATCGGACACACGACACAAAACTCCTGCGTGCAAGCGTGGTAGTTTTCCTTTATCCCCCCATATTACCATACAAAGGAGTACCGACAGCATAATCCAGTGGCAAATCACCCATCAGGTGATCCCATAATAAAAATACGTTATTGATTTTCCGTAAATCCAATGCTATACTATATACACAAAGGCCTTTGATCTATAACAAACGGAGAATCGTATGGAAATCGGAAATAAAATCAAACAACTCAGATCTAAAGCAGGCTTGACCCAGGAGCAGCTTGCTCTCAAACTCGGCATCAGCCCGCAGTCGGTATCCAAATGGGAAACTGCCGTCACGATGCCGGATATTACATTATTACCGGCACTGGCCGGTGAACTTGGCGTTACAATTGATGAACTTTTTGACCTGACCATTGATCAAAAACTGTACCGGATCGAAAAACGATTGGATATTGAGGAAGAATTTACCGCGGACGTCTTCAGCGAATACGAGAGTTTTTTGAAAAATCAGCTTGAAGAAAATGCGGACAGAACAAGAATCCTGAGCTTGCTTGCACAGCTGTATCACCACCGTATGGAAGCAGACGCAGCAAAAGTCCGCGAGTTTGCCCATGAAGCAATCATGAGAAATCCGGAAAAGAAAGAGTGTCAGTGGCTCCTCCAGAAAGCAGAAGGTGCAAGTATATGGGACTGGAATGCAGGAAATCACACAGCAGTTATTGATTTCTACAAAAAAGTGATTGAAAACGACACGGTTGTTCCCAAAACTCCGTTACCGTATTATGAGGTCATGGATAACTTAATTGCTGATCACCGTACATCTGAAGCAAAAAAATATCTGGAAATGTACCAAACCCTTCCCGCACATAAGCCATTTTTGGTTCCCGTCTATCAGGCTTACATTGCCTTGGCAGAATATGATGAGAAAAAAGCAGATTCTATCATGGAAAACGCCCTGCGGGATTTTGCGGACAACAGCGGTTTTCTCTTTGAAACCGCCCAGTACCATGCACGGAAATGTGAATACGAAATGGCAATACAGTATTATGAATCTTCGTGGAAAGCAGAAGAAAATCAGAAACCCAGATTCACGGACGCTCTACACGGGATTTCTACCATTTACGAAATTTTGGGTCAATATCAAAAAGCCGCAGAAACCTATGACAGAATCATCACGTGCATAAAAGAAGAATGGGGATATAACGACGGTGATGCTGCGGTCGCAGAAGCGGATAGAGAGAAGAGACGCTTGGAAAAACGGATCCATTAAAACAACAAAAAAGCAGTGAGAACGCAAAATCCTCACTGCAAAGGAAAATGATAAACAAATTACCAACTGTTCAACATGTACGATTACTACAAAAAATTGAAAGGGTGATTTACAAAAATGTTTACTCAAACACGAATCCGGAAAATCAATATAGAATCCGGTAGACGCATCCTTGTTATGAGTGATATTCATGGTCATCTGTCCTATCTGAAATCTGCCTTAGAAAAAATAAAATTTTCCGATGACGATATTTTAATCATTGTAGGAGATATGATATCTAAAGGGCCGAACAGTTTGGGAACTTTGCAATACATTATGGAGTTATGCCAATGTGGAAATGTAATTCCACTCATTGGTAATGTAGATGCTTGGAGAGCCCAGCTTATTTATGATCTGCATGAAGAGAATGTGGACATATTCTATGACTCCCTTATACAGTACCGTAAAAGATGGGGATCTGACTTTTATGACGAACTTGCCATAGGATGTGGATTTAACATCAATTCCCCAGAGGATACATTACTGGCAAAAAACAGAATAATCGAATACTATAAGGACGAATTTCGTTTTCTTGCGGAACTTCCAACTATAGTGGAGACACAAAATTTCATATTTGTCCACGGCGGTCTGGTCGAAAAAACGGCAGAAGAAAATGAAAATGTTGATTTTTATCAATTGACAAAGTACGATGATTTTTGTAATAAAACCAATCATGTTTTCGATAAATATGTTATAGTCGGTCATTGGCCGGTGTCTTTGTACAATACATCAATACAGCAATTGAATCCTATCATCAATCGTGAAAAAAGAATTATATCGATAGATGGTGCCTGTGGTCTGAAGAAAGGATGCCAATTAAACATTCTTATTATCCCGGATATCGATGCCTCTGTCAATAACATATCCTATATCAGTTATGATCCTCTCCCGGTTATTTATGCGCTTGAAGATCAAAAGGAAAGTACGGATTTTATACAGATACATTGGTTCAACCGAAAGATTCAGCTTCTGGAAACCGGAGGAGAGTTTTCCTATGTTGAACATCTGGAAAGCGGTCGAAAGTTATATATTCCCAATTCCTATTTGATAAATGAAACCGATTGTACAGACTACACGGACTATCTGCTGCCTGTTCAAAAAGGGGATATGTTATCTGTGATTGAAAAAACATCAAAGGGATGTATTGTGAAAAGAAACGGTGTTATTGGATGGTACTGTGGGAAATACAGAGAAGAGTGTTTATAACACGAAATAAAAGAAGCAGTGAGAACGCAAAATCCTCACTGCTTCTTCTGTTTCATCCCAGTAAAACATCAATCATCAGCATCAGACAAAATCCCACCAGCAGCGCATAGGTCGCTCCTCTTTCACTGCCGTGCGCATGGGTTTCGGGAATCATCTCATCACTGACCACATATAACATCGTCCCACCCGCAAAGGCAAGTGCGAAGGGCAGAATCGCCGAAGCCAGACTGACCGCAAAATATCCGATCAGCGTGCCGACAACCTCCACAAGCCCCGTGATCATCGCACAGATGAACGTCTTTTTCGGCGTAACACCGGCAGCCAGCATGGGCGCAATGATGACCATACCTTCGGGAATATTCTGCAGCGCAATACCGCCGGCAATCATCAGTGCCTGGGATACATTCCCGGAACCGAATCCCACACCGGCCGCGATTCCTTCCGGCAGATTATGTATGCCAATCGCCAGTACAAACAGCAGAACCTTGCTCAGATTGGTGTTCCCGTGGGGCTCAATGTCCGCACCCATAAGCTTGTGCAGATGGGGTACCAGCTTGTCGATCAGGTTCAGACAAAGGGCACCGGCGAAAATACCGAAAATCGTAATAATCAGTCCGTATTTCCCGCCGTACTCCAGAGAGGGAAGCACCAGACCCAGAACCGCGGCAGATAACATAACCCCGGCCGAGAAGGACAGAATAATATCCGAGAACCGATGGGACAGATTCTTGAACAGAAAACCGATCAGCGAACCGAATATCGTTGCCCCGCCGACACCCAGCGCCGTTATAAGTACCATTTCCATAAATAATCTCCATCCGCCGCCAGAACACGGCATACAAATTTCATACAGGGATAAGAACCAAAAAGGTATCACTCACCGGAAAGGCAGAGGATACCTTTTTACTGAAATATTACAGTTTTTCGCTGCCCATCAGCAGTTCGGAGATGGCATCCAGTACCTTGTCATGACATCCGCCGCATCCGGTAGAGCAGTGTGTTACCTTCTGCACATTCTCAAAAGCTTCCAGAACATCCTTGAAATCCTTGTGCTTGGCAAGGGCATCGGCGACATCGTAAAAGCTTACTTTCTTGCAGTTGCAGATCGTGTAATTGTCCCTCATAATATCCTCGCTTATTCCGCTTCGGAGAAATCTTCCTTACCTACGCCGCACAGAGGGCAAACGAAATCCTCGGGCAGATCTTCAAACTTGGTGCCGGGTTCGATACCGTTGTCGGGATCTCCTACAGCTTCGTCATATTCATAACCGCAAACATCGCAAACATACTTTTTCATAATCATAAATCCTTTCTGTATAAGAACAAATCATGTAATATTGTTTTACAGCACCAGGGAAGGTGCGGTATATACTCTTGTACCCAGTTCCTGATTCAGCATATACAGGCTCTTGGGGTCGGAGCCGAACAGCTCCATTTTGGAGATCAGATCATTGGCGTTGGTTTCTTCTTCGCCCTGTTCCTTGACAAACCAGTCTAAGAACTGCATGGTTCTGAAATCCTTTACTTCATAAGCCGCCGCATAAATGTCGTTGATCAGGGAAGTTACATAAATTTCATGATTCAGACCGGCTTCCAGCACAGCCATATTGCTTTCGAACTCCTGAATGGGTTCCTCAATGGCGCCCAGCGTTACGGGCATGTTGTTGTTCTGCAGATACTGATAGAACAGCAGCGCATGATCTCTTTCTTCCTGTGCCTGGATCATGTACCAGTTGGCAAAACCGTCCAGGGACTTTGCCTTGAAGTAATTGGAGAACTGCAGATACAGATAAGCGGAGTAGAATTCCTTGTTGATCTGCTGATTCAGCAGTTCATGTACTTTTTCATTCATCATAAAATAACCTCCAGTGAAAATATATTGCGTACGTTTCCGTATGACTTACTTGATAGGTTCAAAATCGGATGCGCCGTGCTTGCAGAGGGGGCAGACATAGTCTTCCGGCAGGGTATCACCCTCGTAAACATAACCGCAAATCTTGCAGACATAACCCTTCTTGCCTTCCACTTCCGGCTTGGGCTTTACGTTGTTCTGGTAGTAGGTGTAGGTCATGGTTTCTCTGTCGGAGATCACTCTGGCTTCAGTGATGGAGCAGATAAACATGCCGTGGGTATCCAGATCCATATACTGTTCTACCTTCAGAGACATAAAGGAATTGATGAACCGGGGCAGGAATACCAGACCGTTGTCGGAACGGAGGGGCGTGCAGTCTGCAAACTTATCCACATTTCTGCCGCTGCGGAAGCCGAACGCTTCAAATACCGCAAAAGGCGCATCCACACTCAGACAGTTGATGTTCATCTTACCGGACTGACGGATCACATGGTGGGAATAATTATCCTTGTTGATTGTCACAGCGATCCTGTTGGGCGTGCTTGTAACCTGTGTAACGGTGTTCACGATCAGACCATTGTCTTTCTTGCCATCGTTGGAAGTAATCACATACAGACCGTAACCGATGTTGAACAGTGCGGTAAGGTCGTTCTTGTTGGCTGTTTCATCCTGACGTGCCAGATATTCTCTGCACAGTTCACTTACCAGGTCATTCAGCTGACCCTTGCTGGTTTCATCGAGAGAGGAGAGAATACGAACGGTGGTGTCGGTATAGGTAATATTCTTGCTCTTTTCAAACAGACTCTTCATCACCTTTGCCGCAAGAGGAGCCCAGCTGCCGTTTTCAATGAAAGCAACGGTACGGTTCTGGAAGTTGCGTTCGGTAAGATGATTGATGAATTCATGCATGAAGGGGAAGATTTCCGCATTGTAGGTAGTGGTAGCCAGTACCAGCTTGCTGTAACGGAAAGCATCGGCAACGGCGGCGGACATATCGGCTCTGGCCAGATCGTGTACCACAACCTTGGGGCAGCCGCTTGCAGTCAGCTTTTCCGCCAGAATCTGCACAGCCTTCTTGGTGTTGCCGTAAACCGAGGTGTATGCAATCACAATACCGTCTTCCTCGGGCTGATAGCTGGACCAGGTGTTGTACAGATCCAGATAATAACCGAGGTTTTCCTTCAGCACGGGACCGTGGAGGGGACAGATCGTCTGAATATCCAGACCGCCGGCCTTCTTCAGCAGTGCCTGTACCTGTGCGCCGTACTTGCCGACGATACCGATGAAGTAACGTCTTGCTTCGTCAGCCCAGGGTTCGCTTGTGTCGGGCGTACCGAACTTGCCGAATCCGTCCGCGGAGAAGAGAACCTTGTCCTCGGTGTCATAGGTAACGATAACTTCCGGCCAGTGTACCATGGGTGCGGTTACAAATACCAGATTGTGTCTGCCGAGGGAGAGGGAATCCCCTTCGCCCACAACGATCCGTCTGTCTTCGAATTCCGTACCGAAGAAGTTCTTCATCATGGTAAAAGCTTTGGCGGAAGAAACAATCTTTGCCTCGGGATAATTTTTGGCAAAGTTGTGGATATTGGCGGCATGGTCGGGTTCCATGTGCTGAACCACCAGATAGTCGGGCTTTCTCGGACCCAGAACATTCTGGAGATTATCCAGCCATTCATGGGTAAAGCCTGCATCTACCGTGTCCATAACGGCGATCTTGTCGTCGAGAATTACATAAGAGTTGTAGGAAATACCGTTCGGAACCGCATACTGACCTTCAAAAAGATCCACTTTCCGATCGTTTACGCCGATGTACTGAATATCCTTCGTGATTGTCATATCATTTCTCCTGTATCGCATTACTTACAGTATCTTCTGTTATTATACCACATTATCCATGGTTATGCAAGTTTGTGTGATGAATTAAAAAAGAATTTTTCCATCCGTAGAGATGGTAACCACACGCCAGGGAATGAATTTGCCGCTGGCCTGCAGGGCACGTTTTGCCGCATTTTCGATCCCGCCGCAGCAGGGCACTTCCATGCGTACGATGGTGACACTCTTTATGTTGTTGTTCTTTATGATGGCGGTAAGCTTTTCCGCATAATCTCCTTCATCCAGCTTTGGACAGCCGATCAGGGTAATATGTCCGCGGATGAATTCGTTGTGGAAATTCCCGTAGGCGTATGCCGTGCAGTCCGCCGCGATCAGCAGATTGGCATTTTCAAAGTAAGGCGCATTGGTGGGGACCAGCTTGATCTGGCAGGGCCATTGCATCAGCTGACTGTTTACCATATCCGATGCTTTGAGCTGGGGACGGGGGGCATCACGGCGGATCGTTTTGGACTGCGTACCGGGACATCCGCAGGGCAGCTTGACACCGTGCTTCTGCATCTTCGCCTGTCTGACCGCTTCTTCATTGTAAGCCGGTGCTTCTCTTTCTTCAAAGGAGATGGCATCCATGGGACAGGCCGGGAGACAATCGCCGAGACCGTCGCAGTAGTCTTCTCTGGTCAGCTTTGCCTTGCCGCCGATCATCTCGATCGCACCTTCGTGACAGGCCGCCGCACAGGCTCCGCATCCGTTGCATTTATCTTCATCGATCCGGATGATTTTTCTTTTCATATCGTCCTCCTGTTATTTTTCCTTGTTTCTGAGTATATTATACCTGTTTGGTGGGAATAAATATGTTGAAATTTCAACAAAACAAAACTTTTTTCAATTTTTTCAAAAACATTTTCCGGTTTTGCAGTCCGAAGCTTCTCCGCAACGGTAACAAAGCTCATTGGGACACTCCCCATGCTCGAAAAATCCAATCAGGTTCTGCACCGTGGTTTCGGCAATATTGGAAAGAGCCTCTTCCGTCAGAAATGCCTGATGGGAAGTAACGATCACATTGGGCATGGAGATCAGTCTCGCCAGCGTGTCGTCGTCCAGAATATGTCCGGAATAATCCTCAAAGAAGAAATCCGATTCTTCCTCATACACATCCAGACAGGCCGCACCAACCCGACGGGATTTGATCGCAGCCAGAAGTGCCTCCGCATCCACCAGCGCACCGCGGGACGTATTCAGCAGTACCACACCGCGCTTGCACTGTTCCAGGGAAACGGCATCAATGATGTGGTAGGTCTCTTCCGTCAGCGGGCAGTGCAGGGAAATAATGTCGCTGTTCCGGAAAAGCTCTTCCGGAGACACATAACGGATCGTGTCCCCATTGTCCAGTCCGGGGACGGGGAATTTGTCGTAAGCCAATACCCGCATGCCGAATCCCCGGCAGATATCGATGAATACCCGTCCGATCCGTCCCGTACCGATCACACCGACGGTTTTTCCGTGGAGATCAAACCCGGTCATCCCGGCAAGACTGAAATTGTAGTCCCTCGTACGGATGAAAGCCTTGTGGATCCGGCGGATGGATGTCAGCAGCAGTGCCATGGTGTGTTCCGCAACTGCATAGGGAGAATAGGCAGGCACCCTGAGCACATGAATCCGCCCGAACGCATACTTCATATCCACATTGTTGAACCCCGCACACCGCAGAGCCACAACCCGGACATTCATCTCACACAACCGGTCGATCACAGCCGCATTGACCGTATCGTTCACGAATACGCAAACGCCGTCAGCACCTTCTGCCAGACCAACCGTATCTTCCGTCAGCTTGGTTTCGTAATATTTGAAAACAATACCGTACATTTCTCCGTATCTGTCAAAAGACGGCTTGTCATAAGGCTTTGCATCAAAGAAAGCTATTTTCATAATACATCTCCTTGGTTCGTGGATTGAAGCAGCTGCAGTCACCGAGCAATCCGGTACCCGAAACTGCCTCTTGTTTTTCTGAGAATATTATAGTATAATAATCCCGTCAAGTATGTTGAAATTTCAACAAAAGGGGAAGAATTATGGAAAAATATATGGCCACGCTGAAAAAATGTCCTTTATTTATCGGGATTACGGAAGAGGATATGCGGAAAATGCTGACCTGCATGGGCGCAAGAGTGGAATTTTTCGATAAAAAATATACAGTCATTGCGGAAGGGAATCCGGCAAGATATATCGGCATCGTCCTTTCCGGCAACGCACAGGTAATTCAGGTGGACTATTACGGCAACCGCAGTATCCTGACCGAAGTGGAAAGCGGAGAAGTGTTCGGCGAAGCCTTTGCCTGCGCGGAAGTAAACGCCGTTCCCATCACCGTTATTGCCAACGAACCCAGCGAAATTATGCTCATCGAAGCCTCTCATATTCTGCATACCTGCAGCAACCATTGCGGCTTCCATCAGCAGCTGATCTTCAATCTGATGAAGGATCTGGCCACCAAAACCATCCTGTTCCACCATAAAATCGAGATCATTTCCAAGCGCTCCACCAGAGAAAAGCTGCTGACCTACCTGTCCTTCTACGCCAAAAAGACGGGCAGAAACCGCTTTGAGATCCCCTACGACCGTCAGGAACTGGCCGATTATCTGGAAGTGGACCGCAGCGGTCTGTCCGCGGAGATCAGCAAACTGCGGAACGAAGGGATTCTGGAAAGCGATAAAAAATGGTTTGTCCTTCTTGAGTAAAGGAAAACACGGAACATGAAAGAAAAACTGATCAAAATCCTGCAGTTCATCACCAACCCGCGCCTTCTGCTGTGTCTGGCTGTGGCCTGGATGATCACAAACGGCTGGTCCTACATCCTCTTCGCCATCGGCGGATATTTCGAAATCCCATGGATGCTGGCCGTATCGGGCGCATACCTTGCCTTCCTGTGGCTGCCGGTATCCCCGGAAAAGCTGATGACCTTTGCCATAGCCATAGCCTTACTGCGCATCTGGTTCCCGAACGATACCAAAACCCTGGCGGTACTGCGGAAACTGCGCAGCAATGTGAAAGCAAAGGTAAAAGCATACAGAGAAAAGAAAAAAGAAGATACAGATCCCGATCCCGAAGCATAAGAAAACTGCCGCACTTCAAAGAAATGAAATGCAGCAGTTTTTTGATTTGCTTTCAGAAAGATTTACTTGCCCTCTTCCGCAGAACCTGTCTTTCCGGCTTCAGACTTGACAAACTCACCTTTCTCAATAAAGATCGGTTCTGTATCAAAATCCCGCTCCGGCGGATCCGTCATGTAGTACGCCAGATCCAGGGATTCCTTTTTGGAACGGAGTCTGCTGTCGGTTTTCTGTCGAACCAGCGCACAGATAACAGCAGCGGCGGGAACACCCAGAATCATACCGGCAAAGCCGAAGAAGCCGCCGGCGATGGTAATGGAGATCAGTACCGCCAGAGAAGAAAGTCCGGTGGAATCTCCCAGAATCTTGGGACCGATCACATTGCCGTCCAGCTGCTGAATGATCAGAATCATGAGCAGGAACCATAAAGTTTTGGGAGGATCGGCGATCAGGACAATAAAAGCACTTGGAATGGCACCGATAAAAGGTCCGAAGAAGGGAATGACATTGGTAACCCCCACGATCACGCTGATCAGCGGTGTAAAGGGCATCTGCAGCAGGGACATGACAATGAAGGTCAGAAGCCCGATGATAATGGAGTCAATGATCTTGCCGATGATGAATCCGCCGAAGGTCTTGTCGGTGTAGCGTACCAGATAAACCAGATTCAGATAATGGCGTCTGGAGAAAACCGCCGCGCAGAGCTTCTTGAACTTGGCGATCAGTTTTTCCTTGGCCAGAAGGAAATACACAGCCACAATAAATCCGATCAACGCATTCTTGACTTCGATCACAAACCGTCCGGCATAGTTGATGACGTAATTGGCCACGGTTTCCAGATAACTGGAAAGATTTCCGATAAAGCTCTTCAGATCGGTGGAAATCTCGTTGACATCCAGAAATTCGGAAAGATTTTCATACTGTCCGTTGAACAGCGGGAAGTCTCTGACGATCTGATCCACCATATTCTGGGCCGCGGTGATATAGTTTGTAAACTGGGATTCCAGCTCCTGAAAACTGCGGACTACCTGCGGAATAACCAGCCATACAAAAACGGAAACGATCAGTAAGAACATCAGCATTGCCAGAAAAACGCCGATGGGACGCTTCCATTTCATAAGCCACTTGTTCTTCTCGGGAAAACGCAGTATCTTCGATTCACAGAACTGCAGAATAGGATTGATCAGATAGGCAATGATGAACCCGTACACAATGGGGGAGCATACCCGAAAGACATTTCTGAAGAAATCGATAACAGAAATAAAATGGGTGATCAGCAGATAAAATGTGATGACCGCAATCGCCACAAGTCCCGCCCAAAGGGAAATCTGCGCATATTTGTTATTTTTTAATTTCTCAAACAAAAAATTACCTCTCCTGTATTTTTCTGATTATATTATATCATATAAATCTGATAGGTCAACAGAAATCCGCGGAATTTCATGAAAATTTAAATATTTCCGAACCGAGCCCGTCACAGCATACGGAATTCAGCGGAAATTTTCGAAAATACCGGAATAAGGATCTCCGAGCACGCAGGAAACACCCGCCTCAGCCGCCATGGCTGCAAAAGCATCTCCATTCATGGGCACTCCGTCGCCAGTATATACCGTGCCGGAAACATTCAGAATCGTCCGACAGCCAAGCGTTGTAATCTGCCGAACAGCTTCAACGGTTTCCGCCGCATCGGATTCGCCGCCGGTCAGAGGAGCTGCGGCAAATACAATATCCTTCCGCGCAATGCCGTACTTTTCCGCCTCGGCCAGCATCTGGCCGGCAAGAGCGGCTCTGTCCGCCGCCTTAACGGGAACACCATTCTCATCTGCCGTCAGACAAACCACCGCCGCACCGTATTTCCGCACAATCGGGAAGAACACATCCATACTTTCCCGTACCGCATATACCGTACCGACCATGGCCTTTCCTTTATAACAACGCAGAGCAGCTTCCAGTGCCGTTCCATCCGACGTATCCAGAAACAGAGGCAGATTCACCAAGGTCTGCATTTCAAAAACCGCCTCCGCCAGTGACTCCGCTTCATCCCCATCGGGAACGGAAACATTCAGCGCCAGCATATGCACTTCCTCATCCTGCTCATCACAACCGTCGGATACCACGGAGTCAATGTCCCCATCCTGCAGATACGCCCGACATTCCGGATTGCACAGCGCATGGGTTCTGTCGCCGATCCATACGGTTTCATCCCCCAATACTATCCCATGCGTGTGGGATGCGATACAGGTCGTATCCTTGTCCGAAACCTCTTTTACCGTAATCCCATCCGCCGCACGAACCACAGCGGCAATGTATTCCGGTGCCGTACCGCAGCATCCGCCGGTGATCCGTACACCTTTGTGCAGCAGAACCGCCACTTCCTCGGCAAAAGTATCCGGCAGAACATCATAAACCGTCTTCTTTTCCACAATCCGCGGCAGACCTGCATTGGGCTTAAGAATGACGGGCACGGAGGCCAGACGCAGATATTCCTCTGCCACAGGAGCCAGCATCGCCGGACCGAGGGAACAGTTCATACCGACCGCATCCGCACCGAGACCTTCCAGCATGGCAATCACAGCAGCGGGGGAAGCACCGGTCATAAGCTTTCCGTCTTCTCCGTACGCATTGGACACAAATACCGGCAGATCACAATTTTCCTTTGCCGCCAGCAGAGCCGCCTTGGTTTCGTGGATATCGTTCATCGTTTCGATAAAGATCAGATCCGCTCCGTATTTCGCACCCAGCTTCACAGTCTGGGCAAACAATGCCACCGCATCTTCAAATTCCAGATCCCCGTAAGGTGCCAGAAGCCTGCCGGACGGTCCGATATCCAGCGCAACCCACTTCTCCTGAGTTCCGGAGGATAATTCCGCCGCTTTCCGCGCATTTTCCACAGCCGCTTTGACTATGTCCTCCAGTTCTTCGACAGAGAATTTCAGAATGTTGGCACCAAAAGTATTGGTGCTGACCACATTGCTTCCCGCATCAAAGTACGCCTTATGCACTTCCGTGATCACATCGGGCTTGTCAATATTCCACTTTTCCGGCAACTCGCCGGGACCCAACCCGTGTTTCTGGAGCATTGTACCCATGGCACCGTCCAGAAAAAGAATATGATCCTTCAAATAATCCGTAATTTTCATATATATCTCCCAGTATAACCGAAATTTCAAAATACTGTATCTGTAAAACCATTATACCACAGAATAAAAAAGATGGCAATACCATATGTATCATCCCGACAAAAAAACAACCGCAGAGATTGATCCTGCGGCAGTTTTGTTTGTGTATTCGTAGGGAATTATTCTGCTGCGGTTTCTTCCGTTTCGGCAGTACCTTCGATTTTGTCAAGTTCGGTATAGAATTCCTGCAGAACATTCTTTACACGGGTACGTTCGAATCTCAGTCGTGCGGAGGCTTGGTTATCGCCGGTGATGGGGGTGACGGCAAGGAACGACAGACCGCAGAAACCGTTCTGGAACATAAAGTAGGTAATACCGATTTCATAAGAGAGGGTATCGAAAATCAACTCAACCATGGCTCTGGTTTCAAGATCGGCGGAGTATCTGGTCTTCATCAGCTTT
>SVTO01000058.1 GCA_015063745.1 Oscillospiraceae bacterium | reverse complement strand
GGGGCAGCAAAAGTGGCAAAGGCAATAGGCTTGAGTATACGAAAGCCAGCGACTTGAGTCGCTGGCCGGTAGTATTGGGCTTTTAGCCCTTGTGCAAACCACCCGTTTGACGGGTGGTTTTGATTTTAAGATTCGTACCTGCAGAGGGGATACCGTATGGTATCGGAAAGGCGGAGAGATGAACATCATAGAAAAACTGCAGCTGGATTACTACGGCCTGATTGCCAATGGCCCGATCAATATTGTTATTTTCGGCGACAGCGTGTCCCATGGGGCAGTGAACGGATACTACAATTACGAAACCGTATACTGGAACCGTCTGCAGAAGAAACTGCATCAGGTGCGGGATTATATGCCCATCAATATGATCAATGCATCCGTCGCCGGCATCACGGCAGCTGATTCTCTCGCACGTATGGAAAAGCAGGTCATGGATCATCATCCCGATCTGGTCATCGTTTGCTTCGGCCTGAACGATGTAAACGGACCGCTGGAAGAATATACCGCCTCGCTGGCACAGATTTTTGAAAGATGCCTGACCGAGACGGAAGTGATCTTTATGACACCCAATATGCTGAATACCTGCGTTGCCGACGATACGCCGCGGGAGTACTGGGACTATGCCCACAGAACCGCCGAAATGCAGAACAGCGGCAGAATGGATACCTATATGGCAGCAGCATCTGCTCTGGCAAAGGAAATGGGTGTGCCGGTGTGCGACTGCTATGCCGAATGGAAGAAGCTGGCGGAAAAGCAGGACATCACCATGCTTCTGGCCAACCGCATCAACCACCCCACCGAAGAAATGCATGAACTGTTTGCGGAAAAACTGTTTGAAATGATCATCGGTGAGGAAAACCTGGGACAGGCAAGCGAAGACGGGATGCTGAAATTTTGAATGTATCACACAAACACAAAAGAATCCGACAAACAGCGCCGGATTCTTTTTGTTTTATGACCCATATTACTATTATTATACCATATCTTGCCTACCTCTGTAAAGATAAAAATGAATAATTTCTGAATTTCTATCTTATGACCAAATAATTCTTGTGAACTTTGTATAAAACACCACTTGCAATACCGAAAAATGTGTGCTATAATATAGTCACAAAGGAAAGAGAGGTACACACCAATGTACAACTAAAACCTTAACGACAATCGGAAGGCAGATAATCTGATAGTCGTACAAAAGTGAAAATTGAAGAAAGAGAGGTTAAAATGATGTTAGATACCAAGAGTAATCAGTAACCCTTGACTGCAGTTTGTGAAGAAAGACAGCAGTCAAGGGTTACTTTTTTTATTCTTTTATCTGACATATTTTTGCCTGCCAAACGATAATCCCTTGCTTTTTTATTTTCTATACAAAAAACCGATTCTGTAAATCAAAAAGCCCGACTGCTCTTTTGTACAGCCGGGCTTTCGTATTGCTTTAGCGGAATTACATATTGTAATATCTTTCGAATTCTGCGGGATGAGGAATGTTGGCGATCTGACGGCATTCTTCGCGCTTGGTCTTGATGAAGTTGGCGATCAGTTCCTTGGGGAATACACCGCCGGCGGTCAGATAATCGTTGTCCGCTTCCAGTGCATCCAGGGCAGCTTCCAGAGAAGTGGGTAGACCCTTGAGCTTAGCCTTTTCTTCTTCAGGCAGGTTGTACAGATTTACGTCATAGGGACCCCATCCGTTTGCATGAGGATCGATCTTGTTCTTCACACCGTCCAGACCGGCCATCAGCAGAGCCGCGTAGCAGAAGTACGGGTTGCAGGTCGCGTCGGGATTACGCAGTTCGAAACGGCGCAGGTGGGGCGTCTTGGCGTAAGCGGGGATACGGATAACGGCACTGCGGTTGGAGGTTGCGTATCCGACGGTAACCGGTGCTTCAAAACCGGGAACCAGACGCTTGAAGGAGTTGGTGCTGGGGTTGGTGATGGCGCACAGGGAAGCGATGTGCTTCAGCAGACCACCCATGAAGTAGTGCGCGGTTTCGCTCAGGTGAGAGTAGCCGTTGTCGTCGGAGAATACGGGTTCCCCATCCTTCAGCAGAAGCATGTGTACGTGCATACCGTTGCCTGCTTCACCGTATACCGGCTTCGGCATCAGGGTAGCGGTCTTGCCGTGCTTCAGAGCGGTGTTGCGGATGATATACTTGATCATCATGCTGGCATCTGCCATTTTGGACATCTGACCCAGCTGAGGTTCGATTTCAAACTGCCCGGAAGCACCTACTTCGGGATGATGGTACTTGATCGGAATACCGGCCTGTTCCATCAGCAGGCACATTTCGCTGCGGCATTCGTAGGTGGGGTCAAAGGGCTTGGCGATATGGTAGTTCTTCTGCTTGGCAACAACCACGCCTCTGCCTTCGGTTTCGCTGTTCCAGTAAGACTGTTCCACATCCAGATTCATGCTGATATTGTTTGCCTGCACGGACCAGCCTACCTGATCGAACAGATGGAACTCGAATTCGGGGAGGATCAGCATGGTGTCGGCGATGCCGCTGTCCTTCATGTACTGTTCCGCCGCCAGAACGATGTTGCGGGGGTACTGCGCCAGCGGACGGTTTTCGGGTGTATCGATAATCATGGCATTACCGGTCATGGACAGGGTGGGGATTTCGCAGAAGGGATCCATAACGGCAGTGTCGGGATCGGGGATGAAGACCATGTCGCTCTTTTCTACTACAGCATAGCCATAGTTGGAAGCGTCGAAGCCGATACCGTCCTTCACGGTTTCTTCGGAAAAATGGTCTGCGGGGATGGTAACATGGCGGAACTGACCGTTGATGTCCACCATTTTGAAGTCAACCATCTTAATATCGTTTTCTCGGATAAGATTAATAATGTCCTGTACACTCTTTGCCATAAACAATTCTCCATTCATAAAAGATTCGAATATAGTATACCATGTTTCGGATTGTGTGTCAATCATTGTATGATATTTTTTGCACAAATCACGGGTATTGCTTGACAAATTCAAGAGAATGGAGTATGATATACCTGACGAATACATATAGATATCTCAATATTCGGAGAAAGAAAAACAGGATGAAAATCGTTAACACTACACATGTTTTTCAAAAAGGCTGGTGATCTGGTGCTGGAAGCCATGAAAGAAAAACGCTCGGCCAGAGCCAAAGACCGTGATCAAACTCTACACCAAAGCCATTCTGGACGACTATAATCAGCTTTAAAGCGGGAGGGGAGAAGAATATGAGAATTGTAACAACGACCGGCGTACTGCCGGGACAAATCGGCGTGCCGGCCATTCTGGACAGACTGAAAAAATGCGGTTTCACGGATCTGGATATGTCGTTTTATTCGAAAGAGATCTGGAACGATTTGGATTTCAGAAGTGATCGCTACGAGGAGTGGGCATACGGTGTCCGTGAAGAAGCGGATAAACGCGGAATGCGCTATTATCAGGGACATTCGCTTGTGGATGTTACATTCCCCAAGCCGAAGGAGGAAGAAAAAACCTTCCGCTGCGCTTCGATTCTGGGTATCAAGTATCTTGTAATGCATCCCCATGTAAATGACTGGGATAAGGAAAAACCGGGGGATCAGCCCTACAGCCATCCCTTCTCCAGAGAAGAATTTATCGAACTCAATACAGAAAGATACAAGCGTCTGATGGATCTGGCGGAAAAGCACAACCTGATTATTCTGACAGAAAACCTGCTGTGGGGTGACGGTGCCAAGCCTACGGTGATGTCCGAACTTGTGGAAGAAGTGAATTCTTCCAGGTTCGGCTGGTGCCTGGATACGGGTCATGCCATCAATCTGGGCATCCCGCTGGAAACTGTTCTGGAATGCAAGCATCCGCCGCTGTCACTGCATACCCACGACTGCCGCGGATTTCAGAAAGAAGACCATCTGATCCCGGGAGATGGTTGCATCGACTGGAAAAAATTCATGCGCCTTCTGAAGCAGATCGGCTACACAGGAGAGCTGGTCCTGGAAGCGGACCATCAGCCCGTTGCGGCTCCGGACCATGAAAAAGATGCGGTTATTCGCCGACTGTATGAACGAGCCAAGGAACTGGTTACCTATTACGAAACACTGTAAAAATAAAAGCCGCTGTGAACAGACATGGAAAATGCTGTTCGCAGCGGTTTGGCTTTTATTGGGGAAATTACTTGATCATGGCCAGAATCTGCGCCTTGGGTTTTGCGCCGACGGACTGGTTCACGATTTTGCCGTCCTTCATCACGATCAGAGTGGGTATGCTCATAACACCGAATTCCTGTGCCAGCTCGCCTTCGTCATCCACGTTGACCTTGGCTACAACGATGTCGTGATTTTCTTCGGCGATTTCATCCACGATGGGGGATACCATACGGCAGGGACCGCACCAGGGTGCCCAGAAATCGATGAGAACGGTTTTTTCGGTATTTACGGTTTCCTTGAAATTGTTTTTGTTCAGATTCAGTACGGACATTGTGTTGATCCTTTCTGTTGTGTGTTTTTCTTTTGTGACTATAGTATACCATAGTATTTCCGGGGTTTCTGTGATTTTGTCACCGAAACGGAAAAATTTTCGATTTTTCTGTGGGAAGTACAGTACGTGTTAAAGCTCCAGAATATCCCCGTCATTGCCCAGCATCACAGAAGGGAAGTGTACACGGCATTTTTCGAGCATACTGTCGTAATCCTCCAGAATGGCTCTGCCGTGGTGCAGAAAATACAGCTTTTTCACATTTCCGCCGGCCAACGCAGCGCAGATTGTTTCCGGCGCATGATGACCGCTTTCCATCAGCAGCAGATCGCATCCCGTATCCAGAAAAGGCGCCAGATCGTCAAGGGATTTCACATCCCCGGAGAAGATGACCTTCGAACCCTCTGCCTCAATGCAGAAGGAATAGGACAGCCTGCCGTCATTTCTGTCGGGAATATGGTGATTACGGATTGCCGTTACCCGGATATTTTCGTCTTCCAGAACAATACCCTCTTCAATATGGTGAAAGACAGTTCCGTAGTTCACGGTATCGTTTCCGGTTGTGGCCTTCAGCATACCGACGACCGCATCGAAACATTCTTTGCTTGGCATATGCAACGTAATATCACCAAATTTTGGATTTGTTTTGTTTTTTCGGGACAATTTTCGCACGGTCCAGAGCAGATTGGGAAGTCCGCCCGTATGGTCTATATGATGGTGGGAAATGAAGATGTCCGAAACCGCCATCATGTCCACACCCATAAGATACGCCGTATGGGAGCAGGTTTCCCCGGCGTCGAACCAGTAGACGCGACCATTTATTTCGAAAGCTATTGCCGTATGATGTCTGTTCGGCATGGGTTCTGTACCGGAACAGGTACCCAAAATATATAACTTCATGTTTTTCCTCTTACAGCTGTTCCAGTCCCGTCCGGATTACCTGATCAGGTGTGGATTTTTCGGTGAATACCTTGTCTTTTCTCTCCAACTTTACGAATTCATGGTAATACCGTTCTCCGAATATACGCAAGGATACAGAAGAGAAGTGCAGATTGTCGCTGTTGGCGGTAAGTCCTTCGGCAGAAACGAATCCCATCATATCATCCTTTGCCGCCATGGCTTCCAGGGTTTCGTTTACTTTTCTGAAATCGCCGTATTTGCCGACCTGCCGGTTTTTGATTTCCAGGAAATCGCCCAGACCGCCCAAAAGGAAGGGTACATCATACAGATTTAGCTTCTTGCGAAGGGCTTCGACAATAACGCTGAACTTCTGTTCATAGAGAGGGGCCAGTTCCGGAGAAGAGTCTGCTTCACCCTGATGCCATAGTACTCCTGCAATGGTAGAGGTACGGGAAGCCAGAGAAGCCATATAACAGGTATGATCGAACAAAAGTCCACCGACTTGCCACATATCGAGAGAACTTCCGCCGTCCGCACAGGGAATAAGACCTACCTGCACATCCTTGTCTTTGGCATACAGATCCGCAAAACTTTCTGCCAGACAGATCCCCGACATTTTTCTATCCGGATTGACCGGCATATACATGGGAAGCCACCGGCCGTTACGCAGAACAAGCAGTTTATCGTTCTGAATGGGTTCTACTTCGTTTGCATAGCCGCGGCCTGCCATATTGGACTGACCGATGAGTAAGAAGGAATGAATCATATCTGCATCCGATGGACTGACGAATTCAGAAAAACAAAAGACAGATTTCTTTCGAAACCTGTCTTCGTCTGGCGCGCCACGCAGGATTCGAACCTGCGACCTACCGGTTCGTAGCCGGGCACTCTATCCACTGAGCTAGTAGCGCTTTCCTTGACGCCTATATATAATACCACATAAGGCGTCATTTGTCAATAGTTTTTTTGAAAAAAACTTCAAAAACTTTTTTAAGAAATTCCGCCACAGACAATATCCGTCATTGTCATCGATTCCGTGCGGAAACGGGAAGGGTTTACAGATTCTTCAGCTTGGACATGGCATGAAACTGTCTGGGATCTATCACTTCATAATCGAAGAAAGTGGTATCGAACATGACAATGCCGCCCTTTTCATTCACTTTCTTTACATGATCGTAGATTTCATCCGGCGTATATTTTGCAGTGGGGACCAAGTCCATATGGTCGCCCTTTTTCATCTTTTCCCTGTCGACCCAGAATCCGTTGCAGTAGAACGCAAACCATTGCTTGCCGTCGACATAACGGGATTCGGGCAGTTCAAACATACTGTCTTCTTCACCGGGGGTGAAATCTTCCACGGAGGTGGAAGAGAAGGGCTTACCACGCTTCTGCCAGGAAAAGCTGTAGCCGGCATTGAAGGTGATCAGCGCATCGGGATTACCCGCACGTGCCGCTGCTTTGAACTTGGCAAGGAATTTGTCTCGGATCTCAGGTGTTTCATACAGGTGCTCGTAGCAGCCGTCCAACCACCAGGCAAAAACCCGATCCCCATAGCGCAGAGCATATTCTTTCATTACGGAAACCCATTTGTCCACGTATTCTTCCGTATAGAACCCAAGATCGTGGTCATACTCCCATTTCTTTGTTTCTTCAACCCATTTCTGGGAGGAAAAGCCAAAAGCATCACAGGCTCTGCGGGAAACATCGTGGGACGGTCCGTCACCGGTGAAATACAGCATCAGATCAATATCATATTTCCGCAGCGCATCGGAGAGATCCATAACAAAATCTCTTTGCGCACAGGCTTCTCCGGGTTTGTATCCGGTGATACGGTCATATGTGGCGTTAGGTGCCAGCATGGTATGGCGCAGCTGCATCAGCGTGATGCCCATAAAACCGCAGCCCAGCTCTGCCAGCTGTTCCGCCCAGCGGTTTACGTTGACACGGTTGACAATGCAGTTCCATTCATAGGCATTGTTTCCGCCGAGGAAATGATGGAAAATACCCCATTTTTTGGACTGAAACCGGTCAAGATTGCTTTGTACGCTCATATTTTCTTCCTCCTTTTCCGGATGGGATTGTTTTACGGATTCTCGGGGTGAGAAAAAACTTACCTGTGTTCAAGTTCATTTTACCATTTTTTCCGCAGATTGCAACACGGTGTGAAAAGAATTCACAAAAACCTAACATATTTTTACCAGATGCGGACGACTTTTGTATTTACATAATATCTTATGTATATTCACAGTTTGTACACGAAAATGTGATACACTCAAACCAAATGAAAAAACCTTATATGGGATGCCGGAACCGTTTTTTGTCCGGTGCGCAAAAGAGAAACATACAGGAGAGAACAGATATGAAAAAACTGAAAATTCACGAAAACGGATCGTATCTGATGTATGAAGACGGCACGCCCTTTTTCTTCCTCGGCGATACAGCGTGGGATTTGTTTCACAGACTGTCCAGAGAAGAAACGGAGTATTACTATTCGGTTCGTGCCGGACAGGGATTCACGGTACTCCAGTGTGTTCTGCTGGGCGGTGCGGGCTGGAATATAGATTTTCCCAACAAATACGGCAGAAAAAGCCTGAAAAAGCCCCACAGTGAGCTGATCTTCGATACCGACGGCCCCGATTCCTACTGGGATCACGTGGAATGGTGCATCAGGTGTGGTAAGAAGTACGGTCTGTATTTTGCCATTGTCCCCATGTGGTATTTCCGATATATGGATAAGGAAAACACGATTTTCCAAGGATATGAGCCGAGCTATAAATACGGAAAATTCTTAGGGGAAAGATTCGGGAAATACGAGAATATCATCTGGATGCTGGGCGGCGATGTACGGGTGGAAGACTTCATGCACCCGATTTTCGACGGTCTGGCAGACGGAATCCGCGACGGAGAAGGGGAAGAAAACCGCCATCTGATGACATTCCATCCGATCAGCGAATCCTCCTCGGTAATGCAGCTGGGCGGGGACAAGCCTTATCTGGATTTCCACTCCTGCCAGAGCAGCCATACGGTGAATTCCTACGAAGCATACCGCTTCTTTGACGATATGAAAGCCACCGGGAAGCCGTATCTGGACACGGAACCCCAGTATGAGGATCATGTAGCCAACTGGAAGCCGGAGCTGGACCGGTTCGATGCAACCGATATACGGCGTGGGGCCTACGAAAGCGTACTGGCCGGTGCCTGCGGACATACATACGGCAATCCGATCATCTGCTTCTTTATTTATGAATTGAAAGTACCGAACGAATATTTCTATATCGGCGATCTGACGGGTACGGGCTGGATGGATGCCCTGACCCATCCGGGCGGAGAGCAGATTCAGTATGTCAAAAAGCTCCGCCTGTCCAGACCCTATTTCGATTTCCGACCGGCACAGGAAATGGTGCTGAATTCCAACGACGACTTGCTGTTTGGCCGTATTTCGGCAGGCAGAGGGGATAAGTACGCCTTTATCTATACGCCCCTCGGACGGGAGATCGAAGTGGACAGCAGCTGCCTTGGCGGAGAATTCATCCGTGCCTCCTGGTTCAATCCGAGAACGGGTGAGGAAACGGTGATCTGTGATATGGCCCCGGGTAAAGCGGTGTTTGTACCGGAAACCAGAGGTTGGGGGCAGGACTGGGTGCTGATTCTGGAATCGGACAGGCACGAGTGGAAGCTGGAAGAACAGGAATGGGAAAAAGCGGGCAAAAATTAAACTGCGAAACATACACGCAAGAGCTGTGATGTAAGATAAAAGGAAACAATGTTATGCAAAAACTGAAAATTCATGAAAACCGGTCATACCTGATGTATGAAGACGGCACCCCCTTTTTCTACCTGGGCGATACTGCATGGGATCTGTTCCACAGTCTGTCCAGAGAAGAAGCGGAGTATTATTTCTCGGTTCGTGCCGGACAGGGATATACGGTGATCCAGTGCGTACTGCTCGGCGGGGCCAGTCTGGATATAGATGTATGTAATAAATATGGAAGAAGATGCCTCAAAGAACCGAAGAACGAATTGATTTTCGATACCGACGGTGCGGATTCCTACTGGAATTTTGTGGCGTGGTGTCTGGAATGCGGTAAGAAATACGGTCTGTATTTTGCCATGGTTCCCATGTGGCATTACCGGTATTTATATCTGAACGATACCATTTTCACCGGCTATGAACCAAGTTACAAATACGGTAAGTTTTTGGGCGAACGGTACAGAGAATATGAAAACATCATCTGGATGCTGGGCGGGGATGTTGAGGTGGAAGAATTCAAACTTCCGATTTTTCAGGGATTGGCAGACGGTATCCGGGATGGCGAAGGGGACATGGAACACCGTCGGCTGATGACCTTCCACCCCAGAGGACAATCCTCATCAGTGGGACAGCTTGGTGGGGATAAGGCGTATCTGGATTTCCATTCCAGCCAAAGCGGTCATGCAGTGACTTCCTATCATCCCCATCGGTGGTTTGATGAAATGCGGAATATCGGCAAGCCATTTCTGGATACGGAATCGCAGTACGAAGATCATGTGGTGCACTGGAGACCGTTCCTGAGCCGATATGACGAAACCGATATAAGAAGAAATGCGTATGAATGTATTCTGGCCGGTGCCTGCGGACATACATACGGCAACCCCATCATTTGCTTTTTTACCTATGAACTATCCGAACCGTACGAATGTATTTACACGGGAGACCTGACGGGTACTGGCTGGATGGATGCCTTGACCCATCCCGGCGGGGTACAGATGCAGTATGTTAAGAAACTTCGTCTGTCCAGACCCTATTTCGATTTTCGGCCGGCACAGGAAATGGTGCTGAATTCCGATGACGATCTGCAATTCGGACGTATTTCGGCAGGTCGCGGCGACAAGTATGCATTCATTTATACCCCCTATGGCAGAGAAATTCAGGTGGATTGTTCTCATCTCGGCGGAGAATTCATCCGTGCTTCCTGGTTCAACCCCAGAACCGGAGAAGAAACGGTGATCTGCGATATCAGCCCCCGTAAAGCTATTTTCGTTCCCGAAACCCGCGGCAAAGGCCAGGACTGGGTGCTGATTCTGGAATCGGACAGGCACGAATGGAAGTTGGAAGAACAGGAATGGGAAAAAGCGGGAAAAGAATAAAAACGAAACTGCTGCAGTACAGATAAGCTTAAGCGAAAAAGGAGAAAAAGGATTATGAAACTGAAAGTTCATGAAAACCAATCGTATCTGATGTATGAAAACGGAAAGCCGTTCTTCTATATGGGCGACACCGCATGGGATCTGTTTCACAGACTTTCCAGAGAAGAGGCGGAGTATTATTTCTCCGTGCGGGCAAAGCAGGGCTTCAATGTACTCCAGTGCACCCTTCTGGGCGGAGCTACATGGGATGTGGGGACACGCAATAAATATGGCCGCAAGTGTCTGAAAGAACCTTATGAAGACCTGATTTTTGACACCGAAGGCGCGGATTCCTACTGGGGATTTGTGGACTGGTGTATCAAATGCGGCGAAAAATACGGTCTGTATTTTGTGCTCATGCCGATGTGGAATTTCCGCTATCTGGATCCCGAAAATACCATTTTCAAGGGCTATGAGCCCAGCTATAAATACGGTAAATTCTTAGGGGAACGATACAGGGACTTCGACAATATCATCTGGATGCACGGCGGGGATGTGCAGGTACAGGAGCATATGCATGAAATATTCCGCGGTATCGCAGACGGTATTCATGACGGAGAGGGTGACAAAGAACACAGACATCTCGGTACCTTCCATCCCAGAGGACTTTCCACCTCCATCGGCCAGCTGGGCGGGGATGTGGATTTTGTGGATTTCCACATGAGCCAGAGCAGCCACACGGTCACTTCGTACCATGCCTACCGGTTCTTTGAAGAAATGCGTCCCGCCGGCAAACCGTTTCTGGACGGTGAACCCCAGTATGAGGATCATGTTGCCAACTGGCTGCGGGATATGAAGCGTTTTGACGAAACGGACATCCGCCGCGAAGCCTACGAATGTGTACTGGCCGGGGCCTGCGGTCATGCATACGGCAATCCGCTGGTGGCATTCTTCATTTACGAACCGCTGGAGCAGTTCAAGTATTATTATTTCCTCGGCGACCTGAAGGATACAGGCTGGATCGACGCCCTGACCCATCCGGGTGCGGCATCCTTAAAACATCTGGTGGATCTACGTCTGTCCAGACCCTATTTCGACTTCCGCCCGGCACAGGAAATGGTACTGAATTCCGATGATGATCTGCTGTTCGGCCATATCGCTGCAGGCCGAGGGGACAAATATGCCTTTATCTACACCCCTTACGGCAGAGAGATTCAGGTAGACTGCTCCTGTCTGGGCGGTGAGTTCATCCGTGCCTCCTGGTTCAATCCGAGAACGGGGGAAGAAACGGTGATCTGCGACATCAGCCCCACAAAGGCGGTATTTGTACCGGAGACCAGAGGCAAGGGACAGGACTGGGTTCTGATTCTGGAATCGGACAAGCACGAGTGGAAGCTGGAAGAGCAGGAATGGGAAAAAGCAGGGAAGGACAACTGAGGTTTTGATGGAGCGTCTGACATAACGAACGACACCGCAGGGTATCTGATTTAAGGGTATCCTGCGGTTCTGTATGAGGAGTTGTTACAATATTTTTACGAAAACTTACCGCAAGACCTTGCAAACCTGACGCAATTGTGCTATACTATACCAATATAATCAATCCTCGGCAAAGCACCGAAAATCCTCCGGGCAGGCAAAGATCTGCTTTTGCGGACGGCGGAATTCATCATTTGGCCGTCTGCGGAGTATACTGATACAGTATTCGGCAGAGACTTGCAGACCGTGGAAAGGAGAGAGCCTATGACTTTAGTCAGTTATATGAACAGTCAGTTTGACCTGATGCAGAATCTGGATTTTTTTATCCGGATGATCGTGGCGTGTCTGTGCGGCGCGTGCATCGGTATTGAACGAACCAAGCGTTTCAAGGAAGCCGGTATTCGTACGCATATTATCGTATGTTGTGCATCGGCGCTGATGATGGTGGTGTCGAAGTACGGTTTTGCGGATTTGACCGGCATAGACGGCGTAGATTTCAACGGTACCAAGGGCGCAGACGCTTCTCGTGTAGCTTCACAGGTAGTCAGCGGCATCAGCTTTCTGGGTGCGGGTCTGATTTACAAAAACGGCAGTTCTGTCAAGGGACTGACCACAGCGGCGGGTATCTGGGCGACTTCGGGCATCGGCCTTGCGATTGGCGCGGGCTTATATCCGCTGGGTTTATTTGTGACGCTGGTGATTGTAATTTTCCAGATAGTGATGCACAAATTCACTTTTGGCGCAGATTCCTATGTCAACAATCAGCTGAAGATCAAGGCGCGGGACAGTGAGCAATTCCGCAAGGAGTTCCACGAACGCGTTGCGTTATGGAATGCGCAGATTATGGACACGACGATTACCCGTCATGTTGAGGGATATGTGACGTATGATGTGACGCTGCGCATGTCACACGGTCTTACGCTTGAGGAACTGGACGATTTTATGGCATGCAGTGATGAGATCATTGACATCAGCGGCATGCGGGTTGGATGAGAGATATTTTACTGCTGAACCAAGGAAATTTGTTCTTGGTTCAGCAGTTTTTTTGGCTCAATGTCAATAGTTGGGGTAAAGAAAATCCAATAAAACAACGAAAAGAGAGAATTGGAAACCGATTCTCTCTTTTTCATGAGAAGGAAAAGAGAATTCGGTTACGGAATCTGGAGAATTTA
>SVTO01000057.1 GCA_015063745.1 Oscillospiraceae bacterium | reverse complement strand
TCCTCCTGTATTTGGGGTGCGGTCGCCAAACCACTTCCATTTTACTACAGGAGGTTTTCTTTTTCAACTTGAAGCTAAAGCTTTTCGGCTCCACCAGCATAGCTGGTGGTTTATTGGTTGATACCAATAAAAGGCTGTTGCATTGTAATGCAGCAGCCTTTTTGGATGGGGATTTCGACCTCTGCGGAGGCCGATGAAGGGCGCTGCCCCTTCAAACCCCGCAAATTTTTGAAAAAGTTTGATCAAAACTTTGGATAAGGGGATGATTCCGCCATTTTTCAAAGTTTTTTGAAAAGATAGAGGGGGTCCGGGGGAGGAAGAAAAGCTTTTTCGCAAAAAGTTTTTCTTCCTCCCCCGGGAATCTCCCCTCACTCCGCATAAGCCCCTCTGTACGCTCCGGGGGTCATGCCGGTTATGGTTTTAAATACTCTGCAGAAGCTTTTGGGTTCAGGGAAGCCGACTTCCTGGGCGACAACCGAGATGGGAAGGTCGGTTTGTTTCAAAAGTTCGTAGGCGATGAAGACGCGGCGTTTATTCAGGACGGTATGGAAGCTTTCACCTACTACGTTTTTGAAGATTTTACAGAAATTGCTTTTGCCGTAGCCGGTAACTGCAGCTGCATCGTCCACGGTCAGGTTCTTGCTGTAGTCACTGTAGATCAGCTCAAGGGCTTTTTCGATGTTTTCCACTTTACGCAGGTCCTTTTTTTCCGTTTCGCCGTTTTCCTCCGGCAGGGACAGGGCGTCCAGCAAAAAGGCACAGACCTTATACAGATTCCCCGTAACGATCAGGTCCGAGTGGGCGGTCGGGTGCATACAGTATTCCGCGATCTCCTCCAGCAGTTCCCTGATCTTCCCGTGATTTTCCGAGAAGTCACACAGGCTGCAGACCGGTTCGAAAAACTCCGCACGGGAGAAAAGCTTGAAATGCTTTTTCAGAAACACGGATCCCACTACCGTTGTGATCACCAGATGGTCCGTTTCTCCCATATCCGGAATTTCGTGGGACACCATGGGGCTGATCAGGGCGATCTCCCCTTCGTGTACCGTATGCCGTTTTTTATCTATGATTATATCAAAACTGTCTCTGAAACAGTAAATAAACTCAATATCCGCATGCCGGTGCTCCGTAAACCGTTCCAGACGGCCGAACCGGATCATATACGGCGCGTTGTCCATGAGAATTTTCTGGTATAGCATATCTCCCCCGTTCTGCTCCCCGCGGAAGCCTGTACATTCTCTATCGGGATGATACCACATACCGGCTTTTTTGTCAAGGCACACGGTGTGAATTTTTGGGTATTTTATCGGAAATACAGTGGTTGTAAAGAGGGCGAAAAGGAAATATAATAAAAGAAAAGTGCCTTTTTTCGGCCAAACAGGAAAATATTTGTTTTGAAAGGATATATACCATGTACAGAGTAGGAAAAGAAGAAGTAGATGCCGTGGCAAGAGTGGTTGCCGCAAAACAGTTTTTCAAGATCAACGACGATCTGCAGGAAACCATGCATGCAGAAGAGGAAATCCGTGCGAAGTTCGGTGTGGACTACGCCCTGCTGATGACCAGCGGCCATGCTGCCCTGACCAGCGCCCTGATCTCCATGGGTATCGGCCCCGGTGATGAAGTTATCGTTCCCGCTTACACCTATATCGCTACCGCTATGGCTGTAGTATGCGCAGGCGCTATGCCCGTGATCGCAGAAGTGGACGAAACCCTGACCCTCTGCCCCATCGATACCGAAAAGAAAATCAACGCACGCACCAAGGCCATCATGCCCGTACATATTCAGGGCTTCCCCTGCAAGATGGACGCTTTCATGAAGCTGGCTGAAAAGTACAATGTTGCCATCATCGAAGACGCCTGCCAGGCTGACGGCGGTGCATTCAAGGGCCAGCGTCTCGGTACCATCGGTCACGCCGGTGCTCTGAGCTTCAACGGCTTCAAGGTAATCTCCAACGGTGAAGGCGGTGCTCTGCTGACCAACGACCGCAGCGTATTCGAAAAGTCCCTGATCTACCACGACAGCAGCGCCGTTGCTTTCTTCGGCAACCAGCTGAGCGATGTGGACACCCATGTATTCTGCGGTACCGAATACCGTGCCAACGAAATCTCCTCCGCTATCCTGCGTGTGCAGATCCAGCGTCTGGACGGCATTCTCAACGACCTGAGAAACAACAAGAAGTACATCACCGATGCCATCTCTTCCCTGTGCACCGTTCTGCCCTCCAACGACATCGAAGGCGACTGCGGCACTACCCTGCCCATCGTATTCGAAACCGCAGAACAGGCTGACGCTTTCAGCAAGGCAGACGGCATCAACGGTACCGTGCCGATCAACACCGGTAAGCACGTTTACTGCAACTGGACTCCCATCATGAACAAGGTAGGCGCCCTCAATCCTCTCATGGACCCCTTCAAGATGGAAGCCAACCGCGACATCGTTCCCGATTACAAGGCAGACATGTGCCCCAAGACCCTTGACCTGCTGTCCAGAGTGGTTTACATCCCCATGGATCCCGACCACACCAAGGAACAGCTGGATGCCATCATTGCCGCAGTCAAGAAGGCTCTGGCATAATGACCGAAAAATTATAGTTTTTGTACCCACCGATTTTCGGCAGAGAATGTTTTTCGTTCTCTGCCGATTGTTTTTTTCGATGATTTCACTGCATTTTTTGTGTATTTCCGTCGATTTCCCTTTACATTTCGTCGGAACTATGCTATAATGTTCCCATAAGAAACATATTATCCGGCTGAGTGTTTTTTCTAAAAATACAATTTTTAATTCACAGGAGGGTCGCCATGACCCAGATTCCGCTCCCGTGTTCCATATTCCCGAATATTGAGTCTGTGTGGGTTTCCGTATATTATGAAAACGTTTTCACAACCGTGAACGATGTCACGCATGATGAAAACCATATCCATGACTTCTACGAAATCTATGTGAACCTGCAGGGAGATGTGTCCTTTCTGGTGGACGATACCATTTACAAAGTACACAGAGGCGATGCCGTCATCTCCAAGCCCAACGAACTCCACAGATGTATCTACCACAGCGACGGTATCCATGAACACTTCTGTATCTGGATACTGGAACTGCCCCATACGTCCTCCATGGTCTCGGAATGTCTGGACAACAACAGCATTATTTCTCTGTCCGCGGACGATAAGGAAAAGCTGATCGAATACTGCTTCAAGCTGTATGAAGCCGGCAAGCAGCCCAGATGTGAGTCCATATACAGAGCCAGCAGCTATTTCGGTATTCTGGAGCTGATCTGCAGCAATCATCAGCTGCCGCCTGAAGAACAGAATCTGCCGCAGAATTTTGCCCGTATCATCGAGTACATTACCCGGCATTATTCCGAACCCACCTTCAATGTGAAGTCCATCTGCGATGAGTTTTTCATTTCCCAGAGTACACTGCTCCGCCGCTTCCGGCAGTATTTCCAGACGTCCCCGTCCATCTACATCGAATCCAAACGTCTGTCCAAATCCAAGCAGCTGCTGTTCAAGGGATATTCCGTCCAGAGTGCCTGTTTCTTCAGCGGATTCTCGGATTGCTCTTATTTCATCCTGCGTTTCCGTAAAAAATTCGGCATGACGCCCTATAAATACCAGAAGATCGGTCTGGAGCTGCCTCAGATGGAGATTCCCACTTCGATGAGAAGCCGCCACAGACGCAGAACTGTGGAAGAACTGAAAAACGACCCCATGCTCCGCGAGGCATTGGAAACCGAAATGACGCCCGAAATGGAAGCCGCTCTGAAAGCAGAACTGCTTCTGGACAGCGACATCCCGGAATCCGAAATCCTTTTTGATGCTGAAGACAATATCGAAGAATCCGCAGAAAACTGATTATCCCATGATCAAACGATCCCCCGGCTTTCCCGTACATCGGTACACGGAAAAACCGGGGGATTTTTATACCCTTTTATATCATCAGTTTTGCTTTAATGGATTTGCTGTAGTCCGAGGGGGACTGATGCTCGTACTGTTTGAAAATCCGGGACAGGTAATGCACAGAGGAAAAACCCACCATGGAGGCGATCTGGGTCAGGTTGTGGTTTTCCTCCCGCAGCAGACGCTTGACTTCCCGGATCCGCAGAGTATTGATATATTCCACCACCGTTTTGCCGTATTCTTCCCGGAAGCCGGCACACAGGGTCGTTCGGTTGGTATTATATAAGAAGCACAGCTCTTCCAGAGAAATCCGCTTCCGGAAGTTTTCGTCGATATACCGGCGGATCTCCCGCATTTTCATTCCGTCTCCCGTTTCATGGCTGGTATACTGCTGTACGGCGCACATCCGGATCAGCTCGATGAAAAAGGTTTCCAGCTTCAGCTGAATCATCTGGTCCGCGCCGAAGGGATAATCCTGCCGTTTTTTCATATCCGGCAGATTCGGCACATCGTAGGGCGGCAGAAATACATTCCTGCCTTCCTTGATGACGTCGGTCAGCAGCCGCTGCAGGGATTCCGACAGCTGTGTTGGCGATTCGGCGAACCGGTCCAGCTCCGGACTGCGGCAGGAAAAGCCGATAATAATTACGTTCGGTGCCGTATCCAGGGGACAACTGATGGAGTGGGTTTCGTTCTCCCGGTGGATGATCATTTCCCCCTCACGGACCACGCCGACGTAATTGTCCGCTTTCACCTCGATGTACCCACTATCCACATATATCAGTTCTCTGAAGCCATGACGGTCCATCAGGGTATGGTATTCTCTTGTGAATTCAAAATAGTGAATATTGGCGATGCCGTCCACATGAATGACCTGCTCGCATTTCTTCAGCTTGTATTCCATAACATCCCTCCCGATCCCTTATTATACCATATTTCCGTCCTGTGTGCAATAGTAAAGAAATTTACAATTGTGCAAAAATTATTTACAATACGGTAAATACAAAGAATGAGGGAAAGTATATAATTAGAGTAAGTAGGAATCCACCCCAAACCAAATATTCCGGGCTATTTTTCCGAGGAGGTTATTATGCTTCATCTTATTAAAGACCGCACATCCGACTATCGTATTATCCTCCGCAGCAGCCATTCTCTGTCCGAACAGACTGCCGCGGAAGAGCTCTCTTCCTATCTGAAAAAAATCAGCGGTGCCGAACTGCCGGTTTTCACAGACGACACACCGGTGTCTGACCACGAAATCTGCATCGGCTACACCAATCGTCTGACCGGTGAGGATTATTCTTCCCTGGGGGACGAAGGCTACATCATCCGTACGGCGGGGGACAGGCTTTTCCTGCTGGGTTCCGGTGTACGCGGTGCGCTGTACTGTGTATATACATTCCTTGAAAAATTCTGTAACTGCCGGTTCTACACCAATGATTTTGAACGGGTTCCGGCGGCAGATTCCATTGTGCTTGACAATATAGACCTGCGGGAAGTACCCTTTTTCGCGTACCGGAATTCATACTGGTATGACCAGTCCGGAGAATTCATCAGTGCCAAGCTGAAAATCAACGACACTTTCCGGCATGCGCTCACGGATCGTGTGGGCGGCGGTCTGGGATATGCCGGCGGCTTTGTGCATACATTGGAAGCGCTTTCCGAAAAGGATACTGAAACCGCTGCCGTGCTTTGTCTGTGTGACGAAGAAATTTATCAGACGGTTCTTGCCAATGCCAAAAAGACGCTGCGGAACAATCCTTCTTCCAAAATCATTTCCATTTCCCAGTCGGACGGCAACAGCGGCGGATGCACCTGCGAAAAATGTCTGGCCGTCAATGCAGAAGAACAGTCCGGTATGGGTACCATGCTCCGCTTTGTCAACCGGATTCAGGCGGATATCCGTGAAGAATTCCCCGGTGTGCATGTGGATACGATCGCGTATCAGTACACGATCAAGCCGCCGGTGATCACAAAACCCGATCCCGACGTGGTCATCCGCTTATGCACCAACGACTGCGGACACCGTCATCCCTTTGCTACGGTATCTCCCGAGCTTGCCTGGGGCAATGACACGATCTTCTACGATACGCTGAAAGCCTGGTCCAAGCTTGCCAATCATCTGTATGTCTGGGACTACATCGTGAATTTTGCGGTATATTCCGCTGCCCATCCCAATTTCGACACGCTGTGGGAAAATATCCGTCTGTTTGCCGAGAATAAAGCGATCGGTGTATTTGAACAGGGGAACATTGAATCCCCCGACGGTGAATTCGGTGCACTGAAGGGATACCTCATCGCCCGGCTTCTCTGGAATCCCATGATGAGCAAGGAAGATTACCGGCACTACATGAGAGAATTCCTGGACGATTATTACGGGGATGCCGGCAAGTGGATGCAGGAATTTATCGATTATTCTCTGGAATGTTCCGTACACTCCAATTTCGGTGCGTTCCACATATACTCCAACGACTATCTCTTTGTTCCGGGTACGGGTTCCGTACTGGAAGGGGAAAAAACATTTCTGGCTCATGCCAACGAACTGTTTGACAATGCGGAAAAAGCCGTCGAAGACGATCCGCTTTCCTATGCCCATGTACGTCAGTCCCGTATTCAGCTGTACATTTATCATTTCTATCTGCTGCGCAAAATGGCAGACGGTATGAAGCCCAGTCCCGAAAAAGCCGTTATCAACGCGGAAATCGTGCAGATTCACCGGATGACCTTCCGGGAAATGCGGAAATACAAATTCACACATTCCTGCGAATTCCGGAAGATCGATTTTGAAAACGAACCGGATTGGGCTACAGTAGATGCACATGGCTGGGGCTATTGGGTTCCGCCGATCACCAATCTCTGGTAATCCCCCTATGCGGGTTTTACAAAGCATAAAAAATTTATTACATATAAAGGAGACAAACATTATGGCAAATCGTATCTGTATTCCCGATTATGAGTACAAGGAAAGAATCGCAAAGGCTGCCAAGCTGGTGCGCGAAAGAGGTCTGGATGTTATGCTGGTAGTCAGCACCGAATCCGACTATGCAAATGCACGTTACTTCAGCGGCTTCTGGCCCCTGTTCGAACGCGCAGGTGTTGCCATCTCCGCTACCGGTGATGCAGCGCTGCTGGTTGGTCCCGAATCCGCTCTGTTCGCAAAGGACTTCGGTAAGATCGAAAACATTCACGTTCTGAAGGAATTCCGCGAAAGCGCAGACCCCGCTTATCCCGAACTGGTTCCCGACACCTTCACCGACGCATTCAAGAGCATCGGCGTAACCGGCAAGAAGATCAAGATCGGTCTGGGCAGCTATGTGGAATGCACCCTGCCCATCATGGACGGTCTGAAGGACAACTTCCCGGAAGCTGAAATTTCCGTTTGCAACGACATCATGGTAGAACTGCGCAAGATCAAGAGCGTAAACGAAATCGCCTGTATCCGCGAAGGCTTCCGTATTGTTGACCTGGCTACCGATGAAGTAATCCGCCAGCTCCGTCCCGGTGTTACCGAACTGGAAATGGTCGGCGTTGCACAGCGCGTGATCTACGAAAACGGCGCAGAATACGAAGGTCTGCCCATGTACGTATTCAGCGAAGCATCCACCCGTCATGCCATCAGCCGTTCCAGTTACCGCAAGATCGAAAAAGGCGACGTTGTTCAGCTGAACCTGTCCGCCAAGATCGACGGTTACTCCCCCGCTCTGGGTCTGCCCGTTATCATGGGTAAGATCGATGCCGAAAGAAGAAAGTACATCGACTTCTGCTACGATATGCACAACTGGACCGAAAAGGAACTGAAGGCCGGTATCCCCGCTTCTCAGATTCCCAAGGAATTCTACCAGAAGTTCATCGAAAACGGCTACAAGGACAACTATGTATACGGCCCCTGCCACGGTACCGGTATGATCGAAGTGGAAGCTCCCTGGATGGAAACCTCCTCCGAATACATGCTGGAAGAAAACATGGCATTCCAGATCGACACCTTCATCTCCGGTCCCACCTTCGGTACCAGATGGGAAAAGGGTGTTATCATCACCAAGGACGGCTGTGACTCCATGTCCGACTACCTGAAGAAAGGATTGATCGAACTTGACTTCTGATATCATCGGTAAGAAACAATGGATCATCCCCGACTGCGAACTGCCGCCGGAAGGGGAAGGCGAGATGAAGGGTCACGAATCCGTTATCGTAGTCAACGACAGCGATACGGACGCCGTAATCCGTGTAAAGCTGTATTTCACCGACCGTGACAGCTATAAGGAAATTGAATGGCACGTGGGAAGCGACAGAGTACGCTGCTTCCGCATGAACAATCCCGAAGATATGTGCGGTTTCATCGTTCCTCTGGAAACCCAGTATGCCATGAAGTTATCCTCCAATGTACCGATCGTGGTACAGTATGGCAGACTGGACAACCGTCAGGTAAATCTTGCGTACTATACTACTCTCGGCTACTCCGAATAAAAAGAGGTGACAATAATGCATCTGGATATGTGTTTCCCCCGCGAAATCGAAAATGCCAAGGAAAACCGCACGCCCGTTGTAATTGTCGGCGGTACTGTGGAATACCACGGTCCCCAGTGTGCCTACGGCTGTGACACGCTGATCGCTCAGGGGCTTGTTGAAAAGCTCGCCGAAAAGCGGGATATCATCATAGCCCCCTCCATCAGCTACAGTCCCGCCAGCTGGGCAGTGGGTGATGCTACCTCCGGCACCGTTCACATCGACGAAGTGGTTTTTGAAGAATATATTTTCAACATCTTCATGAGCATGCTCTCCGCCGGTCTGCGGAATATCTATGTGGTAATCCACCATCAGTTTGAAGAAGGCAATCTCATGCCCATGACCCTCTCCTACATGAAGGCCGGTAAGCGCGCCACCATGCGGTATCTGGAAAAGACCATGGGTGAAGGCTGGTGGGGCAGCGAAAGTTACTCCGATTACTATGCCAACCTGGGCGGCGGCGACGATCCCTTCAGTTGGATCAAGGTAATCCCCGCCATGAGTCCCGAAGCACAGCACGCCACCGGTTACGACCATGCCGGCAAGTACGAGTGCTCCATTCTGATGTCCCTGTACCCCGATGCCGTAAAGCTGGAACGTCTGGGCGACAAGTACCACTGGTTCACCCAGAGCTCCGCGGAAGCAAACAAGGAACTGGGCGACAAGATGGTTGAGATTTCTCTGGAATATCTGGACAAGGCAATTCAGTAACGAATGATCTTGCAATGGGTGGGGAGGAAAGCTTTTTTTGCAAAAGTTTTTCTCCCTTCCCTGTACAATCTATTATCATCCAAAGGAGAATATATGAGACTCCATCTGAAAAAATCGTTTTTTGCGGATCGTGAGCAGCTTCTTCTGAAGGAAGGTTCTCTTTCCGTATATACATTCCGGTATTCCACCGGTATTGAGGCTCTGCGGGTTGTCAATGACTGCGGCCATTTTGTGATCCTGCCCTTCAGAGGTCAGCAGATCTGGGATTTCTGCTTCGGCGGACGGGAACTGAAAATGAAAACCACCATTGCAGAACCCCAGAACACCAAAGTTTATCTGGAAACCTACGGCGGATTCCTGTACCACTGCGGTATCGGTTCCATCGGTGCGCCGGACGAAAGCCATCCCCACCACGGTGAAATTCCCAATGCGGAATACACCGAAGCCTACATCGACTGCGGCTGTGACGAACGCGGAACCTATGTAAGCGTGGGCGGTGTTCTGTCCTTTGATGCGGCCTTTGTGAAGAAGTACCGTTTCATGCCCGAATGCCGTCTGTATGAAGGGGAAAGCACCGTTCATGTAAAAGTAACCATCGAAAACGGCCGTGCGGAACCTCTGGAATATCTGTATCTCTGCCACATCAATTTCCATCCCATCAACGGTGCGAAGCTGATCTACAATGTTCCCAGAGATGCGGCACACGTGAAGGTACACAAGGTCGTTCCCGACACGCTCCCTGCCGAAGCACAGGCAAAGCTCCGCGGGTACATGGAGCTGCTGGAAAAGGATCCCGCGCACATGGACAATGTGGGCAATCCCGAAGAAGCCTATGCGCCGGAAATCTGCTTCACCATGACCTACAAGCCGGATGAAAACGGCAGGGGCTACACCATGCAGTATGTGGATGGCGAAGGTGCATGTTATGTGGATCATCCCGCAGACTTCCTGCCCTACGGCATCCGCTGGATCTCCCGTACCGCTACCGAGGACTCCATGGGTATGATCCTTCCCGCCACCGCCGAACATCTGGGTTACAAGGATTCCAAGGCCAAGGGATACATCCGTTATCTGGGTTCCTTTGAAAAGGTTTCCTTCGATCTGGAGCTGGGCTACATTTCCGATGAAAGAGCCAAGCAGGTGGAAGCAAAGATTGCGGAGATTCTGAACACCTGATATATAGATTCCCGGGGAAAGAAAACTTCCGATGAAGCGTTTCTTCCCCCGGTTTTCTTTTGGCACAAGACTTTTCCGGCAATATTTGCGGATTCCGGCTGCCTGCCTGTACGGGCGGCTTTTTGTATAGTGCGGAAACATCCCGGATTTTATTGACAGACGAAAACAAAAGTTGTATAATAATATTTGCGGCAGTTTTTTGCTGTCCGTGTTTTTCAGACATATCAACTTTATATACAACAGGAGTGACAACAGAATGAAAATTGATATATTCTCCGGTTTCCTCGGCGCCGGCAAGACCACGCTGATCAAGAAACTCATTACCGAAGCCTACAGCGGCGAAAAGCTGGTGCTGATCGAAAACGAATTCGGTGACATCGGCATCGACGGCGGTTTTCTGCAGGATGCGGGCATCAACATCACGGAAATGAACTCCGGCTGCATCTGCTGCAGTCTGGTAGGGGATTTCGGCGAAGCGCTGCAGAAAGTGATCGCAGACTATGCGCCCGACCGTATCCTCATCGAGCCCTCCGGTGTCGGTAAGCTCAGCGATGTTGTCCGTGCGGTGGAAAACATCGGCTCTGCGGAAATTGCGGTGAATGCGCTGGTTACCGTTGCGGATGTGAACAAGTGCAAGATGTACATGAAGAATTTCGGTGAATTTTTCAACAACCAGATCGAAAACGCCGGCACCATCATCCTCAGTCACACCACCGGTGTATCCGATGCGAAGCTGGATGCCTGTATCAAGCAGATCCGCACGCTCAATGAAACCGCCGATATTCTGACCACCCCCTGGGAACAGCTGGACGGCAAGCAGATTCTGGAAGTGATCGAAAAGAAGAATACTCTGGAAGATGAACTGAAGCAGCTGGAAGAAGAAGCCAAGGCGCATCACGAGCACCATCATGAGCACGACGAACATTGCTGCTGTGATCACGATCATGAACATCATCACGAACATGACGAGCATTGCTGCTGTGATCACGATCATGAACATCATCACGAACATGATGAGCATTGCTGCTGTGAACACGATCACGAGCATCATCACGAACATGATGAGCATTGCTGCTGTGAACACGATCATGAGCATCATCACGAACATGATGAACATTGCTGCTGCGGTCACGATCACGAACATCATCACGAACATGATGAGCATTGCTGCTGTGAACACGATCATGAGCATCATCACGAACATGATGAACTTTGCTGCTGCGGTCACGATCATAAACATCACCACGAGCATGGCGAACATTGTTCCTGCGGTCACGATCACGGACATCATCATGCGGATGAAGTATTCACCAGTTTCGGTGCGGAAACCGGCAGACGCTATACGGTGGAAGAAATCACCCATGCGCTGGAAGAACTGGAGGACAAGGACAAGTACGGCTTCATTCTCCGTGCAAAGGGTATCGTAAACGGTGCGGAAGGGTTCATTCACTTCGACTATGTTCCCGGCGAACCCGATGTACGTCTGGGCAGTGCGGTTCCCACAGGTCGTCTCTGCGTAATCGGTGCGGATATCCGCGAGGATGCGCTGAAGGCCCTGTTCCTGCTCTGATTTCCGTCTTTTGAAATGCTTGCGAAAGGATAAGATGATTCATGGATATTCCCGTATATTTGATCACCGGTTTTCTGGAAGCCGGCAAGACCAGCTTCATTCAGGAGACACTCTCCGCCCAGCCCCTGCTTCCGGAAGGCAACATGCTTCTGCTGGTCTGCGAAGAAGGGATTGAGGAATACGATCCCACCGCCTTTGCGTCTCCCAATGTATACCTCGAGCAGATCGAAGATCCGGAAGATCTGACACCCGCCAATCTGTCCGCCCTGTGTGACAAGCACAATGCCATGCTGGTCATGGTGGAATACAACGGTATGTGGCAGCTGCAGAAGTTCTACGAAAGCCTTCCCGCAAACTGGAATGTATTTCAGGAAATCTTCATCTGCGACGGTCTGACCATTGAAAACTACAACCGCAACATGCGCAGTCTGGTAGTGGACAAGCTTTCTTCCTGCGATCTGACGGTATTCAACCGCATGGACGACACCGTTGACCAGATGCCTCTGCACAAGCTGGTACGCGGAGTAAGCCGTACATCCGGTATTCTTTACGACATGACCGACGGTCGTGTGGTACAGGACACCATTGAAGATCCCCTGCCCTTCGACATCAATGCGGACATTGTAAAGATCGGCGACAGAGACTTTGCCTATTTCTACCGTGATCTGGTAGAAGACATTCAGAAATACGACGGCAAGAAGATCCGTTTCAAAGGAATGGTTGTCAAGGACGAGACGATCCCCGTGGGCAGTTTCGTCTGCGGGCGTCATGTAATGACCTGTTGTGCAGACGACATTCAATTCAACGGACTTGCCTGCAAGTGGAAAAACAGCGAAAACTTGAAGACCTACCGCTGGGTAGAAGTAACCGGTCGTCTGGTGATTGAGAAGCACAAGATGTACACCAATCCCGGTCCTGTACTTCATATAACTTCCGTGATCCCCGCCGCGGAACCCGAAATGCAGGTTGCGACGTTTGAGTGAGATGTTTTTGGCTGCAGTACACAGGAATTTGGGATTCCTGGGTACTGCAGCCTTTTGGTTTTGGGTGTTTTTTTCTTTTTTCTACGGTTGGTACGGTTAAATCGCTAATTCTTTTTTCTCCTTAGCGGACGGGCATTTGTTTACTACTCTTTGGGTCATGCAAAACGTTTATTTTTTGTGTCCTGTGCACACATCCGCAAAGGACATAATAGAATAAGCGATTTAGACCATCCAACCGTAGAGAGAACAAACAAAAAAGACCACCCCCAAAAGGATAGCCCAACCATATCACTGCAGCAGAAATATAAAGAGACACCACAACACTATAATTATACCATAAAAACCCCCGCCATGTAAAGGCGAAAATGAATAATTTCTGAATTTCTCCGGAGTACACAAATAATTCTTGTCAACTTTGTATAAGATACCACTTGCAAACCCTAAAAAACTGTGCTATAATATAGACACAAGGAAAGAGGAAGACCAAAAACACAAAACAATATAAAAAGAAGTGAGGTACACACCAATGTACAAGTAAAGTACAAAGCTTCTGAATAAAGGCCTATAATAAAGCGATAAATCGAATTGTCGAGAAAACAATTTCAACGGTGACGCGTTTTAATAT
>SVTO01000003.1 GCA_015063745.1 Oscillospiraceae bacterium | reverse complement strand
ACGAAAATGGGATAGGATTTAGTCTATCTGAATGGGAAGTGTATACACCTCACTCCCGAGAATTTCCCTGACGGAAAATTCTCCAGAGTTGGTACGAAAATGGGATAGGATTTAGTCTATCTGAATGGGAAGTGTATACACCTCACTCCCGAGAATTTCCCTGACGGAAAATTCTCCAGAGTTGGTACGAAAATGGGATAGGATTTAGTCTATCTGAATGTGAAGTGTATACACCTCACTCCCGAGAATTTCCCTGACGGAAAATTCTCCAGAGCTGGTACGAAAATGGGATAGGATTTAGTCTATCTGAATGTGAAGTGTATACACCTCACTCCCGAGAATTTCCCTAACGGAAAATTCTCCAGAGCTGGTACGAAAATTTAACGAAGGTAGATCCGAAATTGTCTGACTACAGTCTGACAATGACACTGCCCTGATAATCGCACATATACCCCGAATAATTACTGGAAAAGAGTAGACGTATGAAAGCTTGTATAATAGGTTACTGTGGACATTGGTATCATCCATACAGTATCTTAAATAATATGCCCGATGTCGAAATCTGCGGTGTCGCACCGGGGCATCCGAGAGAAAACCAAGTCTCTCCCTTAGATCCGTCCGTTCCGTTCTATACCGATTACCGGCAGATGCTGGACGAAACAAATCCCGATCTGGCAATCATTTCCCCCGTATTCGGTCTGACCGGCAAAATCATCATCGAATGTGCCAATCGCGGCCTGGACATCTTCGCCGAAAAGCCCGTTGCTTCCTCTCTGGAAGAACTGGATGCTGTGAAACGCGCCGTGAAGGAAAACAAAATCCGTTTCAGCGCCATGCACTATCTCCGTTATAACCCCGCATTCTATCAGGCTGCGGAAATGGTACGGAATAATGCAATCGGTGAAGTGAAAATGATCACCGGTCAGAAGAGCTATCGCTACGGTACCCGCCCGGAATGGTACGGTGACAGGGAACTTTACGGCGGTACGATCCCGTGGGTAGGTATCCATGCCATCGACTGGGTTGCCCACTTCTCCGGGAAACGTATGAAAACCGTTACCGCACAAAGCATCGGCAAGGATCCGGAAATGGCCGCACTTTGCCAGTTTACATTGGAAGACGGCGTGATTGCTTCCGTAAATATCGACTATTACCGCCCTTCCACAGCCCCAACCCATGGTGACGACAGAGTCAGATGTGTCGGCACGGAAGGCGTGATCGAAGTACGCGATGGGAAGATCTTGCTGATCAACAAGGACGGATGCAGTGAATACATACCTGCGGAAGCCCCCGATCTGTTCAAAGAATTCATAAGCGGAAAAGATCCGATTCCGGTGGATGAGATTTTCCACATCACCGGAGCCGCAATCGCCGCAAGAGACTCTGCGGATACGGGTAAAACCATCCGTATCGAAGACGGAAAGGAGGCATAACCAATGAAGATTTTACTTGTCGGTGCCGGTGGATACGGTGTAAACTATATCAGAATCCTTCTGGAAAATACATCTCCCGACATCACCTGGGAAGGTGTGGTAGACCCTTATTTTGCCGGACATCCTGCGAAAGAAGAGGTAGAATCCCGCGGTGTCCCCGTATACGATACCATGGAAGAATTCTTCGCCGAGCACACCGCTGATCTGACGGTAATCGCCACCCCCACATTTCTGCACTGCGAACAGAGCATCTGCGCCCTTGCCCACGGCTCCGACGTCCTGTGCGAAAAGCCCGCAGCCCCCACGACCGAACAGGCAAAACAGATGATGGAAGCGGAAGAAAAATACGGACATTTCATCGCCATCGGCTACCAGTGGTCCTATTCCGCAACCATGCAGAAGCTGAAGACCGACATATTAAACGGTACCTTCGGAAAGCCTGTCGGATGCAGAACCATCATCAGCTGGCCACGGAGCCGTACGTATTACAAACGAGGCGGCGGATGGGGAGGAAAAGTACAGAAGGACGGCAAATGGATTCTGGATTCCATTGCCTCCAACGCCTGTGCCCATTATCTGCATAATATGCTGTTCCTGTTGGGTGACACCATGGAAACCGCCGCAGAAATTACCGAATTCCGAGCGGAATGTTACCGGGCCAACGATATCGAAAATTTCGATACTTGTACTTTCCGCCTGAATACGACCAGCGGCGCAGATCTGTACTACGCGGCCTCCCACGCCTGCGGTAATACCAGAAATCCCGTTTTCGAATACCGTTTTGAAAAGGCTGATATTATCTACAACTCCGATCCTGCAGAAGGGGTTGTTGTAAAGTTCCATGACGGCAGCATCAGACCCTACGGTGACCCGAACGCGGATACATTCAAGAAATTCACGGACTGCATAGAAGCCGTACGTACCGGTAAACGCCCTGTCTGTACCGTCAGAACCGCTTATCCACATGTCCAATTCATCGAAGATCTCTACAAGTCCACTCCCATACACAATTTCTCTCCCGAATATGTCTACTTGGATGAAGAAACAGAGACCGTATATGTTGACGGTCTGTTTGACGCATTGAACCGAGCATACGACGAAGAGAAAATGCTGTCGGAAACTTGTTCTGAAATCATTTAAGAAAATCAAAGAAAAGAGGAAAAACAAATGAAAATCGGCGTACAGTTATACACACTGCGTGATTACTGCCAGAATCTTGACGATTTCGCAGAAACCCTGAAGAAGGTAGCCGACATCGGTTACACCACCGTACAGGTATCCGGTACCTGTGATTATGAAGGCAAGTGGCTGGCAGAAGCTCTGAAGGCAGCCGGACTGACCTGTACTCTGACCCACTACAATTACGACAAGATCATCAACGCCACCGAACACACCATTGCAGAACACGACGCATTCGGCTGTGACTACATTGGTATCGGCGGCTTCTTCGGTGGCGTGGAAGGCCTGCAGAAATTTGTAGACGAAGCAACCCCCGCAGCTCAGAAGATCAAGGCAGCCGGCAAGATGTTCATGTATCATAACCACGCATGGGAATACGAAGAACACTGTGCGGACGGAAAGACCGTTATGGAAACTCTGTCCGACAAATTCCCCACAGATCTTGTAGGCTTTACCCTGGATACATTCTGGTGCAAGTACGGTGGATACGATCCTATGGACGAAATCAAGCGTCTGAAAGGCCGTCTGCCCCGCGTACACTTCAAGGATATGTTCTGTGAAGGTGACACCAAAAGAATGGCATGGGTAGGCGAAGGCAACGTAATGAATTTTGAAAAGATCGCCGCAGCATTCATCGACGCCGGTGCCGAATACGCATATGTTGAGCAGGACGACTGTAACGGCATGGATCCTATGGAATGCGTAAAAAAGAGCTATGAATATCTCCGTTCTATCGGTCTTGACTGATCGGTAAACGGAAAAAATAACATTTATGCTATGCCGTAGATTTACGGCGGATGGAGGTTTCCTATGAACAAGCTTACAGACACCTACACCTTGAAAAACGGTGTACAGATTCCCTGTATCGGTTACGGTACATGGCAGACACCCGACGGCGCAACCGCCCGTGACAGCGTAAAATGCGCTTTGGAATGCGGCTACAGACACATTGATACCGCTGCAGCATACGGTAATGAATCCAGCGTCGGCGAAGGCATCCGTCTTTCCGGTGTAAAGCGCGAAGATATTTTCGTAACCACCAAGCATTGGATTGCAGACCGCGGTTACGATAAGACCATTCTTGCCTGTGAAAAGTCCTTAAAGGAACTGGGCATGGACTATGTGGACCTGTACCTGATCCACTGGCCCTGCGTTGCCAAAATCAGCGAAAACTGGGCTGAAATCAACGCAGATACCTGGCGCGGCTTTGAAAAGCTGTACAAGGACGGCAAGATCCGTGCCATCGGCGTAAGCAACTTCCTTCCTAGCCATCTGGAAGCTCTGAAGAAGGTATGCGAAATCGCTCCCATGGTAAACCAGATCGAACACCACCCCGGTTACTATCAGAAGGAAGTAGTGGACTACTGCCAGGCAAACGATATGCTGGTACAGGCATGGAGCCCCCTGGGCTGCGGCGCGGTACTGAAGGATCCCACCGTAAACGCCATTGCCGAAAAGTATAACAAGACCGCCGCTCACATCTGCATCCGCTATGCAATGGAACGGAATATACTGCCCCTGCCCAAGTCCGTAACCCCCTCCCGCATCGCCGACAACACCAAGGTATTCGACTTCACCCTCGCTCCCGAAGACCTGGCTACTCTGGACGCAATGCCCAAAACCGGCTACAGCGGCTACTATCCCGACGAAGCACCTGCTGATGCGCTGTAATTGAATAAGTGAATGAAAACGGGGAGGGAGAAAAACTTTTTGCGAAAAAGTCTTTCTCCCTCCCCGTACCCCTCCCGCTTTTCAAAAAACTTTGAGAAGCGGGGGAGTGTCTTTTTGTGGGCAGAGTTATTATTTGGTTATGCAAGACCGAGCTTGCGCATTTTTGAGAATACTTCGAATACGGGACGGCTGTGGGCTTTGGAAATCTGGATCAGCGTCAGACCGTCCGAGACTTCCTTACGCAGCTGTTCTTCTTCTGCGGGCTCCCATGCCGTATCCGTGCGTTCAAAACCAAGATTCCGCATGCCCGCATCATATGTGGAATCCTTTTTTACGGAATTCCGGGATTTTGTTTCTCCGGATTTCGCAGACATGGATTCGCCTTTTTTCGAAGATTTTGTCCCGCCGGATTTCGAGGACTTTGTCCCACGGGATTTCGCAGACACGGATTTTTCGGATTCCGCAGAAGATTTCACAAAGGTGGAATCCTTTTTTATTTCCGGTGTCCTTATCTCCGGCAGCGGAGAGGGAACAGCCAGCTCCATATCCTCCGGCGGCATCATGTTATAAAACAAATCCTCTGGCGGCGCATCCGCATCGGACAGCGGCGGCAAATCTCCAAACATCTCCGTCGGCACAGTGGAATACATCTCATCAGCTACACCGGCCTGCCCGTTATTTTCCGTACACCATGCTCGCACCACATCCAGAAACTGTTGTCCGTATCTGGCAAACTTTGCCTCACCCATACCGCGCACCGCCAGCATCGTATCCCGATCCGTCGGAAGCATCGCACAGATTTCCTCAAGCAGCATATTGGCAGCAATCATATACGGCGGTATTTTTTCCGCAGCAGCCAGCTCGGTGCGCAGCTTTCTGAGTCTCTCATACAGTTCACTGTTCACGGCAGCCGTACCCGAAATCTTTCGTACAGTTGCCTTTTTCTTCTTTTCCTTAACCGCTTTATCCACCTGCAGATCTGCCGGAAGTCTGATCATAACCTCCCGCTTACCCCGCAGAATATCCCGGCTCATCGGCGTACATTTCAGAATCCGGAACTCACCGACACAGTCGAGAATACCTTCATTGATCAGAAATTCCACAACCCGCTTGATATAAGCCGGCGTTTTTTCCTTCATAATCCCCCAGACACTCAGGGAATCTAATTTCGCCTCACGGATCTTTTCGCTTTTGCTGCCCTGCAGAACCCCTGAAACCGTACCGACGGAATATCGTTCTCCGGTTTTCACAATACAGGAGAGAATCTTCTGCACATCCACCGTAGCATCCGTTTCGACCATTTCCGCCAGACAGTTGGAACAGTTACCACACGCCTCCATCCCGTCTTCGCCGAAATACCGCAGAATCCGACCGCGCAGACAATCCGTCGCACTGCCGTAATCATACATATCGGAAAGCCGCTTCATAGCCCGTTCCAGAAGAAATTCTCTCTGTTCCTCATCCATATCCGGCGCAGGCTCCTGACCGGTGATCAGACTGCGGCAGGTATAAAAATCCCCGGGAGAGAAGAGCAGGATACAGTCCGCCGCAGAACTGTCACGACCCGCACGACCCGCTTCCTGATAATAACTCTCCAGATCCGGCGGCATATTGTAGTGAATGACATAGGAAACATTGGACTTGTCAATCCCCATCCCAAACGCACTGGTCGCCACCATAACTGCCTGCCTGTCATAGAGAAAATCATCCTGATTCATCCGCCGTTCCGTGTCGGAAAGCCCGGCATGGTATCTTGTGGCGGCGATCCCGTTTTCCTTCAGAAAATCACAGATCTCCTCCACTGTTTTGCGTGCCATACAGTAAACGATTCCACTCTGTACCTGCCGCTGACTGATGATATCCAAAAGTGCTATTTTTCGGTTTTGTACCTGCTGTACACCAAAGTACAGATTGGGCCTGTCAAAGCCTTTTACGCACTCATAAGGCGATTGGAGCTGCAGAAGGGAGCGAATATCCTCCCGGACGTGAACCGCCGCAGTGGCCGTAAAAGCCGCCAGAACGGGCCGATTGGGCAGGGCGTTTATAAAATCCGGAATGCCCAGATAACTGGGACGGAAATCCTGCCCCCATTGAGAAACACAATGTGCCTCATCCACCGCCACAAGGGAAATGGACAAACCGGCACAAAGGGACAGAAAATCCTGCGATTCCAGACGCTCGGGCGCAACATAAATAATCTTGTACATTCCCGCCGCCGTATTCTGCAGAACCTTGAGATATTGCCCGTAGGTCAGGGAACTGTTGATATACGCCGCATCCACCCCGGCACTTTTCAGAGAACGGACCTGGTCCTTCATCAGGGAGATCAGCGGAGATATTACCAGCGTAATCCCGGAAAGCGTCAGAGCGGGAACCTGATAACAAAGGGACTTACCGGCACCTGTGGGCATAACGCAAAACACATCCCGGCCGGACAGCACAGCGGAAACCACTTCCTCCTGCCCGTCACGGAAAGACGTGTAGCCGAAATATTTTTGCAGTACAGCGTAAGCCTTCTTCATAAGTCCCCTCTTTCACCGGAAATCAGTCCCGGCAAACATCTTCCATTGTATAAAATCCAGCAGCCTTACCATGCAGATAAATAGCCGCTTTCAGTGCACCCACCGCGAAAAGATCCCGGCTGCCGGCACTGTGGGAAATTTTGATCACTTCATCCATCCCGGCAAAGATTACTTCATGTTCGCCGACAATCGTACCGCCGCGGATGCTGGAGATACCGATTTCCCGCTTATCCCGTGCCTGACGCAAATCATGTCTGCCGTATACAAATTCCGCATCGTTTCTGACGGACTTGGCCGCTTCCGCAAGCATATAAGCCGTGCCGCTGGGTGCATCCAGCTTCTTGTTGTGATGGGCTTCAATGATTTCAATATCGTAATCATCCCCCAGTACAGCCGCCGCACGCTTGACCAGATCCACCAGCACATTGATACCAAGGGACATATTCTGGGACTTCAGCACGGGAATATCCATAGCCGCCTGACGGATCAGCGCAGCTTCTTCTTCGGTATGACCTGTCGTGCAGACCACAACGGGTACAAAATGGGCTCTTGCATAGGAAAGAAGCGCGGAAACCGTGGAATGATGGGAGCAGTCAATGATCACATCCGGTACCACGGGAACTTCATCAAAGGAAGCATATACCGGGAAGGGAAGATCACAGGGCGCAATCTCCACACCGGCCAGAATATGTACATCCTCACGGTCAGCGGCAAGACGGGCCACCGCGGAGCAGAGTCTGCCGGACGCACCGGACAACAGAATTTCGATCATAATTAAATCCTTTCTTTTTTACGAATAACAAAGCCGGCGGAAAGGGGAGTTATCCGAACCCCACGACCTTCCGCCGGAAACATACGAATGAATTACCGGATCAGACCCGCTTCACGCATAGCACCGATCAGGACGTCCTTGTTCTTGTCTTCCATCTCGCAGAGGGGCAGACGCATGGCATCGGAGCAAAGACCCATGAGCCCGCAGGCAGTCTTCACGGGAATGGGATTAACTTCAATGAACAGACTGTTGATCAGCTTGAGAAGCTTCAGCTGGAGATCTCTGGAACCGATCACATCTCCCTTGAAATACATTTCGCAGATGTCATGGGTTTCCTTGGGCATTACATTGGAGAGAACGGAAATAACACCCTTACCGCCCAGAGAAAGAATCGGCACAATCTGGTCATCGTTACCGCTGTAGATAGCCAGAGAATCGGAAAGCTCAGCCGCGATTTCCGCAACCTGACTCAGATTTCCGGAAGCTTCCTTCACAGCCACAATACGTTCGTGCTTGGCCAGTTCTCTGTAAACGGACATGGGAATATTCACACCGGTACGGGAAGGAACATTGTACAGAATAATGGGCTTGTTGACCTTTTCGGCCGTATCGAGAAAACTGCGGATAAGCCCCTTGGGAGTGGCCTTGTTGTAATAGGGAGAAACCAGCAGAAGCGCATCCGCACCCACTTCGCAGGCATACTGGGACAGAGCATTGGCATAATCCGTATCGTTTGAACCGGTACCGGCGATCATGGGTACTCTACCGGCAATTCTCTCAGCAGCAAAGCGGATACATTCCTTGTGTTCCTCGTCGGTCAGGGTAGAACCTTCACCGGTAGTACCGCAGATGACCAGCGAATCGATACCTTTTTCGATCTGCCAGTCGATCAGCTTGCCGAACGACTCGTAATCCACACCGTTTTCAGGGGTGAACGGGGTAACAAGAGCTGTAGAAGCACCGGTGAAAATAATGTCTTTGGTAAAAGCAGCCATAGTCAAATCTCCTCTTAATTCGGGATAAATGTAGGATTGGTACAAAACATCCTCACCGCCGCCGGGATCCTGAAAAAGGAAGCGGAAACAGGAATAAAGAACATTTTGTCAAAGAAAAATAGAAAAACCGGTTGAAAACCGGCTGTCTGTGTACTATAATATAGTCGTTGACATATCCGTCAGCAAAGGCATCGCCGACGAAAAATGACTATGACGGACACAGATAGCCCTCCACCGAAAATCGGTGACAGTACGCACCCTGTTCGGAAAGCGTCCCAGATATACGAACCGTCTTCCGCATATCTTCGGCACTCCTCGCCTTTCATCCCTGCCGCACCGGAAATGGCCTGGCTGACGGTACCTCGTCAGGGAGTAATCATCGGAAATGCTCCTCTATCACATTTTATGTGTACCTGCTTGAACAGGTACGTACATATAATAGCACAAACCGCGCGTTTTGTCAATCACCGAAAGGGGAAAAATCCGTATTTCGGTGAAAAAATCGCATAAATTTTTCTCCGCGGACAGAAATCCCGGAAGAACAAGAACACATCACGAAAACCACAGAAGGGAAAATAAAAATGATCCAGAACGTCTTACCGCCGACCGATCTGAAACTCTCCGATTTCAACTACGATCTGCCGGAATCCTATATCGCCCAGACCCCGGTGGAACCCCGCGATTCCTCCAAACTCATGATCGTCAACCGCACCGCACCCAACGGTACCTTTGAGCACCGCATTTTCCGCGATATCATCGACTATCTGAATCCGGAGGATGTACTGGTCATCAACGATACCCGGGTAATCCCCGCCAGAATCATCGGCAGACGGCTTTACAAAATGCAGGCAGACGGTACACTCGTTCCCTCCGAAGGGCAGGGGGCTGTGGAACTGCTGCTGCTCCGTCAGCGGGAAAACGATGTGTGGGAAGCATTGGCCGGCCCCGGAAAGCGCGCCAAGCCCGGTGACATCCTGACCTTCGGCGAAGATCTTCTCCGCGGTCACGTACTGTCCGTAGGGGAAGGCGGGTGCCGTATGGTACGCCTGGAAGCGAGAGGGGACTGCAAAACCGTATACGAAGCCCTCCATTTTCTCGGCTCCATGCCCCTGCCGCCGTACATCACCGAACAGCTGAACGACCCGGAACGCTATCAGACCGTGTACGCAAGACAGGAAGGATCCGCCGCCGCACCCACCGCAGGCCTGCATTTCACACCCGGGCTGTTGGAAGCCATCCGTGCAAAGGGTGTTGCCATCGCCCCGGTGCTTCTTCATGTGGGGCTGGGAACCTTCCGGCCCGTCAAGGAAGAAAAAATTACCGACCATGAAATGCATGCGGAATTCATCTCCGTTTCTCCGGAATCCGCAGCTTTGATCAACGAACGTCGGAAAAACGGCGGCCGCGTGATTGCAGTTGGTACCACTTCCTGCCGCGTTCTTGAAAGCGCATCCGATGATAACGGCATCCTTCGCCCCATGGACGCAGACACCGGCATTTTCATATATCCCGGCTACAAATTCAAAATGGTGGATGCCCTGATCACCAATTTCCACCTGCCCGAAAGTACTTTGCTCATGCTGGTTTCCGCTCTGGCAGACAGAGAGCGGATAATGGCTGCATATGAAGAAGCGAAAAGAGAGAACTACAGATTTTTTTCCTTTGGTGACGCAATGTTTATCGAATAATACATTGCCGGAACGGAATAAGAAATCTAATATAACCATGGAGGTACACTATGTTCAGTGTAACTGAAAGCCTGAGAGACAACAAAAAGAAGAAGGTCATCCTCGATACCGACACCTATAACGAGATCGATGATCAGTTTGCCCTTGCCCTTTCTCTGGCGGCAAAGGAACGTATTGAACTGCTGGCCGTATGCGCCGCACCCTTTTCCAATCCGAAGAGCGACAACGATTACGCCCTCGGCATGGAACGCAGTTACGAAGAAATCGAAAGAGTCATGGACTTTACCTGCAAGTCCAATCCGAATATTGTTCCCGTACCCTATTACCGCGGATCCACCGAAAGAATGCCCGACGAAAAAACACCGATAGCCTCTGAAGCCGCCGAAAAAATCCGTGAATTGGCCATGCAGTACGGCAGTGCAGAGGAGAGGGTATATGTAATCTCCATCGGTGCCCTTACCAATGTATCTTCCGCTATCACCGCCTACCCGGAAATCTGCGAACGCATTGCCGTGATCTGGCTGGGTTCCAATGCCAGATGGGAAGAAGGCTGGGAATTCAATATGTGGGGCGACCTGAGTGCCGCCAACGCCCTGTACGCCTCCAAAGCTCCCCTCCTGACCGTACCCTGCAGCGGCGTCGCTTCCGAGATGATCCTGTGTCCGGTAGAACTGGAAGCAGAACTGAAAGGTAAGAGTCCCCTCGGCGATTATCTGTGCCAACTGATGGAAGAATGCATCCCCGAATGGGATACAAAGGAAAACTTCCAGCGCATCATCTGGGACGTCAGTGCCATTGGCGCCCTCCTGTCTCCCGGTACATATACCTATACCGTGCAGCGCCGCGTACATACCGATTCCAGCTACCGCTTCCATTACGGCGCATATGAAGGGACCTTCGAGCATATCGAAAAACTGGACTGCAAAAAAATCTTTGGCCTGATGTTTGACTATCTACGGTGATTTCAACGCAAAAAATACTGACGAAAAAATTATAGAATTGTCCAAACTATTGACAACAATACCGCAAAATGTTATAATAAAAATACCACAAAAAGAAAGGATGGACAATTATGTTTAATGTAACAGAAAGTCTGAAGGCCAAAAAACGCAAGAAGATAATTCTGGACACCGATACCTTCAATGAAATCGATGACCAGTTTGCCCTGTCGTTGGCACTTCTGTCTCCCGAAGAAATCGAATTGCTGGCTGTAACCGCTGCACCTTTCAATAATGATAAGAGCGATTACAATTTCGGTAAGGGTATGGAAAGAAGCTACGAAGAAATCGGCAGAGTCATGAATTTCGTATGCGAATCCCATCCCGGTGTAAAGCCCGTACCTTACTACCGCGGTTCCACCACCCAGATGCCCGACGAAAATACCCCCGTAATGTCCGAAGCTGTAGAGGTGATCCATAAGATCGCTATGGAGCAGGGAACACCCGAAGACAGAGTATATGTAGTAGCCATCGGTGCGATCACCAATGTAGCATCCGCTCTGGTAGCTTATCCGGAAATCGCCGACAGAATTGCCGTAGTATGGCTGGGCAGCCACGCACGCTGGTTCGGTGGTCCCGAATTCAACCTGTTCGGCGACCGTATTGCCTGCAACGCCATGTACGCTTCCAAGGCACCCGTTCTGACCGTACCCTGCATGGGCGTAGCTTCCGAACTGATCACCACCCTGCCTGAATTGGAATACCACCTGAAGGGCAAGAGCCCCCTCGGTGATTATCTGTGCAAGATCGTAGCAGCATGTGAACCCGGCAATCACCCCAAGTCCTGGAGCCGTGTAATCTGGGATATCAGTGCCGTATGTGCTGTAATCGACCCTGAATGCTACAGAAGTATAGAACTGGATCGTCCCCGCGTAGAAGAGAACTGGTCCTATAATTACGGATACTACGAAGGTAAGCACGAACATATCGAAACCCTGAACCGTGACAGAATCTTCTCCCTCCTGTTCTCCCGCCTGCTTTGAGTTTTATAGTGATTTGAATTTCCAGAGGAGGTGCTTTTTGAATAAAGTACCTCCTCTGCACCCTTGGCATAAACTCTAAAAATGAATAATAAAAAATCCGTTTTGTTCGGAGATTTTCCGGGACAAAGCGGATTTTTTTGTTTATTTACGGTTTTGGCGGAGTACTTCGTATGCCAGCATGGAGGCAGCGGATGCTGCTGATAAAGAGCCTGCAAAATCACGGCCATAGTCGATCCGGACGATCGTGTCGGCCATGTCCAGCAGTTTACGGGAAATCCCGCGCTTTTCACCGCCTACGATCAGGAATAAAGGTCTTGTCATATCGCAGTCGAAGGAGGAAACGGAATCACGGATACCGGCGCAGAGGATTTTATACCCTTTGTCACGGAAGATCTGTACGGCATCACATCCGTCGGCCACATACAGCGGCAGCAATTCCGAAGCACCGGCCGAAGAACGGCAGACAACCCCGGCAGCACTCATCCAGTTTCTGGGGGAGAGAATGATCCCGTCCGCACCGCAGGTATACAGGGAACGGATCGCATAACCGAAATTGTAAGGATCCTCGATCCCCTCGATCATTGCATAAAATCCGGCATCAGAAAGCAAATCGGAAGCGGATGCCAGAGAGGGAAGGACACGGTCCGTACATTCCGCCGCAAACCCGCCATGGGAACTGCCGACGGTGATGGTATTCAGAAACTCCTCATCCGTTTCCGTCAGCGTAAAACCGTGCTTGTGGGACATAGCCCGCAGATAACCAAGTTCTCTGCCTTTGGCGGAAGCCTTTTCTCTGTCGTACCAGATATTGCAGATCCGCCGGTCATTGAAGTCAGAATCATAGGCAGCAAGACAGGCGCGGATGGAAGTCATCCCTTCAAAGATCACGGAATCGGCAAAACGGCTTTCTTCTTTTTTCATGCCTGCTTACCGGCGTTCATTTTCAGATAAGCATTGATGAATCCATCGATTTCGCCGTCCATAACGGCCTGGATATTACCGTCTTCATAACCGGTTCTGGTATCCTTGGCAAGGGTGTATGGCATGAATACGTAGGAGCGGATCTGTGCACCCCACTCGATATTAGTCTTGTTACCCTTGATATCATCAATCTTATCCAACTGTTCACGTTCCTTGATTTCCATCAGCTTGGACTTGAGCATCTTCAAAGCGGTTTCCTTGTTCTGCAGCTGGCTGCGTTCTGTCTGACAGCCGACAACGATACCGGTGGGAATATGCACAATACGGATAGCGGAGTCGGTCTTGTTGATGTGCTGCCCCCCCGCTCCGCTGGAACGGTGAGCCGTGATTTCCAGATCTTCGTCCTTGAGTTCGATGTTGTTGTCATCATCGAATTCCGGGACAACTTCCACGGAAGCGAAGGAAGTATGACGTCTTCCGGAAGAGTCGAAGGGAGAAACACGCACCAGACGGTGAACACCGTTTTCACTCTTCAGATAACCGTAAGCATTGGGACCTTCCACGGTAATGGTAGCGGACTTCAGACCCGCTTCTTCACCGTCCAGCCAGTCCACCAGCTTAACGGTATACCCATGACGTTCGCCCCAGCGGGTGTACATACGGTACAGCATAAGAGCCCAGTCCTGCGCTTCGGTACCGCCGGCACCGGGATGGAAGCTGACAATGGCATTGTTGCGGTCGTATTCGCCGGAAAGAAGAATTTCGATACGCATCTTTTCCTCGGCTTCTTCAATGGCCTTCTGCTCGGCAATAACCTCATCGGTCATGCTTTCGTCATTTTCTTCAATAGCCAGTTCTGCCAGCGTAATGGTATCTTCCAGCTTTGCGCAGAGATCGTCATAATCGCCGATTTTGTCCTTGAGCTGCTTTACCTGCTGCAGAATTTTACCGGAATTGGCCTGATCGTTCCAGAAATCGGGATCTAAGGTCTTGGCTTCCAGTTCTTCCGCCTGCTTGCGGAGATTGTCAATACGAAGGGCGTTGCCCAGTTCTTTCAGATTGTCTCTGAAGTTTGTGAGGGCGTATTTTGCTTCTTCCAGTGCAATAATCAATTCTATGTCCTCCAAGTTATGTTATACAATGTATTTATTTGCAGAATGATACGGGGAAATGCCGGATTGTTGTACCCGGTCAGAGGTCCAGCGGAACGAATTCCAGCTCAATGTCGGATACGTGAGCGGAAGGTTCTCGTTTCAGAGGGTCATACAAAAATTTGCGGCAGACGTGCGCGGCGGAAACTACACCTTTACGGCTGCAGAGCATAACATCTGGATCCGACAGAGTGGAAGCCCGTTCGCAGAATTTGCAGAAACGCTCGATTTCCGGTTTTTGCTTTTTCAAATCATCACATCCCATCGTAAAATTTCTGCCTGTTTACCATTTTAATATTATAAGCAAAATGAGGCAAAAAATCAATAGTTTCCGCAACATTTACCGTCCGTTCCCGGAAGAATTGTCAGATTTCACGGAATTTCGGCGGAAACAGAGCAGATAATGTATACCGCTAAGCAAAAGAATCACCGCCGGAAATACCCAACCATCCATACTATCCGTTATTCCGTCATACCATTCCAGTGTTGACAGCACCGCCTCGCCTTTATACAGTATCGTGAAGCACATCCCCCACCCGACCGCCGCCAACCCGCAGACCGCTCCCTGGAATATCTTTCCGATAAGATACGGCCTCAGAGAAACCTCTTCTCCTCCCAATCCGAACAATACCTGCGCCAGTACACAGACCCCTCCGAATCCCACAGCAAATCCGGTCAGAAAGAGCCCGCCCATCCCACCGATCATGCGCGCCTCTTCCACCCCGGCAGTGAATTCAAAAACACAGGCCATTATCACTCTGCCGATCCCGGAAAACGGCAAAACCGCCAGTAATACCGAAAAGAACACAACATATCCGCAAAGTGATAAACAGCCTGCTGCGCTTTCCGTTACTGCCCGACAGAAAGAGATACCGAAAGCCTCCGTTTGCCCCATGTTCCGTTCCCCGGAATCAACCATTGCCTCTTTCGTTCGCCGTCCCAGATAAATGCCGTACAAACAGCAGGAAAGAAACTGCACCGCAAACAAAAATACCCCGAACCGCACATCCTTCCACAACATCCCACCGACAATCTGAATCACAAACGCCGGACTCACATTCCCGGACAGCGCACAGAGCCGACCAGCCTCCTCCCGGGAAATACTCCCGTCCTTCCGCAGCATCCCCGTAAGCTGTGCCCCAACCGGAAACCCGCAAAGATTCCCAAGCCAGAATACCGGCATGGCAGAAGAAGAGAGCCGAAGCAGCCTGCACAAAGGACGAAAGACAGGCACAGCAGAAAACATATCCTGCGCAATCAGAATCCGTGAGATCACCATATAAGGAAACAACACCGGTAAAAGCCCCCGGCAGCATTGTACCGCAGCTTCTGTGAAAGTCTCAAAAACAATATCCTTATTTCTGCAAATGCCTAAAATAAACAGAATAATGAAACAAAATAAAACAACCCGCCGTAATTTCATAACGTACTCCGAAGCATGATGGATTCCCGCCCGGCATAGAGTATACCGTAACTGTATAATCCTATGAAAAGGAGGCGGTGAACTTGTCAGAAAAATCCCGCCGGAAAATCAGAAAAACGCCGATGGAGCATTTGGCGGACTTCAGCGGCTATCCAATCGAAGGCCTGGAGAAAATTCCGTTGTTCGACTGCAAATGGAATCGCGAGATCCGCATCACCTGCTGTACAGGCGTGTTGGAATACGATGCAAACAAAATTGTTCTGCATACAAAACGGGGAAAATGCGGTATCATCGGAGAGGGACTGCAGATGGAAAACTTCCGCGGAGATACTTTAACCATCCACGGCAAAATCTGCAGCATATGGTTCGGTGAAAGGGGGGAGGGGGATGTTTGAATGGCTGTGGAAAATCCTTGCCGGTTACCGATGGATTATCACGGACATCTGCTGCCGTACGGAACTGATGAATCTCCTGTTCAGAGAACAGATCACCTTCCATAAGGAAATCATCCTCGGCGAACAAATCCGCCTTTCCATCCCGGAAAAAGAATACGCCCATTTCAAAAACGTCGCCGGAGAGATCTGTCTCCCATTCACGGAAGGCGAACTCTGCGGCCTGCCGAAGCTGATACAGTTTCTCCACAGAAGACCCGGCCTCCCCATCGGATTTGCCATTTTTCTCCTGTGGTGCCTGCTCAGCCGGAACCTGATCTGGCGCATCGATATCACCGGTAATACGAATGTCCCCGACAGCGAGATCATCGACCTGCTGACCGAGCTCGGCTGCGGCATAGGCGATTGGCACCCGTCCATAGATTTCGATACCCTCCACGCAAAATTCCGTGCGGAAAGCGACAGTATCGCCTGGATCTCCGTCTACATGAACGGCACGGTTGCCGACGTCCAGGTACGTGAATCCAAAAAGCCGGACACCATACACCATCCGGAGAATACATACGCCAATATCATCGCCGCGGAAGCCGGAGAAATCGTTATAGCGGAGGTGAAGGAAGGCGAAAGTGCGGTTTCCGTGGGGGATGTTGTCATGCCGGGCGAAATGCTGATCAGCGGAGTTGTGCAGATGCGGAAGGAAAATCAGTACCGTCTGGAATACGCCGCAGGCAGAGTGCTTGCCAGGGTTGCCTGCCCGGTGTCCGTGGAAATTTCCCTTGAACAGGCTCAAAAAGTGTACACAGGCCGCGAAAAAACGGAAAATACCATAAAAATTTTCAAAAAAAACATAAATCTTTTCAGAAACGCTGGAATTCCGTATACAACTTATGATACAATATGTAGGATGGAAGAAGTATGCCTGTTTGACAGATGGAGCATTCCCGTGACCATAACCAGAACCACTCACAGAGAATATGTCACGGAAACCAAAACCATCACGCCGGAAGAAGCGGCCGACACAGCCATGAAGACCCTGCGGGAGAAAATAAGCGAAGCGATCGGTGAAGGGGAACTACTGTCCCAGAGCTTCACAGTCACCCGCACGGAAGAGTCCTGCCGTATCGACTGCCTCCTGTACTGCCTGAAGGATATCGGCAAAACCGTTGAGTTCACCGCCTCGTCCGAAGCGGCAGTGCCTTAATAGGAAATTACACAGCAGATAAAACTGCATGGGAGAATATATGCAAAAGAAAATAGGAATACCCAGCTCCGAAATGACGGGTAAAATTTTCGGAAGTTACGACAAAAATATAAACCGGCTGGAGGACGCCTTTTCCGTCCGGATTTTCAACCAGATGACCGCCGGTGAGGAAGGGGATACCATCGTTATCGACGGGGAAGAATCCAATGTAAACATGACCGCCGACTGCATCAAGTACATGAAGCGTATCTGTTCCCTTGGCGAGGAGATCACCGACCAGAGCGTGGATTACGTAATCGGTATGGTGCAGGACGGCAGAGTGGAAGAACTTTCCGCCTTTGACGATGACTGCTTCCTTGTCACCGTCCGCGGTAAACCCATTAAAGCCAAAACTGTCGGCCAGAAGAAATACGTGGATGCCATCCGAAAAAACACCATCGTCCTTGGCATCGGACCAGCCGGTACGGGTAAGACCTACCTTGCCGTGGCTATGGCAGTAAAGGCCCTGAAGAACCACGAAGTCAGCCGTATCATTCTGACCAGACCTGCGGTGGAAGCAGGTGAACGGCTCGGTTTTCTGCCGGGGGATCTGCAGAGCAAGATAGATCCCTACCTGAGACCTCTTTACGACGCCCTGTACGAAATGCTCGGCCCCGAAAACTGTGCCCGCATGATTGAAAAAATGACCATCGAAATCGCTCCTCTCGCCTATATGCGCGGCCGTACTCTGGACGATTCCTTCATCATCCTTGACGAAGCCCAGAACACAACTCCCGAGCAGATGAAAATGTTCTTGACCCGACTGGGCAACGGATCCCATATCGTCGTAACCGGTGACCTGACCCAGACCGACCTGCCCTTCGGAAAAAAGAGCGGTCTGGCGGCGGCGGTACAGATTCTGAAGAACATCGACGATATCGCCATCCACCAGTTCACCGAACGGGACGTTGTTCGTCACCGACTGGTACAGCGCATCATCGTCGCCTACGAAAGATACGAACAGGAACATAAAATCCACGCCGCAGAACGGACGAAAACCCGCTTCAAGCCGGCTGTGCGGAAAGACAACAGTAAGTGAGAGCAAAAATGAGAATCAAAATCTACTGGTCCAACGAACAAAGCACCCATAAAGCAGGCTTTGTACTGAAATCCAGAATCAAGAAAGCCATCGCCGGTACCCTGAAATACGAAAACTTCCAAAACGACGTTATCGTATCCGTCACCTTCACCGATAACGAAGGCATCCGTTCCCTGAATAAGGAATACAGAGACAAGGATTCCGCCACAGACGTGCTGTCCTTTCCCATGTACACCATGGAGCCGGACGATATGCCGGAAGAAGGCATGGCAGCGGAACTGGGAGACATCGTACTTTCTCTGGAAAGAGCGGACGAACAGGCAAAGGAATTCGGTCACAGCTTTGAGAGGGAAACCGCCTTTCTGACCGTACATTCCACCCTGCATCTGTTGGGATACGACCACGAACTGTCCGAGGAAGATGACGCAGATATGCGCAGACGCCAGAAAGAAATTATGGAAAATATCGGATTGCCGAGATAATAAACGGAGTGAAATTATGAAAAAGACCGCATTTATCGCCATTGTAGGACGGCCGAACGTAGGCAAGTCCACATTGATGAACAATATGATGGGAGAAAAGATCGCCATCGTCTCCTCCAAGCCCCAGACCACACGTAACCGTATCATGGGTGTACTGACCAAAGGGGAAGACCAGTTCGTATTCTTCGACACCCCCGGTGTGCACAAGGCCAAGAATAAACTGGGCGATTATATGATGAAAACCGTCCGTTCCTCCGTAGGATCCGCGGATGCCGTAATCCTGATTGCCGATGCAGGCCACGCACCGGGCGAAATCGAAAAGCAGCTGATCGAACAGATCGGCCGAAGCGAACTGCCGTCCCTGCTCGTACTGAACAAAATCGACCTGATCCAGAAGGAAAAGCTGGCGGAAACCATCTCTGCCTATGCCGCACTCCACAATTTCGATGCTGTAATCCCCACCTGCGCGGAAAGCGGCAAGAACGTGGACGTGGTGTTGGAAGAAGCCTCCCAGTTCCTGTATGAAGGGGACTGGATGTTTGACGAAGATATGCTGACCGACCAGCCGGAAAAGCAGATCGCCGCGGAAATCATCCGTGAAAAGATCCTGCGTATCCTCACCGACGAGGTGCCCCACGGAACGGCAGTAGTTATCGAAGAATTCACCGAAGACAAGAAAATGCTCCGCATCCGTGCTGAAATTTTCTGCGAAAAGAACTCCCATAAGGGTATCATCGTAGGCAAGAACGGCGAAACCCTGAAACGCATCGGTTCCTATGCCAGAGAAGACATGGAAGCCTTCTTCGGCATCCAGGTGTACCTGAACCTGTGGGTAAAGGTAAAGGAAAACTGGCGTGACAGCGATTTCAGCCTGCTGAACTTCGGCTATAACAAGAAAGATCTTGATTGAGTAAAACCAGATGGGAATACGGGAAATCGAAACAGACGGTCTTGTGATCCGTGAAACGGAAACAGGGGAAGCGGACCAGATCCTGACCCTGCTGACCGCCGACTACGGAAAAGTGGTGGTCAGCGCAAAAGGTGTGCGCAGCATCCGCAGCAAACACTACGCCGCCGCCCAGCTGTTCACCTACAGCACCTTCCAGCTCCGCAAGACCCATAAATATTTCTACATCACCGATACCTCCTACATCGAAAACTTCATGGGCATCCGTTACGATATCGAAAAACTGTCCCTCGCCAGTTATTTCTGTGATATTGCAAACGAACTGTCCCTGGAGGACGAAGGGGACCCGGAACTGCTTCAGCTGACTCTGAACGCCCTGTACGCCATCGCCAACCGGAACGACATTCCCCTGTCCAGAATCAAAGCGGCCTATGAATTCCGTGTGATCTGCCATGGCGGCTTCCGACCGGAACTGGAGCGATGCGGACTTTGCGGCGAAGCACTTACGGAAAACAGCTATATGGACGTAATGAACGGACGTGTGCTGTGCAAAAACTGCCAGAGCAAATACGTCCAGTCTCCCACCTATATGCTGGACGAATCCACCGCCAAGATCCATATCCGCCTCACCCCCGCCGTCCTGCGTGCCCTGCAGTATATCTCCGAAGCATCCCCGAAGCGTTTCCTGTCCTTCCAGCTGGAAGAAGCGGACAACCAGCTCCTCGGCATCGCGGCGGAAAGATATATGCTGAACCACCTGGAACGCAATTTCGATTCCCTGGACTACTACAAGAGTCTGTTTGAACTGAACTGAATAAAGGTTGTATTATGAACGAAAAAGCACTGTATACACTTGAATTTGATAAAATCAGAGAGATCCTCGCTTCTCTCACCGCCACCGAAGGCGCAAAAGAACTGGCTCTGCACCTGAAGCCTTCCTCCGATATCGAAAAAGTGCGGAAAATGCAGCAGAAGACCACAGACGCAAAACAGCTGGTAGGTCTCAAAGGTCAGCCCTCCTTCGGCGAAATCCGGGATATCCGTGCGGCAGTGGAGAGGGCGGAGAAGGATGCCGTTCTGTCCATGCGCGAACTCCTGGACTGCGCGGCAATTCTGCGCTGTGCGAGAGTACTGCTGGATTATGTCCGCGGTGATCACACACCGAAAACATCGCTGAACGAGATCTTCGAAAGACTGGTTCCCAACCGTCTGCTGGAAGAAAAAATCACCCGATCCATCGTAGCTGAGGATTTTATGGCTGATGAAGCCAGTCCCGAGCTTGCCGATATCCGCTGTAAGATCCGTCAGGTCAACAACCGCATCAAGGACACCCTCCAGAAATACGTATCCGGTTCCTCCAAATATCTGCAGGAAAACATCGTAACCTCCCGCGGCGGCCGCTACGTCATTCCCGTAAAAGCCGAATACCGCAGCGAAGTCAAGGGCCTGATCCACGACACCTCCCAGTCCGGCGCAACCCTGTTCATCGAACCCATGGCAGTAGTGGAAGCCAATAACGAACTGAGAACGCTGGAAAGCAAGGAAGCCCACGAAATCGACCGTATCCTGCGGGATCTTTCCGCCGGCGTGTCCGTATCCGCCAATGCACTGGTGCTGAACTATCTGAATATCAACGAACTGGCCCTCCTGTTCGCCTGTGCCGAGCTGTCCTACCATATGGAAGCCTCGCCCGCGAAGATCACGGATAAAAAGGAAGTGGAACTGGTAAGAGCCAGACATCCGCTGCTGGATAAAAAGACCGTCGTGCCGATCACCGTCTCCCTCGGCGATGATAAGAGTATGCTGGTCATCACCGGTCCGAATACCGGCGGTAAAACCGTAACCCTGAAAACCATCGGCCTCTTCGCCTTAATGAATCAGGCCGGTCTGCATATCCCCGCAGAAGATTCCTCCCGACTGGGCGTGTTCGATAACGTATTTTCCGATATCGGCGACGAACAGAGCATCGAGCAGTCCCTGTCCACCTTCTCCTCCCATATGAAGGGCATCGTAAAGATCGTGGAATCCATGACGGAAAAATCCTTAGTCCTGTTCGACGAACTCGGCTCCGGTACAGACCCGGTGGAAGGTGCCGCACTGGCTATGTCCATCCTGGAAGAGGTCCGCATGACGGGAGCACTCTGTGCCGCCACAACCCACTACGCCGAACTGAAATCCTACGCCATCGAAACCGAAGGCGTGTGCAACGCATCCTGCGAATTCGATGTCAATACCTTAAAGCCCACATACCGTCTCATCATCGGCACCCCGGGCAAATCCAATGCATTTGCCATTTCCGAAAAACTGGGACTGTCCGCAGGACTTGTCAAGCGTGCCCAGAATTTCGTGGATACCGGTTCCCGCAGCTTTGAAGCGGTCATCGAAAAACTGGAACATACCAGACACGAGCTGGAAGCGGAAAAAGCGGAAGTGGAACGGTTGAAGAATGAATTTGCCGCTTTCAAGAAGGATGCGGAAAAAGAACTCTCCGAAAAAGTGGGCAGAGCGGAAAAGGAAGCCGAAAAAATCCGCAAGAAAGCTCAGGAAATTCTGGACGGCGCAAGAATCACAAGCCAGTATGTTTTTGATGAACTGGAAGAACTGAAACGCCAGAAAGACGCGGAAGATTTTGCAAGCCGTATGTCCTCTGCACGCAAGGATATCCGTCAGAAGGTAAGAGAATACGACGATCATATGAATCCCATCGAAGAGGACGACGAGGAATATATCCCGCCCCGTCCCTTCCGCAAGGGAGACGCCGTACAGCACCGTAATCTCGGCACAAAAGGCTTCCTCATGGACGATCCCGATAAAAACGGCAACGTCAGCGTAAAAATGGGCGCTGTGAAAGTCAGAGCCAATACCTCGGACCTGCGCCTGATCGACGAATCGGATATGCCGAAGCAGAACAAAAAATCCGGCAGCGTAAAAGCGACCGTAAACCGCAGCTTCAAGACCGAGTGCGACGTCCGGGGCATGACGGTAGAGGAAGCCTGGTTCGTTGTGGATAAATATCTGGATGAAGCAAAAGTAGTCAATATCAAGAGCGTGACCATCATCCACGGTAAGGGAACGGGTGCACTCCGCAGTGCCCTGTGGCGGAATTTCAAGGAAGACCGCCGCGTATCCACCTTCCGTGCCGGCCAGTACGGCGAAGGAGATTACGGCGTTACGGTTGTGGAATTGAAATAAGAATTACAATAAAACCTGCTCGAATACGGAAAATTTCCATTTCAGTGGTTGAAAACAGCGGCAAAAAATGATATAATACTACAGATAGATACTGTGCGTATCGAAAAAGCCCGAAAAATCAAAGTATACTTTTCAGTATAAGGAGTTTATAAAAATGGCAAGATTTATTCTCAGCGCATTTTCCGACGAATACGCCCCCGAACTGGATAAACAGATCGAGGGAATGGTAAAGAATAAAGTAAAGATGTCCGAAGTACGCGGCGTGGACGGCATCAACGTATCCGACCTGACCACCACACAGGCAATGGACGCCAAGAAGAAACTGGATGCATACGGCATTGGCGTTTCTGCAATAGGTTCTCCCATCGGAAAGATAGACATTACCGATCCTATGGACGCACACCTGGACACACTGAAACATACCTGCGAACTGGCAGACATTTTCGGTACCAAGCGCATTCGTATGTTCTCTTTCTACGTTGGCGAAGCAAAGTACGAGGACTGCACCAACGAAGTAATCGACAGAATGGGCCAGATGCTGGACATTGCCGATTCTTACGGTATAAGATTGTGCCATGAAAACGAAAAGGGTATCTACGGCGATACTCCCGAAAGATGCCTGGAACTGCTGAAGACATATGAAGGCAGACTAGGCTGCGTGTTCGATCCCGCCAACTTTATCGAGTGTGGCTGCGAACCCTATCCCCATTGCTTTGAACTTCTCTCTCCTTATATGGAGTATATGCACATAAAGGACTGCGCCAAGAACGGTACCATCGTTCCCGCAGGCGAGGGGATAGGTGGTATTCCGGAAATTCTTTCTCTCATCAACAATAAGAGAAAGGGAAGTGACTTCATCCTTACCGTTGAACCCCACCTGCGTGTGTTTGACGGCTTGAGTTCCCTGGAAAAAAGTGGAATGTCCACAACCATCGGCAACGTATTCGCAACCGCTGAAGAAGCATTCGAAGTTGCCATTACATCCCTCAGAAACTGCTTCCCCAGAACTGCGGAATAATCTGCAGGAATAAACGAATGTGAAAGGAGCTTTTGCTATGGCACAGAAGAAAATGCTTGCGATCGACCTGGGCGCATCCAGCGGCAGAGGCATCATTGGCGGATTTGACGGAAAGAAGTTCACTCTGGACGAAATCCACCGTTTCTCCAACGACCCTGTCACCACTCCCACCGGCTTCTACTGGGATACCCTGCGTCTGCTCTTTGAAATCAAAACTGCGATCCTGAAGGGAACACAGGACGGCGGTGTGGATACCATCGGTATCGACACATGGGGTGTTGACTACGGTTATCTGGATAAGACCGGCGCACTCATCTCCAATCCCTTCCATTACCGCGATACAAGAACCTCCGGCATCGATGAATACGTGTTCAAGAACTTTGCCTCCTGGGACGAAATCTACGATACCACCGGTATCCAGTCCATGAACTTCAATACTCTGTATCAGCTCATGGCCGATAAGAGAGACAGACCCTGGCTGCTTGAACAGGCGGACAAAATGCTGAATACCCCCGACCTGCTGGGTTACTTCCTGACCGGGGAAAAACTGTCCGAATACACCATCGTTTCCACCGGCGCACTGCTGAACGCCTATACCCGTACATACGCAGACGAACTGCTGAACAAATGCGGCCTGCCGAGAAATATCTTCTGTGACATCGCAGAACCCGGCACCATCCTCGGCACCCTGCTGCCCGGCGAAGAAACCGGCAACTCCACCGCCAAGGTGATCAAGGTGGCATCCCACGATACCGCCAGCGCCGTAATGGCCGTACCCGCCGAAAACGAAGACTTCCTGTACGTTTCCAGCGGTACATGGTCTCTCATGGGTATCGAAAGCAAAACGCCCATGATCAACGATCTGTCCAAAAAGTACCAGCTGACCAACGAAGGCGGCGTGGACGGTACTATCCGTGTTATGAAAAACATCATGGGTCTGTGGCTGGAACAGGAATCCCGCCGTCAGTGGGCAAGAGAAGGTACAAAGTATTCCTTCGACGAACTGTCCGCCATGGCACTGGCCGCAAAGCCCTTCCAGTGCTTCATCAACCCCGACGACGACCGTTTCTCCACCGCTGGCAATATGCCTAAGAGAATCCGCGAATACTGTAAGGAAACCGGCCAGTACGTACCCGAATCCGTCGGTGAAATCGTGCGCTGCATCTTCGAAAGCCTTGCGCTGAAGTACAGATGGACCGCAGAAAAGCTGGAAGCCGTAAGCGGCAGAAAGTATTCCTTCATCAACATCGTAGGCGGCGGCACCAAGGAAGAAATGCTGTCCCAGTTTGCCGCAGACGCATCCCACCGTATGGTAGTGGCAGGCCCCGTTGAAGCCACCTGTATCGGTAATATCGCCATGCAGAGCATCGCAGCCGGCGACGTAAGGGATCTGTGGGAAGCAAGAGCCATCGTACGTGATTCCTTCGACGTAAAAGAATATAAGCCCAATACCGAAACTGCAGCAGCGTGGGACGATGCATACGGCAAGTTCTGTGAACTGATCGGTGACTGATAAAAACAGACAAAAAGGAGAAAAGAACATGAGTACAGAAAAGAGATATGAACTGGCCCGTGAGATCTACGCCGAACTGGGTGTGGACACCGATGCAGCCATTGCAAGAGCAAGTGAAATTCCCGTATCCATCCAGTGCTGGCAGGGCGACGACCTGCTCGGCTTTGAAACCCCCGACGGAAAGCTGACCGGCGGTATCCAGGCAACCGGTAACTACCCCGGAAAGGCACGCAACATCGCCGAACTGCGCGCAGACTTCGAAAAAGCGATGAGCCTGATCCCCGGTAAGAAGAAGCTGGCTCTGCACGCTATCTATCTGGACAACCAGGGCAAGAAAGTAGAAAGAAACGAAATCGCTCCCGAACACTTTACCTCCTGGGTACAGTGGGCAAAGGAACAGAAGATCGGTCTGGACTTCAACCCCACCTTCTTCTCCCACCCCCTGTCCGAAGACGGCTTCACCCTGAGCCATAACGACGCCAACATCCGTAACTACTGGATCGAGCACGGTAAGGCATCCCGTAAGATTTCCGAATATCTCGGTAAGGAACTGGGACAGGTTTCCGTAAATAACCTCTGGATTCCCGACGGCTTCAAGGATACTCCCGTAAACCGTGCCAAGTCCAGACAGATCCTGGCAGAATCCTATGCAGAAATCTTCAGCTTTGACACCGATCCCAAGTATACCCGCGACGGTATGGAAAGTAAGGTATTCGGTATCGGCGCTGAAAGCTGCACCATCGGTTCTCACGAATTCTACATGGGCTGTGCCATGAAGCACCAGAAGCTGCTGACCCTCGATACCGGTCACTTCCATCCCACCGAAGTGGTTTCCGATAAGATCAGCTCCGTTCTGACCTACCTCCCCGGTATCGCTCTGCACGTATCCCGCCCCGTTCGCTGGGACAGTGACCACGTAGTAATTTTCGACGACGAACTGAAGGCAATCGCCTGTGAAATCCTCCGCGGCGGCTACGAAGACAGAGTATTTGTAGGACTTGACTTCTTCGACGCCAGCATCAACCGTATCGCCTGCTGGACCATCGGTGCACGCAGCATGCAGAAGGCCATTCTGTGGGCCGCACTGGAACCCATTGCAAAGCTGCATAAGTTCGAAGCGGAAGGCGACTACACCTCCCGTCTGGCATACCTGGAAGAAGAAAAGACCTATCCCTTCGCAGCCGTATGGGACTACTACTGTGAAAAGCAGGGTGTTCCGGTTCGTGACAATTGGGTAAAGTCCATGAAGGAATACGAACAGAAGGTTCTGGAATCCAGAAAGTGATTCTATGAACAACACAATAAAGAAGCTTGCCGCATCACTCTGTCTCACCGGTGCACTCCTGTTCTCCGCAACATCCTGCGGGGTACTGGAGATGCGTGATGCGTCAAGTGAAATTACATACGATGAGCTGACCGATATGCCCGTCCTCGAGCAGGCAGAGCGTCATAATTACGTGGAAAAGGCGGAAGATGCCGCAGCCACCGAAAAAGCGACCGAAGCCTCCGAAAATCCCGCAGCGACGGAAAAACATATCCGTCTGGCAGTATCCGGCGGAATTGATATCGACAGCCGCATCACAGCAGACGCCGCATCCCGCGCATCCGGAGAAAAGGCATACAGCTATCTGATCATGTACGCAGCCGTATATCCTTTTATCCACAATGCGGATGTAGCTTTAACCACTCTGGAAGTGCCCTGTGCCGATCCAGATACCTATTCCGTTACTTCAGCGGAAACGCCCAATATGCCCGCAGAATCCCTGACAGCTCTGATTGACCTCGGCTTCGATGTTATCAATACAGCCGGTACAGAGTTCGGGATTTGCGGCGATGCAGGCATCCGTGACACCGTAGAAAATGTATGTAACGGCGAAGTTCTGCAGATCGGTGCATATCATGACGAAATGGACGCCGGTGACGTGCGGATTTATGAAAAGGACGGCGTAAAAATTGCCTTCCTGTCCGTTGTGGAAGAAGCACCCGAAAGTGAACTGGTGATCCCGCATCTGGGTGATCCTGAAGCTGTAAAAGCCGCTGTTTCCTACGCAGATTCACAGGCGGACATCGTAGTGGTATCTGTAACCTGGAACAAAGCGGACGGCGTCAACCGTATCGAACCTGCCAAAGCCATAGCAGAAGCCGGCGCAGATCTTATTATCGGCAATAACGGCTCCACTCTGGAAACTGCGGAATGGATCGAAAATGACGACGGAACCGAAACCCTTCTTGTGTATTCTCTGGGAAATCTGATCACCTCAGCCAAAGACGCCTCTACCGCAGTCAGCGGAATACTGACCATGGATATTGTGTCCGACAGTGAAGGTATCGGTATGGAGAACATTAAGATTCTTCCGGTCATGACCCATTATACCGAACAGAACGAATATCAGGTCGTTGATGTAAATACCTACAGCGACGATATGGCATCTGTTCACGATATCGATGGACTGACGGCAGAAAGCCTGAAGAAGATCGCAGCTTCCAAAATCCCCGCAGCATTTATTTCTGAAGAATAATAAACGGACAAAGTACAAGAATGAAAAACTTTACCGAAAAGATTTTCCGAAAGATAACACAAGGATTCGGAATCCTGCTGGCAGCTTCCATGATCTTAACCTTCTCCGCCTGTGAAAGCGACGAACAGGAAGATACGGTCAAGGACAGACTGTGGCAGGGAAGCGGTATTCCTTCCATCGGTGTCGGCCGTCAGAAGCAGGAAGAAGAACCTGTGGAACAGACCGGCGGCGGTATCACGATCTGCGTGGACCCCGGTCACGGATTCGACGATGCGGGTGCATCCAGTACATATGTTACGGAATGTGACGAACGGGAACTGACCCTGCGTTATGCCCTGGATCTGCGTACCGAGCTGGAAGCTATGGGATATAAAGTTCTCATGACCCACGACGGTACCGCCTTCCCGAAAACCACCGAGGACGACGGCAATAATAAGTTCAACCCCTATGAACGAGCAGCCTACGTCAATTCACAGAATGTCGATTACTTTATTTCTCTGCACTGTGACTCCTACACGGATGAAACGGTCGGCGGAACGAGAGTGTACTTCTGCAACACGGAAATAAAGACCAAGGACTATTCGGAAGACGTGGCCAATGCCATCAGCACCAGCCTGAACAATGCTTTTGAAAGCGGAATGGATGCCAGGGTTCTTGAGATGAAACCCGCCGAATCCTACGCAGTAATCCGAGAAACTTACACAGCCGGTTCCCTGATCGAAATCGGTTTCATCACCAGTCCGGACGATGCCGCAAAGATTCAGGATGCCGAATGGCAGAGCAAATTTGTTAAGGCCGTAGCAGCCGGTATCAACGACTACTTCGTGTCTCTGGGATAAACAGGAGGCGAAGCCGTGTTATCCAATCTCAATTACAGTATCAATGCAGTAGCCCCGATCTTCGTGTTGGTGGTGATTGGCATCATCCTGCGCCGGATAGGCTTTGTGAATGATGCATTCATCGATATCTCCGAGAAGATCGTATTCAAAATCACCCTGCCGGTCATGCTTTTTCTGGAAGTTGTCGGATCCTCTCTGGATGATCTGGTTAACGGAAAGCTGATCCTATTCTGTGTAATCGCCGTAACGGCATCCTTTATCGTAGTAACCGCCCTGACCGTTCTGTTTGTCAAGGACAGACCAAAGCGCGGTTCCATTATACAGGGAATCTGCCGTTCCAATTTCGCAGTACTGGGTGTTCCCCTTGCGGACAATATGTTCGGAGAACTAGGCATCACCTCGATTGCCTGCGTCATGCCCTTTGTGATCCTGATGTTCAATGCCTATTCCGTCATAGCGTTATCCCTATTCACGGAAGATAAATCCGAAAGAATGAGCAAAAAGAAGGTTTGGTCGATCATTAAAAATATTATCACCAATCCGCTGATCATCGGCGTACTTCTTGCTCTGCTCTGTTTGCTTTTCTCCGTAGAAATCCCGGCAATTCTGTCCAAGAGTTTAAATTATCTGAGCAACATGACCACCCCTCTTGCCTTAATCAGCCTCGGTGCTAATTTCAAACCGGAGAGCCTGAAGGGAAGAGTTGGTTATGCAGTTTGCGGTGCCGTGAGCAAAACAGTGATCCTACCTGCCATCATGGTAACCATAGCGGCTTTACTCGGATTCCGCAGTGCAGAACTCGGTGTCGTACTGATTCTGTTCGGCGCACCTTCTGCTGTGTCCAGCTATATCATGGCCAAACGTATGAAGAACGATGCGGAACTGGCAGCCCAGATTCTGCTGCTGTCAACTGTATCCTGCATCCTGACCATTTTCGTCGGTATTTTTATTGTCAAAACATTAAATTTAATATAATCTATCACTGGAGGACAAAGAGATGATTAATCTTGAAAAAGAAATCCGCGAACAGCCCGAGGCCCTGAGAAATGTGCTTCGCAGCAATGAAAACGCAGTAGCCGAACTGGTTCGCGATGCAAAAGCCGCAGGTGTACATGGCGTATACTTCGCAGCAAGAGGTACATCCGACCACGCATGTATCTATGCGCAGTATCTGTTCGGTATCCTGGCAGGTATGCCCTGTATGCTGGGTACTCCCGCCGTATTCACCAAGTACGGTGCTGACATCAACATGAAGGGTATGCTGGTTATCGGCGTATCCCAGTCCGGCAGAGCGGAAGACGTTCTGGCAGTTCTGGAAAGCGCAAACGCACAGGGTGCCGTAACCGCAGCCATTACCAACAATACCGATTCTCCCATCGCAAAGACCGCAAAGCATCACCTGTTCTGCGGATGCGGCCACGAAGCAAGTATCGCTGCTACCAAGACCTTTACCACCCAGATGGCACTGCTGGCCGCTGTAGCCGGTAAGTGGGCTGAAAACGACGCATTCCTTGCCGAACTGGCAGGCGTTGGCGATAAGGTACAGGAATTCATGGACAACTGCGTTGGTGAAATCGAAGTACTGGCTGAAAAGTACCAGAACATCCCCGGTGCCGTTCTGCTGGGCAGAGGTATCTCCTACCCCATCGCTCTGGAAGGCGCACTGAAGATGCTGGAAACCAACAAGCTGAAGATGAAGGGTTATCCCACCTCCGACTTCCACCACGGTCCCATCGCCCAGATTAAGAAGGACGACCTGGTATTCGTACTGTCTCCCAAGGGCGCTACCACCGGTGACTCCCACGACATCATCGAAAAGCTGAAGAAGGAAGAAGCGGACATCCTGGTAGTAACCAACGATCCCGCAGAAATCCTGCCCGGTACTCACGGTATCGTAGTACCCGACACCGGCAGCGAACTGACCTCTCCCTTCATCAACGTTCTGGTGTTCCAGATGCTGGCCTGCAAGATGACCATCGTCCGCGGCATCGACCCCGATAAGGCTGGTACCATCAATAAGGTTACCATTACCAAGTAAGATACATCCCAAAAAAGCCGCAGTTCCCATGAATTGCGGCTTTTTTGTGTCCACAAGCGGGAAAAGTTGAAAAATTCATAATTATATGATACACTAATACCGGTAAAACGAAACGAGAAACGAGGAAATCCTATGAAATTGTATGTCGTACGTCACGGTGAAAGCGAAACCAATCTGATCAGACACTGGACCGGCTGGACAAACGTAAATCTGACCGAAAAAGGACGGGAAGACGCCCGTACCGCCGGAAAATATCTGCAGGGAATCCCATTTGATAAAATCTACTCCAGCGACCTGAACCGTGCCATGCAGACAGCACAGATCGCCGTCCCGGGATGTATACCGGAGGAAACTCTCCTCCTGCGCGAAATCAACGTAGGCAATATCGCCGGCCACCCCATCGACGACAATCCCCCGGAACAACGAAAACATTTCAATGAAGTCGGCTACAGCGATGTCGGTGGAGAAACCAGGGAAGACTTCTATACCCGCATCCGGGAATTCCTGAATCATGCAGCCTCCCTCGACTGTGAAACCGTCGCAGCCTTCTGTCACAGGGGCTGGATGGTAGGCCTGTTTGAAATCCTGACCGAAGTGCCGTTCCCGAGAAACTGTATGCGGTGCGGTAACTGCGCAATCGCCGTACTGGAATACGAAAACGGCATATGGTACCTGAACAGCTGGATCAATCCATAACAAAAAATCCTGTATCCGTATGAAAAACCATACAGATACAGGATTTTCTCATTTCTCCCGGAACAGTATTTTCCGTACCGCATCCACCGGCAGAACCGTCAGCGCACAGAACAGACAGAACAGAAGCGCATCCGCCGAAATGGGTACAGTCCTGAATACAGAACCGCCGAAATATACAATCAGCAGCTGCACAAACGCAACACCCGGCATGATCAGCAGAAAAGCCTTGTTTTTCCCGAGATGAGCGAATAAATTCACCCGCGGCGTACGAACCGTAAAGGCATTGCAGATCCCGCAAAATACAAACAAAGCAAAAAAAGCCGTCAGGAAATACAGATCATTTCCTCTGCCGAAATAAATCTTCGACGCGGAAGAACAAAGGAAAACAACACAAAGCGCAATGGTGTACGCAGCCGAAATCAATATCTGCCGTATCAGCCCACCGGTCAGAATGGGTTCCGTACGGTTCAGCGGTTTCATTTTCATATATTCCGCGAGAGGCGCCTCACCGGCAAAAGCCAACGATCCCAGAGTATCCATAATGATATTGATCCATAGCATCTGAATCACCGTAACCGGATTTTCCACACCGACAAACGGCCCGACCAGTGACACCCCAACCGCCGAAAGATTCATAATCAGCTGAAAAACGATAAACTTCCGAATACTCTGGAAAATCGTCCGTCCGAAGAGCACAGCTTTGCGAATGGATGAAAAATTATTATCCGTAATCACAATATCCCCGGCCGATTTGGAAACCTCCGTACCGCTGCCCATAGCAAATCCCACATCCGCAGCCTTCAAAGCCGGTGCATCGTTGATTCCATCCCCGGTCATACCCACAATATGTCCCGCTGCCTGAGAAACCCGTACCAACCGACTCTTGTCTGTAGGCGAGACCCGCGCAATTACCCGAATATCCGGCAGTATCTCCGTCAGCTGTTCGTCCGACAGACCAACCAGATCGGACCCATTCAGTACCAGCTCCGTTTCCCGATCATAAACCATTCCCGGTATATAAACCGCAGATTTCCCGGATAAAATCCCGCACTTGCCGGCAACGGAAGCCGCAGTCCGCGCATTGTCACCGGTCAGCATAACCACCTGTATCCCCGCATCCCGGCAATCTTTTACAGCATCGGACACCTCAGGCCGAATTTCATCCTGCAGAAAAAACAGGGCAGTAAACACAAGAGAAATACCGTCTGGTCCGATTCGTTCCACTTCGGAAAAATGACCGCCATCCCCAAAAGCCTGCAGCACAATCCGGTACTCATTCGCCGCCGCCATGTCCATATCACGTTTGATTTTCTCCCTCGTCAACCCATCCATCGAATGGCATAAACCATCCGTATCCATCCACCGGTCACAACAGGGCAGAATATATTCCGGCGCACCGCAGATATACAGAATATCTCTCCCGTTATCCACCACCCTCCCAGCGCTGAATTTCCGCCCGGAATCAAAAGGAAGCCTGCCGACAGGCAAAGTGTAATCAGAACCAACATCCAGCCTCAGAAAGCGATTTATAGCCTTCTCCGTGGTATTGGGCGAAACAAAGGATCCGCAAGCTGCCGCACAGGAGAATACAGCATCACGCAGCGCAGTATGGCACGCAAGTTTTTCCACGGAATCAAACCGAATATCCGGAGTATAAACGTCTGCAACGGATAGTTCCCCCGTGGTAATGGTCCCGGTCTTATCCGTGAAAAGCATACTCAGATTGCCGGAAGTCTCAATTCCCACCAACTTCCGTACCAGAACACCGCTCTTCATCATCTTCTGCATATTTGAGGAAAGAACAACCGTAATCATCATCGGCAGTCCTTCGGGAACAGCCACAACAATCACGGAAATCGCCATCGTAAAAGCAGATAAACATTCCCGCCAAACAAAACCGATATCCCTCATCCGCAGTAAAGTCACATCCCATTGCATACCGGCATCCAGCCAGAATACACGCAGTAAATGCGAAAGCGCTACAAACACAGCCGAAGCATAACCGATCTTGCTGATGGTCCGGGCCAACGCAGAAAGACGCTGCTTCAGAGGACTGGGCAAAGTATCCCCTTGCAGCTCCGCAGCCAACGCCCCGTACATCGTCCCATCCCCAACCCGAACCGCCAGAACCGTACATTCCCCACTGCAAATCGCGCTGCCGCGGAATACAACATTCTTATCACCGACTGAAGCAGCAGGCAGATTATCGGGACAAATAGCGGAAAAATCCACACCACACGCCATTTTTCCAACCGTCGTGCTTTCTCCCGTCAGAGAAGATTCATCCACCCGTACCTCTCCGGAAACCAGAACGCCGTCAACCGGCACCACTTCTCCCGCTGAGAGATAAACCAGATCCATTACCACAATATCCCCGATAGGCACCCGAATCGTCAGATTGTCCCGTAAAACAGTATACTCAGTATCGGAAAGCTTCTCATACAAACGTTCAAAAGCCCTGTTCCCCGAATATTCCGAAATCGTAGAGACAAATGCGGAAACAAATACAGCAAACCCAATCCCGGCTGTTTCAATCCAGTTCACATCGGGAAACATAAAAACGATATTCAGAACCAACGCACCGATCAGAATCCGTATAATCGGATCATTGCAGTTCCTGAAAAACTGCCGAACCACCCCAACCTTTTTCTGCCTGCTCAGTACATTCGCCCCAAACCTTTCCCGCAGCCCGGCTACCTCAGACGAAGAAACACCGGAATACCAAACCCCCTCCTTGCCCCTTACCTTACCTTTCCGCCGTCCCGAAATACCCAATAAAACTTTATCCCCCATATGAACCCTTCCCAAACAGAATCTGCCATATCCTATGCAAAACCAACAGAAAAAATAACAAAAAAACTGCCGCCAAACAAGCGACAGCAAAAATTATTCCAAAGTTTTTGAAAAGAGAAAAGGGGTCCGGGGGAAGGAGAAAGACTTTTTCCAAAAAGTTTTTCTCCTTCCCCCGGAAAACCAAAATATTTCAATTCACTCAGCAAGCACCGTGTGCGAGCATAGCGGCTACAACCTTAGTAAAGCCTGCGATATTGGCACCGGCAACGAGGTCATCACCGAGGTCATATTCGTGAGCAGCCTTAACGGAGTTGTCGAAGATGTTCTTCATGATACCCTTGAGCTTTTCGTCAACTTCTGCGGCAGTCCAGGAATAACGCATGGAGTTCTGGGACATTTCGAGACCGGAAACGGAAACACCGCCGGCGTTAACAGCCTTGGAAGGAGCAACGATCACGCCGTTTGCCTTGAGGTAAGCAACAGCTTCATTGGTGGTGGGCATGTTGGAAACTTCAACATAGTACTTAACACCGTTGGCAACGATCTTTTCAGCTTCAGCCATACCAACTTCGTTCTGGGTAGCGCAAGGCATAACGATGTCAACCTTAACACCCCAGGGCTTTTCGCCGGGGAAGAACTGAACGCCGAACTTATCGGCATAGTCCTGAACCTTGTTGCGGCAGGAAGCACGCATTTCCAGGAGGTAGTCGATCTTTTCGGGAGTGCTTACGCCATCGGGATCATAGATGTAACCGTCGGGACCGGAAATGGTAACAACCTTACCACCCAGTTCAGCGATCTTTTTAACGGTACCCCAGGCTACATTACCGAAGCCGGAAACAGCGAAGGTCTTGCCTTCAATGCTGTCACCGAAATACTTGAGCATTTCAACTGCATAGTAAACAGCACCGAAACCGGTAGCTTCGGGACGGATCAGAGAACCGCCGTAGGGAATACCCTTACCGGTCAGAACGCCGGTGAATTCGTCGCGGAGTCTCTTGTACTGGCCGAACAGATAACCGATTTCTCTTGCACCAACACCGATGTCACCTGCGGGAACGTCAGTATCGGGACCGATGTACTTGGCAAGCTCAGTCATGAAGCTCTGACAGAATGCCATAACTTCGCGGTCGGACTTACCGGTGGGGTCGAAGTCGGAACCGCCCTTACCGCCGCCCATGGGAAGGCTGGTGAGAGAGTTCTTGAAGGTCTGTTCAAAACCGAGGAACTTGATAATGCTGAGGTTTACGGAAGGATGGAAACGCAGACCTCCCTTGTAAGGACCGATGGAGCTGTTGAACTGAACACGGTAACCGGTATTTACACGGATCTGACCGTTGTCATCTACCCACGGCACACGGAAAATAATCTGACGATCGGGTTCGATGATACGTTCGAGAATGGCTTCTCTCTTGTAAAGTTCTTCATTCTTGTTGATAACAGGCTCGAGAGATTCGAGAACTTCTTTTACGGTCTGCAGAAATTCAGGCTGATCTGCATATTTCTTTTCAGCCATAGCGAGTACATCATGTAAGTAACTCATTGGTATTCCTCCAAATACATGAAAATTTATCGGTAATAATATACCACAAAATCAAACAAATTGCAATATGTATCGAGTAAAAAAACGCGACTTTGAGAAAAAACTACAATTTACTCAAAATTACCTGCAATTTCGCTCTCTGTATTAGAGAGTTTTTTGGAATAATATATTATAAATATACATTGCATATGAATATATCAGAATCAAACTAACGAAATAAACGTAAAAATCAACGGGAAGGTACGTTCTGACAGGTACCTTCCCGGAAATTTGTACATTATTATGCAGGAATCTGCATTATTTGCCTTCCGCATCGTCCAGCTTGGCGTGATCAATGCACTGACGCTTGATCTTCTTGGAAGAGTTCTTTTCGAATTCGGTAGCACGGATGACAACCTGAGCAACCTTCTTGTACATGGGCAGTTCCTTGCATGCCTTGGCAACGTCGGTTTTCAGAGAAGCCTGAGGATCGGTGATCTCCAGTTCCTTAACTTTATCGTCGTTCAGGAATACTTCGGCTACGAGCTTGGTTTCTTCGCCGTGTTCGTTCTTGGGAGCGTAAACAACAACTTCCTTAACGTAAGGAATGTTCATGATATAGTTTTCGATTTCTTCCGGATAAATGTTCTTACCGTTGGAGAGAACGATGATGTTCTTCTTACGGCCGGTAATCAACAGCTGACCGTGTTCGTTGATCATACCGTAGTCACCGGTACGGAACCAGCCTTCTTCATCTAGAACTTCTGCAGTAGCTTCGGGGTTCTTGTAGTAACCCAGCATAACCACGTCACCCTTCACACAGATTTCGCCGATGCCTTCGGGAGTTTCGTCATCAATACGGATCTGGCAGCAGGGCAGAGGCATACCAACAGTGTTCCAGTCGTTGAACTGGATACGGTTTACGGAAACCAGAGGAGAACATTCGGTAATACCGTAACCGTTGATCAGCATAATACCGATGGAGTCAAAGAACGCACCGATTTCAGGACGAATGGGCGCACCGCCGCATACGATTTCCTGCAGATTGCCGCCGAATGCTTCGTGAATGGTAGCAAACAGCTTGCGGCGTGCATCGATACCAACCTTGCGCAGACCGTTGGAAATCTTGATCAGCGCCTTCAGACCCTTTTCCTTGCCGGATTTCTGTGCATTGAGCCAGATACGGCGATGGAATTCTTCCACGAAAGCGGGAACCAGATAAATGAAGTCGGGCTTGTAGGTAGCCAGATTCTTCATAACCGTCTTCAGGTTTTCGTTGATGCATACGGTAACATGCTTGTGCAGAGCAACCAGCAGACCGGGAACGGCTTCATAGGTGTGGTGATAGGGAAGTACGGACAGGCTGGTGGTCAGAATGTTGGAAACCTGCAGACCGTAGTAAATACCGGAGCAGAGGTTGTGTTCGCAGAGCATAACACCCTTGGCAATACCGGTGGTACCGGAGGTATAAACGATCATCTTCAGACCGTAGTGATCCACAACCTGATCCAGATAAGCGGTATAACCGTTGTCCAGCAGTTCCTTACCGTGTTCGATCAGCTTGCGGAAGCTGAGGAAACGGGGAGCGGTTTCTTCAGCCACTTCTTCTTCGGGTGTTTCCACATGAATGAAGTACTTGAAACCGGAAAGATCCTTGTCCGCCAGTTCGTGAACCATAGCGGAGAAACGGGTGGTGTAGCAGAAAACAGTGCTTTCGCTGTTGTTTGCAATGTGCATGATATCAGCCTGGGGCAGTTCCTTGTCGATCGGAACATAAACACCGGTTCCCATCAGAGCGGTCAGGTAAACCACGATCCACTGATAGCTGTTTTCACCGATGTTGCAGAGATGTTCGCCCATAACGCCGAGTTCGGTCAGCGCGGAACCCAGTGCATTGACATCGCGGATAAATTCCTTGTAGGTAACTTCACGGATAGCATCGTTCACACGGAACTTGTAGGCAACATGATCGCCGGCTTCTCTTTCGGCAATATCGAGCATCTCGCGAATGGAAGAAAACGGAGTAACCTCATTCACGGGAAAAGTTTTGGTATTGTTCTGTGCACTCAAAGCAGAGTCCCCCCTGAGATAAATAATTCTGAAAAATGCATATAATCAGAAGATTATATAATTAGATATATATATTATAAACGAATAGTAAATAAATGTCAACTATTTCTGCGAAAAAACAATTATTATATACGAAATACATTTTCATGAAACATCTTTCTACCATCCGCAGTATCCCGCATCTCCGATAATCTTGACAATAATGGGCAGAAATGCTATAATTTATAATAACCCAAGAAAAAGAGACCGATACAGAAATACCGGTCTCTCAAAATATTACTTTTTGTTTTCCTGTATAAAACCGGTAATAAATCCGGTAACATCGGACGAACAGATATCCCCACCGATCACCTTGTGCTTGTAAACGATCACATTGGCATATACAGTACCGTTGTAATCTGGGTAATTGGTCACTTGATAAGTGTACCGTACCACATCCTTGTCACGGTAACGGGAAAGATCCAGTCCCTGACTTTTCTGCAGTTCGTTGTAGGCATTCATCACCTTGTCAAACTGTCCGGGGATCCGTATATCCACCTGTTCAGTCGGGGATTCGGAAACCTGCCAGCCAAACTGTTCCAGAAACGCCCGTACATCCGCCTCCGATTTGATTTTATCATACCGGAATGATCCGGCAGCTTCCGCAATAGCCCCGGTCGTCACGGTTTCGTAGGACGGAATGAAAAGTACCAGCAGGGCAAGGGACAGAACGGCCGCACCGATAATACCAATGAATTTCAGTGTGTTCGCACGAACGGCACATACAAACATAATTTCCTCCAGACACTCATTAAGACTGATACATCCTATTGTCCCCGTAAGTGAAATATTCCCTCCGGGACAAATTTCCCAAAAAAAGAGGTAAACAAAAATGGAAAACATCTTCTCCATTCCCGAAGAATGTACCTGCGGAAGAAAGCACAGCGTCATCACCGGCGTCTGCGTGCTGAAAGAAAACGTGCATACGGATATGCTCCGCTGGCTGCAGGAAAACAATTATAAAAAAGTCGCCGTATTCTGCGATGAAAATACCGAAAAATATACGAAAAACTTTGAAAGTGCTGCCGATATCTGCGTCCTGAAAGGCAATGTACACGCCACCGAAACCTACGCAGCCGAAGCCATCGAGTATACCAAAAATCATAATGCCGAAATCCTGATCGCCTGCGGTTCCGGTTCCATCCACGATATCACAAGATACGCCGCCCATGAACTGAAGCTGCCCTTTGTTTCCTATCCTACCGCAGCCAGCGTGGACGGATTCATGTCCGGAATCGCCGCTATGACATGGTACGGTCAGAAACATTCCTTCCCGTCCACCCCTCCCACAGCCGTATTCGCAGACCACGCCGTATGTGCCGATGCACCGGAAAGACTGACCGCATCCGGCGTAGGTGACGTGCTTGGTAAATACGTCTCCCTCTTCGACTGGGAAACCGCCCATATCCTGACCGGCGAATACATCTGTGATACCATCAAACAGCTGACAAACGATGCCGTAACGGAAGTGCGTAAAGCCATTGCGAACCGCGCAAACCTGTCCAAACTGGACTATACCCGCAACGTCCTCTACGCCCTGCTGATCTCCGGCCTCGCTATCCAGCTGACCGGTAACTCCCGCCCCTGTTCCGCTTCTGAACACCATATGTCCCATCTGTGGGAAATGGAGCTGATCAACGAAGAAGCCGACGGTCTCCACGGTGAACAGGTAGCCATCGGCACACTCCTTGTCATGGATAAATACGACAAAGCCATGAAGAAAGGCCTGGACTACGAAAAAATCAAAAACATCAATCTGGAAAAGGTATTCTCCCACGAATATCTGGAACCCGTCTACGGCAAAATCACCGACGGTATCCTGAAGGAAAATATGCCGAAGGGCACATACGAATCCTCCAGTCTCCACGGCATCCGCATCGATGACGTAGCAAAAATCGACGAAGCCATCCACGCCGCATGGGCCAAAATCCCCTCCATGGACGAGCTGCGGGGACTGATGCAGAAAGCCGACTGTGTATCCCGTCTTTCCGAAATCGGCCTGCCTGACGAAGAGGAATTCATCGAAAAAACACTGCAATATGCTCCTTACGTACGTGACAGACTGACACTACTTAAAGTCATCAACGCATGCGAAAGAAACTGACCATAAGCAAAGAAACCGTCCGAATCAATCACGACCCGGACGGTTTTATTATTTTAGAAAATCACTACACAAGCCCACAAAAAGCCTCAAAATAACGTTCCCCATATTCATACATGGAACTGCGGCAGAAGTGTATGTCATCCCCATTACCGTTTCCGCCGGTAACATCCTCATGATTGGAGATCAGCCCATCACTGTTTACGAAAACCGCAGAATCCAGATCCTCGCAAACCCGTTTGATCGTGTTCAGAATCGGATCGGGAGAAACAGGATATATCTTCTTCCAGCCGGGCACGAAATCTCCGGCAATGTAGGGAAGCGCAGGTGTGCCAAAAGTATCTCGGATGGACAGAACCAGACCGGAGAGATTCTTATAATATTCTTCCGGCGGCATCTGGAAATATACATCATTCTCTCCTTGATGCCAAAGTATAGCTACAAGTCTGTTTTCCGGATTCAGTTCAAGCGCAGTACGGATCATATCCATCATACGCAGATACAAATCCCCATCCATCGTCCAGCGCTTCTCCGAAAAACTGGTACCGTCAACCGCCGTACGCAGAATCAGGAGCTTTCGACCCTCATTGAGCATTCCGGCTTCCATGTATTTCCGCACAAAGGAAAGGGAAGCATTGGACCAGATAACATTTTTCGACACATACTCTCTCGCCATCTCGATGGTATATTCGGGTGTGAGATACCAGACATTTTCAGAAGGTTCATACGGATTATCCACCCATCCCTCACCCCGACCGTTGCTGTTGGACTGCCCGGCCTGAATGATGATGTCAAACTTCTCCTTGGAAAAATCTCTCAGAGCCATAAAACACCTTCGGAATTACTTCTTGGGCATCAGCTTTTCTACGCCGCCCATGTAGGGACGCAGAGCAACGGGAATATTCACGGAACCGTCCGCGTTCAGATTGTTTTCAAGGAACGCAATCAGCATACGGGGCGGAGCAACTACAGTATTGTTCAGAGTGTGTGCCAGATACTTCTTCTTGCCGGCAGCAACACGGATCTTCAGACGGCGGGCCTGAGCATCACCGAGGTTGGAGCAGGAGCCGACTTCGAAGTACTTCTGCTGACGGGGAGACCATGCTTCTACGTCGCAGGACTTAACCTTCAGATCCGCCAGGTCACCGGAGCAGCACTCCAGCGTACGAACGGGAACATCCAGAGAACGGAACAGATCCACAGTATTCTGCCACAGCTTGTCATACCATGCCATGGAATCTTCGGGCTTGCAGACAACGATCATTTCCTGCTTTTCGAACTGGTGAATACGGTAAACACCGCGTTCTTCGATACCGTGCGCACCCTTTTCCTTACGGAAGCAGGGAGAATAGCTGGTCAGTGTGTAGGGCAGTTCTTCTTCGGGAATGATCTGATCAATAAACTTACCGATCATGGAGTGTTCACTGGTACCGATCAGATACAGGTCTTCGCCTTCGATCTTGTACATCATGGCTTCCATTTCCGCAAAGCTCATAACACCGGTAACCACATCGGAACGGATCATGAAAGGCGGAACACAGTAGGTAAAGCCGCGGTCGATCATGAAATCTCTCGCATAGCTGATCACAGCGGAGTGGAGACGGGCAATGTCACCCATCAGGTAGTAGAAACCGTTACCGGCAACACGGCGCGCACTGTCCAGATCAATGCCGTTGAAACGTTCCATAATGTCGGTGTGGTAGGGAATTTCGAAATCCGGAACAACAGGTTCACCGAACTTTTCGATTTCCACGTTTTCGCTGTCGTCCTTGCCGATCGGCACGGAGGGATCAATGATGTTGGGAATGATCATCATGATCTTCTTGATCTTTTCAGCCAGTTCCGCTTCCTTTGCTTCATCTTCCGCCAGCTTGGCAGACTGTTCGCTCACCAGCTTCTTCAGTTCTTCCGCTTCTTCCTTCTTGCCCTGACCCATCAGAGCACCGATCTGCTTGGAGAACTTGTTGCGGTTGGAACGCAGTTCATCCGCTTCCTGCATAACACGGCGGTTTTCCTCGTCCAGAGCAATCACTTCATCCACCAGAGGCAGCTTGCTGTCCTGGAACTTGTTCTTGATGTTCTGCTTGACAACATCCGGATTTTCTCTCAGAAACTTTAAATCTAACACGGTACATCCTCCAAAAAATAAATAAAATAATAAAGAGCCGACTTCCCTCTATCCGAAGACAGTATGGGACGAATCGACTCCGTGTTGCCACCCATATTGCCTGTGCCAAAACACAGACCACTCAAACAGTACGGTAAAGGGTACCACCCTCCGGCTTTCACCGGCAGCTCCGAAAGTGGATACGTTTCAGACGGAGCACCTCACACCAACCGATGCCTCTCTGATTCCGTCAGATAAAACGATAGCTTTCATCATAACTATAAGATAGTATAACACATTCCATCTGTTTTTGCAAGAGATTTTTCAGAAATAATACGTAATTATATATACAGAAAACGACGGATATGCCAGTAAATCATAAATTTGATGTTTACAGAAAATTTACCATACGCCAATAACACAGTAAAAAAGTTATACTATAATTTGAAACCTCAATGGCTCTATATGCAATCATGGATTTTCACAGGGAAAAGGAGAAAACAATGCCGGATATTCGCTATCACACAGAGGAATTTGTATTCAGTTACCGTACAGCAGGAATACTGATCCGCGACGGGAAAGTACTTTTGCAAAAGCCGGACAATGATGACGGTTATGCGGTTCCCGGAGGACACGTTGCCCTTGGAGAAACCAACGAGGAAACACTGGCAAGAGAATTCAGGGAAGAATGCAATACAGAAATAACGGTAGGGCCGCTCCGTGCAGTTGCTGAAATATTTTTTCCATGGGGAGAAAAAGAGTGCCATCAGATCTGTACGTATTTCCAGGTGGAACTGACCTCGCCCGACAGTCTGCCTCAGGCGGATAGTTTTATTACAAAAGAATTTTTGGAAGAAAGAGAGTTCCCGGTACGTTTTTACTGGATTCCGATTGAAAAACTACCGGAATTATTGATTTATCCGCCGCAGATCGTTCCGATAATTACGTATGAAAACCTGACTGTACAGCATCTTGTGTATAAGGAGAATGAATTGGAACGTTGAGGAAAAGTTGGTATTACCAAATCAACGCGGAAAGGGAATCGGGACTGCAATTCTGCGATATCTCACTTAAAAATACGAAAACTGCGAGAAAGTCACTGCCGTAAATTTCCCCAATAATCTCCCGTCAAGAAAACAATTGTAAAAGCCGGATTCAAGTATACATCCTCACACCCGGACGGTAACGCAGATTATTATACTTTCCAGAGAAATCGAGACAGGCAGTAACACTGCAGGCAAAATATTAGAAACCTTAGAAAAAGCTGTTGGGATCATAACAACAGCTTTTTTTCAATCTTCAAAAACAAAAGAAAAAGAGGGAAGCCCCTAAAGGAGCCTCCCTCAAAGAGTTGGTATGTCAGAAATTACAGACCCTTCTTGCTTCTTTCGATGTGTTCAAGCTCAGTTTCGTTGTACTTGGTAGTATGTCCCGGAATGGGCATGAGCTTTTCGGAGATAACATCGATGATACCGTCAGCCTGCGGGAAGTAGTACTTTTCCAGTTCGAATGCAGGAGTGATCCAGTTTCTGGAACCGAATACTGCCGGAGGAGCATCCAGGTAATCGAAGCACATTTCGGTGATGTTGGAAGCCATATCACGCATGATGGAGCCTCTGTCAACAGCGTCACCGACGATAACGATCTTACCGGTCTTCTTAACGGATTCGATAACCTTTTCGTAGTTGAAGGGAACCATGGAACGAGCGTCGATAACTTCAGCGGAGATACCGTACTTTTCTTCCAGAGTCTTTGCAGCATCCAGAGCGCGGTACAGAACAGCACCGATGGTCAGAATGGTAACATCCTTACCAACACGCTTGATATCGGGATCGCCGAATTCAACTTCGTAGTAATCGGTGGGAACGCCGCCTTCGTGGAACTGTTCACCGATATCGTAAATTCTCTGGGATTCAAAGAAGATAACGGGGTCAGTGCCGTTCAGAGCCGCATTCATCAGACCCTTGGCATCGTAAGGAGTAGCGGGGAAGCAAACCTTCAGGCCGGGGATGTGAGAACACAGAGCGGTCCAGTCCTGAGAGTGCTGAGCACCATACTTGGAACCAACGGAAACACGGAGAACAACGGGCATCTTCAGGATACCGGCGGACATGGACTGCCACTTAGCCAGCTGGTTGAAGATTTCGTCACCTGCGCAGCCGATAAAGTCAGCATACATCAGTTCAACGATAGCACGGCCGCCTGCGATAGCGTAACCAACAGCGGAACCAACGATAGCGGATTCGGAAATGGGCGCATTGAAGAAACGATGGTAGGGAAGAGCTTCGGTCAGACCGCGGTAAACAGCGAATGCACCGCCCCAGTCACGGTTGTCTTCACCGTAAGCGATGGTGGTGGGGTCTTCGTAGAACTTGTCCAGAATAGCTTCGAACAGACCGTCACGCAGACCGAACAGCTTCATCTTGGGCAGCATCTGACCCTTTTCGTCGTAAGCATAACGAGCCTTGGTAGCCAGCTGCTTAACTCTCGGGTTTTCTTCCTTGGGCATCAGCACTTCAGGTTCTCTGGAGGGATCCATGGACTTAACGTGCTGATTGGAGTACATGATGTCGGAGATCATGCCGGGGTTCTTTTCCAGATCCATTCTGGGAGAGATTTCATCGTCGATAGCCAGCTTGATGATCTTGGTGGTACGACCGATGATTTCTTCGTCGATAGCATCGAATTCAGCTTCGGAAGCGATACCGCCTTCGATCATCTTCTTGCGGTATGCAGCGATGGGACAAACTTCCTTCCAGGCGTCGATTTCTTCCTGAGTACGGTAAGTGGAGGAGTCGGAAGGAGAGTGACCGGAAATACGGTAGGTAGCAACTTCCAGCAGAGCGGGACCCTTGCCGTTTACGAGCAGTTCCTTCTTGCGGGTAGTAGCATCGATTACTGCCAGAGGATCGTAACCGTTAACCTTTTCAGCGTGCATCTGGGTAGGATTGAAACCTGCAGCCAGACGAACGGGGTTGGTGTAACCCATGGTTTCGCCCATGGTCTGACCACCCATGCCGTAGAAGTTGTTGAATACGTTGAACAGGATGGGCATACCTTCGTCGGAGTACTTGCCGTCCATGCCCCACAGCTTGGTGATCTGGTCCATGGAAGCAAAGTTCAGGGATTCCAGAACGGGACCACGACCGGTAGCACCGTCACCGGAGTTGGCAACAACGATACCCTTCTTGTGGCAGGATCTCTTGTACAGAGCAGCACCCAGAGCGATGGGAGCAGCGCCGCCTACGATAGCATTGTTCGGGAGAATACCGAAGGGAATGAAGAAAGCGTGCATGGAACCGCCCAGACCCTTGTTGAAGCCGGTGGTACGTGCAAAGATTTCAGCCAGAGCACCGTACAGCAGGAAGTCCTTAGCCAGGTCCTTGATGTTGCCGGTGTTGTTGTGCTTTTCAACGACATTCAGGATGGTACCGTCGAGAAATTCCTTCATGATGTCGTAAACTTCCTTGTCTTCCAGCTTATTGATGGAGGACAGACCCTTGGCAAGGATTTCGCCGTGGCTTCTGTGAGAACCGAAGGTGAAGTCGTTGATGTCGAGGCAGTAAGCCTGACCTACAGCGGAAGCTTCCTGACCGATGGACAGGTGAGCCGGGCCGGGGTTGTTGTACTGAACACCGTTGTATTCGCTCTTAACCTTGATTTCGTTCAGCATGGTTTCGAACTCACGGATGGTACGCATATCGTGGTAGATACGCATGAAATCTTCCTTGGAGTAGATCTGCTTTTCTTCATCAAGCGTTTTGCTGTAACGGCACAGCGGGATACTTTCAAAATCCAGGTAACCGGGCTGGAATACTTTACCGGGATCTACATATTGACTCTTAGGCATAGCTTGTATCTCCTTTATAATGTAAATTTAGAAAATGGTAAACAGAATTCGATGCTTACTCAGATGGTAAACATAGCTTCGCGGATAACTTCGCAAACGGTGGGATGCGGGAATACGATTTTCTGAACATCCGCAACGCGCTGTTCCTTTGCAACCATAGCAGCAGCACCGTAAATGATTTCGGAAGCATAGCCGCCGATCATATGAACACCGAGGATCTGCTTGTGTTCCTTGCCGTAAACAACCTTAACGATACCGTCGCCGCCTTCGTTTTCCGCGATGTAACGACCGCTGTAACGGAGGGACAGGGTAACTTCGGCAGCATCAATACCGGCAGCCTTGGCAGAATCCAGAGTTTCACCTACAGTACCCACTTCGGGGTTGGTGTAAATAACGGAAGGAATGGAACGGTAGTCCACACGGTCCGCAATACCCATCATATCGGAAACGGCAACTTCGCCTTCTCTGTAAGCGGTGTGCGCCAGCATAACCTTGCCGTTCACGTCGCCTGCAGCCCATACACCGGGAATGGAAGTGCGGCAGTGTTCATCCGTAACCACAGCACCGCGGTTCATCTGAACACCCAGTTCTTCCAGACCGATGTCCTTGGTGCGTGCACGACGACCGGTGGAAACCAGAACCAGATCACATTCGATGGTTTCGGTCTTACCGTCCTTTTCGTAGGCAACAACACCCGCACCGGGCTTGCCGTTCACAGAAACAACCTTGGCGCCGAGAATGAACTTGACACCCTTCTTCTGATAGTTCTTTTCCAGAATGGAGGAAATTTCCGCTTCGGTGGGACCTGCGATCTTGTTCAGCATTTCCACAACGGTAACTTCACTGCCGACGGAGTTATAATAGGAAGCCATTTCCAGACCGATAACACCGCCGCCCACAACAACGACACGCTTGGGCAGAACGCGCAGATCCAGAATTTCACGGTTGGTAACGGCCAGACCGGCTTCATAGGATTCGCGCAGACCGGGAATCGGAGGAACAACCGCTTCAGAACCGGTACAGATCAGCAGTTTGGCAGCTTCGTAGGTTTCACCGCCGCAAACAACGGAGAAGCCGGAAGCAGTCTTGCCGGTAATCTTGGCAGTACCGTTCACAACAGTAACGCCGGCACCCTTCATCTTGGCAGCGACACCGGAAACCAGAGTCTTAACTACCTTGTCCTTGCGGTCAACAACCTTGGCGTGGTCGATCTTGGCACCTTCAACGGTAACACCGTACTTGTCGCCATGGTTGGCATAATCGAAAATTTTTGCGGAATACAGTAAAGTCTTGGTGGGGATGCAGCCTTCGTTCAGACAAACACCGCCCAGTGCACGTTCTTCGCAAACAAGGGTCTTCATGCCGTTGTGTGCAGCACGTTCAGCCGCATTGTAACCGGCAGGACCGCCACCGAGAATAATCAGATCAAACATATATATTCACCTCTTATTTAGCCAGCAGCAGTTCGAAGTTTTCGAGAGCAGTGCAGAGTTCCTTGAGGAACTTGGCAGCGGGAGCGCCGTCAACAGCTCTGTGGTCGAAGGTGAGGGACAGACCCATAGCCGGATATACACTGCCGTCAGCCTTTACGCGGTTGGTGGTGCAGCAAACACCCAGGATAGCGGTCTGGGGAGGATTGATAACGGGAGTGAAGCTTTCAACACCCATGGAACCCAGGTTGGAAACAGTGAAGGAACCGCCGGACATTTCATCGGGAGACAGCTTGCCTTCTCTTGCCTTGCCTGCAGCTTCCTTGGTCTTCGCAGCCAGTTCGGCCAGAGTCAGCTTTTCGGCACCGAAGATAACGGGAACCAGAAGTCCGCGGTCGGTGTCAACAGCCATGCCAACATTGGCGTGCTTGAACTTGCGGAAGGTGTTATCCACAACATTGGCATTGATTTCGGGATAGTTGGGCAGTACTCTGGAAACAGCGTACAGAACCATATCGTTGATGGTGATCTTACCCATACCCATAACTTCGCCGGCAGCCTTGATCTTGTTTCTGTATTCCAGAAGAGCGGTAGCGTCGAAGGAGGAGTTGAGAGTAAGCTGAGCCATTTCGGACAGGGAAGCGTGCATGGACTTGGCGATAACCTTGCGTACATTGGAGAAGGGTTCTTCAGTGTAAGCGCGGAGATCGTCGGCAGCGGGAGCAGCAGCCACAGGAGCGGGAGCAGCTTCTTCCTTAACTTCTTCCACGATCAGCTGACCGGCCAGGAATGCTTCGATCTTGTCGGTAGTGGTGGTAAAGCCGGCATCCAGTGCCTTGTTTACGTCACGTTCAATGATTCTGCCGTGAGGGCCGGTAGGAGCAACCTTGGACAGATCGCATCCGGTCTTCAGAGCGAGCAGCTTTGCTCTGGGAGAGATGAACACACGGTCACCGGCAGCGGGAGCGGTAACAACAGCTTCAGCAGCGGGAGCGGCTTCTTCAGCAGGGGCAGCTTCTTCGGTGGGAGCAGCCTCTTCGGAATTACCGCCGGCAGGAATGAGGGCAGAAATGTCTTCACCTTCTTCACCGATCACACAAACGGGATCGAGACAGGGAACAACATCGCCTTCTGCGGCAAAGATAGCCAGCATGGTACCTTCCACCTGAGCGGTTTCGTCAAAAGCGGACTTGTCGGTTTCATATGAGAACAGAACATCTCCGATAGCCACCTTGTCGCCTTTTTGCTTCTGCCATGTGGTAATGATACAGCTTTCCACACTTTGTCCCTGACGGGGCATGATAACAACATTAGCCATATGTTTAGTCCTTTCTTAATATATAAAATTTCTTTATAAACAGGAATGGGGAAAATTATGCGCGAAATCAGCCTTCCAGAACATTGATCACGCGGACATTTTCTTCTCTGGCATACGCAGCCAACTCGTCGGGCAGGGGCGCATCGGTCAGAAGAATGTCGGCTCTGGTGAGATCGCAGAAGGTGTAAGGCATGGACTTGTCGATTTTGGAAGAGTCCATCATGATAATCACCATTCTCGCTTTGGCCACAACAATACGCTTGAGCTCACATTCGCTGTAGTTGCCTACAGAAAAGCCGCCGCGCAGGGAAAGACCGGAAGGAGAAAGAAAGGCGATATCGATGTTCACATCATCCAGAAAACGGCTGGCCTGTAGACCGGTAATGGTCTGGTTGTCCTTGTCCAGCTTACCGCCCACGATGTTCACAAGAGGAAGACCGATCTTGCAGAGATCCAGAGCAAGTACCGGGTCAGTCGTCGTGAAAATGTAACGGTCATTGGGAATGTATTGGGAAATGTGCTGCAGGGTAGAACCGGAATCCAGAAAGATGGAGCGTCCGGTTTCCAAAAATTCTGCCGCACGTGCAGCAATACAGTCTTTGGAATGTACATTTGCCTTCAGTCTGGCACTGATGGTGGCATCACCTTCACCGGAAATGAACCGGGTAGATCTGGCACCGCCGCGTACCTTGATGGCTTCATGTTCCTTTTCAAAGTATTCGATGTCGCGCCGCAGAGTCATGCTGGAAACATTGGGGAACATAGCTTCCAGTTCAGCAAGGGAAACAAAGGGTTTCGAAAGTAAAAGCGTTCGAATTTTGTCTCGTCTGTCGTTATACATGTTACAGCCTTTCCGACCCCGAAGCGTAAAACGTCCGGAATCTAAAGTAACACAAGTTCCGTATTATTTTAACACATTGGATGTGAATTTGTCAACACAAAACCGTGAAAAAAAGAAATATTCGGTGTTGAAAAGCTGCAAAAACCGTACACAGACACTCTCAGAATAAACCGGTGAAAAAAGTGCACAAAATTCGCCGTAAACAAAAGAAAAATCTCATCAAAAAAATCGACGAGATTTTTCAAAAAAGCATATTAAAGATTTTTAAGGAAACCAAAAAGTCTCTCAGCCATCAGTGCATGACCCGCATCATTGGGGTGCAGTCCGTCAGGGCATAATGTCTCCGCAACAACGGGCACACGGGGCTGAATACCGGAAACCGCACGCATATCCATAATCGGAATAGCGTACCATTCGGCAACGGTCTTGAGAATCTGATTGTAGGTTTCCAGAGTAACGGGTGTATCCAGACCGGTGGGAATCTGCTTGGGCATATCTTCATCACAGCGATGGAGAGGGGTCAGAAAAACAATGGTTCTTCCGTGGAAACGTTCCTGGAGACGGTTCATCAGATAATGGCAAGCTCCCCAGAAAGTATCGGGCGTACGGTCTTCCGGCGTGCCGATGGGCGCATCACCGTGACCGAAGTCATTGGTACAGCCGAAAACGACGATAATATCCGCATCCTCATCCAGTTCTTCCACACGCATACAATAATCCCTGTCGAACAAAGGCGCATATTCAGTGGGAGTAATCTGACGAGCAATACGTGTACCGCTGATTCCGTAGCCCTTCACTTCCGCAAGCTCACCGAGAACCCTCAGTCTGTTGAAGTAAATATTTTCATGCTTTGAAACCCCGACACCTTCCGTAATGCTGTCACCGAGGAATACAGCCTTTTTTCCTTTGAGTTCCATGAGAAACCTCCTCATACGATATAATGTTGTAAATATTGTAGCACACCCATTCGGGCTTGTCAATATTTTGAAGAATTTTTTGGATTGAGAATAAGATATAGAGAATTGGCAATCAATAAATAAGTAAAGCCGGAAACCCATAAGGGAATCCGGCTGGAAAGAAATACGTCTCTCTTTTACTTTGCGCTCAGGTTGTTTTCGTAGGATTCGATCATCTTCTTAACCATCTGACCACCGATGGAACCTGCTTCACGGCTGGTAAGCTGACCGTTATAGCCCTGATTGAGCTGAACGCCAACTTCGTTAGCAGCCTGCATCTTGAACTGTTCCATAGCAGCCTTAGCTTCGGGAACTACAATTTTGTTGCTTCTCTGTGCCATAATCATTTTCTCCATTTCAAATTCAAAAAATTTTGTTTCAGAGAACCGCTCCGGCTCTCTGGTCATATTATGAACTCTATGTAACGTAAATATGAATGGAAATGTTTTGCTTGTTTTAAGATACCAAACCATAGGAGGATGGATTGAAAAGATACACAATCATTACAATGTCCTGCTTGCTGTATGCTGCCGCCGTAGCTTTGTTTCTGGAACCGCACAAACTGGCAGCAGGAGGAGCCAGCGGATTGGCGATCATGCTGTCTTCACTCATCCCCTTGAATACCGGAGTCATTATATTCAGCATAAACCTGCCGTTATTGTTAATCGGCACGTGGAAACTCGGTAAAGCATTCGCTGCCGGAACCGTTTATGCCACCGTAATCTCATCGGCTATGATCACAGCCATCCAGGAGATGCAGATTCCTGTACCGCTGAGTGACCCGTATCTGTCAGCTATCTGCGGCGGTATTCTGCAGGCAGCAGGGCTCGGGATTGTGTTTCGCAACGGAGCAACCACGGGCGGAACGGATGTTGTGGTAAGCCTGATTACCATGCGATATAAGAAACTCAGAACCGGTCTTGTTTTTCTGATGATCGATTCCGGCATCATTGCAATGTCCTGGATTCTGAACCGGAATACCCAGACAGCAGTCTGCGCGGCAGTAACATTACTTGTATGCTCGCTGCTTATGGATGTATTTATCAGATACAGTCCCGGATAAAATTTTGAGATTTCTGAAGTACATTGCCAGCATTATCCTGAATGTACTTGTTATAGCGATACTTTTAGCAATGTTTATTGTAAGATTTTAAACGAAAGGGAATAAGTAGTGAGTTATCACTAACAAAATCAGCGTGTTTGGTGTATCATATATTGTGACATGTTGTATAAATATGTTGAAAACATATTAAGTAAGTGGGTTGAAAGACGGATGAATACACAGCAGACAGTGGCGAAGAGGATTCGGGAGTTGTGTAAAGAACGCGGAATAACTCCGAATGGCATCAGTATCATTTCCGGCGTCCCACAGGCGACGGTTAAAAGTATATTAAACGGCGAGAGCAAAAATCCGGGAATTGTGAACATCAAAAAACTGTGTGACGGATTTGAGATAACCCTCGGCCAGTTTTTCAGTACGCCTGAATTTGATGCTCTTGATCAGGAGATACAATGAGACCGGCATAAGTCTGATTTACCAAAAATTATGCCGGAAATAAATGGAACTGTATGATTCACAACAAAGAACCATTAAAAGCAAAAACGCAAACGGGAGCGGCATTTATGTCTGAACATATTTATTTATCTGCCCCCCATATGTCTGAAGAAGGCTATGAGCTGGCGTATATCCATGATGCATTTCAAAAAAACTGGATTGCACCTCTGGGAGAAAATGTAACCGAGTTTGAAAGTACCGTAAAGAAATACCTTGGCGCAAAAAATACAGTAGCATTGGCGTCCGGTACTTCCGCCATTCATCTTGCCCTTATTTGTGCCGGCGTCGAAAGCGGGGACAAAGTTTTCTGCCAGGACTTGACCTTTTCAGCATCTGCCAATCCGATAACCTATGTAGGTGCAGAACCGGTTTTTATCGACAGCGAGCGCGAGACATGGAATATGGATCCGTCCGCACTGGAAAAAGCAATAAAGCTTTACGGAGTTCCTAAAGCCGTCATCGCGGTACACCTGTACGGTAATCCTGCCAAGCTGGATGAGATCTGCGCAATCTGTGACAGATACAAAATCCCGCTGATAGAGGATGCCGCAGAAGCAATGGGCAGTACATACCGGGAGAAAAAGTGCGGTACATTCGGCAAATTCGGCATTTTATCCTTTAACGGAAACAAAATCATAACCACATCGGGCGGCGGTATGCTTGTATGCGAAGAAAAAGCAAACGCTGAACACGCCCTGAAACTGGCAACACAGGCACGTGAACCGTTCCCGTGGTACCAACACGAAGAAATCGGTTACAACTACCGCATGAGTAATATCTGCGCCGGTATCGGACGAGGCCAGATGAAAGTTTTGCCTGAGCGGATAGCCAAGAAACAGAGTATTTATCAAAGATACAGGAAAAATCTTGCAAAGTTGCCCATTTCATTTCAGCCCATATCTGAAAATACAGTTTCCAACTGCTGGCTTACCTCAATCCTGCTCGAGAGCGGATGCGGTGTTGCCCCGATGACACTGATAGAAAAACTGAACGAAAACAATATGGAAAGCAGACCGCTGTGGAAACCGATGCACAGTCAACCTGTATTTGCCGGTGCACCGTATGTGATGATCGAAAACCGGTCTGTCTCCGAGGAACTGTTTAAGCAAGGTCTGTGTCTGCCCAGCGACACAAAAATGTCAATGGACGACGTAGATCGTGTCTGCACTGTTATTCAATCTATGTTTTAAGGAAAACAATGGAACATAAACCAACATTTTACGAAAAATACATAAAGCGTTTTCTCGATATCCTTCTGTCCGGCATTGCATTAATCGTACTTTCGCCGATTTTGCTGATCACGGCAATCTTAGTGAGAACCAAGCTGGGAAGTCCTGTGATTTTCTGTCAGGAACGTCCCGGCAAAGAGGAAAGGATATTCAAATTGTACAAGTTCCGTACAATGCGCGATGCGGTTGATCCGACAACAGGGGTTCCTCTTCCTGATGAAGAACGTCTTACACCGTTCGGAAAAAAACTGCGCGCATTGTCATTGGATGAACTGCCCGAACTGTGGAATATCTTTAAGGGTGACATGAGCATCGTAGGCCCCAGACCGCTGTTGGTAAGATATCTTCCCAGATATAACGAAGAGCAAAAACACCGCCATGATGTACGCCCGGGACTCACCGGCTGGGCACAGGTACACGGCCGCAATCTGCTTTCTTGGGAAGAGCGGTTTGCCCATGATGTGTGGTATGTAAAGAATATCGGTTTTATTACAGATTTAAAAGTAATTTTCCTGACAATCCGCTGTGTATTTGTCAGAGAGGGAATATCGTCCGAAACTTCAGCAACGATGGAGGAGTTTATGGGAACAAAGGAGCAGATCAATGTCTGAACAGGTCATCGTTATCGGCGGCGGCGGTCATGCCAAAGTAGTCATAGATTGTATCCGAACTGCCGGAGATACCGTAGTCGGTATTCTGGACGACAGTCTTGCCAAAGACAGTACTGTTCTCGGCGTACCTGTACTCGGGAATATCACAGAATATCGGAAATACGAAAACAATAAGTTCATCATCGCTATCGGAAATAATGCCATAAGACAGAACCTTGCTGAATCCATGGATGCAGAATGGTATACAGCCATTCATCCGCGTGCTGTAGTATCATCGTATGCAAAGATCGGACAAGGATGCGCAGTAATGCCGAATGCAGTAATCAATGCGGAAGCAGAAGTCGGCAGTCACTGCATCATCAATACCGGTTCCATTGTCGAGCACAATAACCTTCTCGCCGATTATGTACACATATCACCGGCAGCATCCCTTGGGGGAACGGTTAAAATAGGGCAGGGGACTCATATAGGAATCGGTGCAGCAGTCAAAAATAATACCACAATATGCGGCGGATGCATCATTGGAGCTGGTGCTGTTGTTGTGAAGGATATTTCGGAGAGTGGAGTATATGTCGGAGTCCCGGCTCATAAAAAATAAGCGAATTCTCGTTCTGGCAAACTTTGATATGGGTCTCTATAAGTTTCGCAAAGCATTGTTGAAGGAACTGATCCGAATGGAAAATGAGGTCTATATCGCCCTTCCAGAGGGAGAGTTCATACCTGAATTAGAAAAACTGGGATGCTGTTTTGTAGCAGTAGAATTGGAACGCCGCGGCATGAATCCCCTGAGAGATATCAGATTGTATAGAAAGTACCTCAGCATAGTCAAATTAATTAGACCTGATCTGGTGATTGCCTATACCATCAAACCCAATATATACGGCGGACTCGCTTGCCGTAAAAAGAAAGTGCCGTTTGTATCCAATATCACCGGACTCGGGTCTGCTATTGAAGGCGGTGGATTGCTTCGCAGACTGGTTCTTGCCATGTATAAAACCGGACTGAAAAACGCGAAGATTATTTTTTTCGAAAATGAAGGCAACCGTGACATGATGGTAAAAGCCGGGGCTGTAAAGAAAGATAATACCAGAGTCCTGCGTGGAGCGGGAGTTGATACGAACGAATATCCCTTGCTGCCATATCCAAAGGAAAATACGCTCCGATTTTTATTTGTCGGCCGTATCATGAAAGAAAAAGGTGTGGAGGAACTGTTCGAAGCAATGATCAGACTGAAAGCTGACTACGGTGATAATGTAATTTTGGATGTAGTCGGATTGTTCGAAGAATCTTATCAGCTGAGAATCAATACGTTGCAAGCGGACGGGATCATCAATTTCCACGGTTATCAGACTGACATAAAGCAATTTTACGAGACAGCCCACTGTGTTGTTCTGCCAAGTTATCATGAAGGTATGTCCAACGTACTTTTGGAAGCCGCCTCCTGCGGAAGACCGGTAATCACAAGCAATATCAACGGTTGCATGGAAGCAGTTGAGAACGATGTAACCGGGTATTTATGTGAAGTCAGAGATGAAGAAAGCCTATACAGTATGATGAAACGCTTCTGTAATTTATCGCCTGAAGAACGCGAAACAATGGGTAAAGCGGGCCGTGAACGTATGATTGCTTTGTTTGATAAGACAATGATTGTGAAAATTACGATGGATGGAATGACAGATGGCTTACAACGACATTAAACTTTCCGGTATGGAAGAACATATGCGCTCTGTTGTTCAGCGCTATAATCAAAAAAAGTATTGGAAATACCGCAGTATTGTTGTGGATCCCAAGAGAGGAACGAAATTCGGCGACATGATCCGCCTGTACTATATTAAGCGAGCCGATGCCTTTAATAACGCATCCATGGGAACTCATCGGAATTGCGGCGCTGTATTCGCAGAACCGCCCCGTCTGCCACACGGTCTGAACGGTATAATCGTTTCGCATAATGCAGCAATCGGCAGAAACTGTACCATATTCCATCAGGTAACAATCGGCGAAGGCAAAGACGGTGCGCCGACACTTGGAGACAATGTTAGTATTGGCGCAGGTGCAAAAATTATTGGTGGTGTTCATATCGGAAACAATGTGAAAATCGGTGCAGGGTGTGTTGTAACAAAAGATGTTCCCGACGGAGCAACGGTAGTATGTGCCGAAAACAGAATCATAATCAAAGAGAATAACGATGAGTGCTGAAATATCTGTAATTATGGGTATCTATAACTGCGCCGCCACTTTACCGGAAGCTATAGATTCTATAATAAATCAAACGTATAAGAACTGGGAATTGATCATGTGTGATGACGGTTCTTCCGACGACACATATGCCGTTGCCGGTGAATATCAAAAGAAATATCCGGCTAAGATCATTCTCATCCGAAACGAGCGCAACAGGGGGCTTAATTATACCCTCAACCATTGCCTCAAGTATGCTACCGGAAAATATATTGCCCGCATGGACGGCGATGATATTTCTCTTCCAAACAGATTCGAGGTTGAACGGAATGTACTTGAAAACGAGCCGGAAATTGCGGTCGTAAGCACAACCATGATTCACTTTGATGAGGAGGGGGATTTTTCCGGTTACATTACCTGCACTGAATATCCCGTGAAGGAAAGTCTAGTTCACGGGCCGGTTCACTGTCATGCACCTTGTATCATACGTACAGAAGTTATGCAGACAGTCGGAGGGTATACAGAAGATAAAAATCTGCTGCGAGTAGAGGACTGGCATCTCTGGCTGAAAATTTACGCGCTTGGTCATCAGGGTAAAAACCTGTCCGAACCGCTTTATAAAATGCGTGACGACCGAAATGCGGCAGAAAGACGAAGGTTCAGATACCGTCTGAACGAGGCCCGGATGGTAAAAACGGTGATAAAAACACTGAGACTTCCCAAATGGAAGTATGTATTTATGCTTCGTCCGATCATCGTCGGCTTGTTGCCGAAAACAATTTATTCGTATTTGCACAGAAAGAAACTAAAAGGCGTTCCGACGCAGTAACAGTATATTTGCGGAGAGAATGCTCCATCGAGGACATAACAGCGTGACAAGATTATGGGTATTACTGGCGGTCTCATTGCTGATCGCCCTGATCATAGATATAAGAGACAAAAATCTGGCAGCTTCCGGATCATCCAGAAAGGATGTTTTTTTCACGGTACTTCTGACAGTGATCCTGGCGTTTTTCTGCGGACTGCGTACCTGGGGAAATGATACAGGCACCTATCGTGAAATCTACGAGTATCTGACTCCTGATCTGGAGGGATTTTTAGCAAACGAATTGCCTGATTTCGCAGACGGTATCGGATTGTCGTTTGTCAACAGTATTCTCAAAACCTTACATTTCACATTTCAGGATGTTCTGATTTTTTACGCTTTTGCAAACATAATTCCGTATGTTTTTTTCGTGCGCCGTTACTCAAAATCAATGGTTTTCGGTGTGTTTCTTATGTTTACAACCGGATTCTATACCTTTACGCTGGCTGCCATAAAACAATGCATGGCAACAGCTTTTTGCTTGTTATCTATTTCTGCCGCTCTGGACAAAAAGTGGATACGGTATATCGTTTGTATAGGTCTGGCTACCATGTTCCACCCGTATTCAATGGTTTATCTGCTGGTACTGTTCCTGATGTTTAAGCCTTGGACTAAACGAACATTCATTTACATGGCGGTATTTATTTCCATAGGTTTCCTGCTGGAAAATCTCCTGGGTGTCGTACTCGATATTACAGACATGATGGGTGCCAATTATGACGAAACCTCTTTTGTAGGAGAGGGGGTCAATATATTCCGCGTACTTGTTTCCTTTGTACCTCTGATGATGGCATTGCTGGGAGGAAGAAAGACGTTTGAAAATTCGACGAAAACGGACAATCTAATGTTCAACTTAGCAATGCTGAACGCGCTGATCATGTTCGTTGGATTGTTTGGAACAGCGAACTATTTTGCCCGCCTGGCAAACTATTTCCTGCCCGGACAGATCATAACACTGCCGTTTTTGCTGAAACGCTGGACACCAAGACAACGCACGATTCTGATTATTTTATGTATCGTAGGCTATCTCGGCTATTTTTATTACGAACACGCCATCATCCGTCCCTTTGATATCGGCTATCCGCAAATGAATTTCTTTGATTATATCGCTTCGCTCTGGTAAGGAAGTATTATGAAAAAAAAGATTTTATTCCTGATTCCCAATCTGGCTCACGGAGGTGCAGAACGGGTTCTGGTAAATGCGGTAAACAATCTGAATCCGCAAAAATATGACGTTACAGTCCAAACATTGTTCGATGTAGGCGTGAACCGTCAATATCTTCTGCCGCATGTCCACTATATCCCCGGATATAAAAGACAACCTCGCGGAACAACAGCATTGATGAAAATATTTCCACCCCGTATGCTGTATAAATTCTGGATTAAAGACGAATACGATATTCTGATTTCCTACCTTGAAGGCCCTACCTCCCGTATCATCGCAGGATGTCCAGACTGTGCAAAGAAGAGAATCGCCTGGTTTCATATTGAATTGAATACCCCAAAACAGGCGTCAGTCGGTTTCCGCTCCGTTGCGGAAGCACAAAAGCTGTATAATTCATATGACAGACTGATCGCTGTAGCTGATTCTGTAAAGCAAAGACTTTTGCTGTCCATGCCGTTAAAGACCCCGATCAGCGTGCTGTACAATACAAATGAAACCGAAACAATCCTTGAAAAAGCAAAGAAAGAACCCGAAGATTCGGCATTTTTCAAGGAAGGATTCCGCGTGTGCTCAGTAGCAAAACTGATGCAGACCAAAGGTTTTGACCGTCTTCTGAATGTACATAAACGTCTTATCGACGAAGGCATAAAACATACCGTGTATATTCTCGGAGTAGGCGAAGAGGAAGAAAACTTGCGGCAGAAGATCAAAGAATACCATGCCGAAGACACATTTGTACTTCTCGGATACAAAGAAAACCCTTACCAGTATGTATCACGTTGTGATTTATATGTATGTTCTTCCAGACGAGAGGGTTTTTCAACAGCAGTAACGGAAGCACTGATCGTAGGAACACCTGTTGTCAGTACGAATTGTTCCGGTGCAAAGGAACTGCTTGGCGAGAACAACGAATACGGACTTGTAGTGGAAAACAGCGAAGACGGTATCTATGAAGGAATGAAAAAGATGCTCTCCGACCCACAAATGCTCATAGAGTATCGTCGAGCGGCTGCAGAACGCGGAAAATATTTCCGTAAAGAAAAGACGATTCAGGCATTGGAGGATATGTTAGAAAATCTGTGAGGTTAAAAATGAACATCCTTTTTCTCGAAGGCGATATGTCCCGCAGCGGCGGTACGGAACGCATGACTGCCTGGCTTTCATCCAATCTGGCCCAAACACATAAGGTGTCAATAATAAGCCTGCATTTTCAACACGGACAGTTATTCTTCCCGTTGGACGAAAATGTGTACCACAGTATTTTAAAAGCCTCCCAAACTCCTGCTCGAATTCAAGAGATTCATAAGTTTATCCGTAAAGAAACTATAGATGTTGTCATAAATGTTGATACAGGAATGGGCTATATCGGTATACTCGCAGCGACCGGCACCGGGGCAAAAGTAATAACATGGGAACATTCCAATTATTACAACAACTGGAATTCCCGACTCTTTCCACACCTGCGGAAATTTGCCGCAAGAAAGAGTAGTGCCATCGTCGTGCTTACAGAACGCGACAAGTACAATTATGAAACCAATATTAAGAGATGCGTACCTGTGACCGTTATTGCCAATCCTGTAAAGAAACAGGAAAACGAGTACAATGAAGCATCAAAAACGATTCTATCAGCCGGAGCACTCGGGAAAATAAAGCGATTTGACCTGATTGTTTCAATAGGAAAGATCATATTTGAAAAACATCCTGACTGGCAATGGGTAATCTGCGGAGACGGGCCCGAAAGAGAAGATCTGCTCCGGAAAACCGCAGAAGCCAAAATGCAGAAAAACATCTGTTTTTGCGGATCAGTCAGCGATATGGATTCAAAATACAGACAAGCAGCTATGTACGTGCTCACTTCTGAGATGGAAGGTTTACCCATGGTGCTGTTGGAAGCAAAGTCCCATGGCCTCCCTATTATCAGTTTTGACATTGAAACCGGTCCAAGCGAAGTAATTCGTGATGGTGTAAACGGCTATCTGATCGAATCTGGTGATGTGCATAAGATGGCTGACAGAATTTGCAGATTGATCGAAGATGAGAGTCTCCGTACAGAATTTGCAAAAAATGCCGTACTGGATATGGAGAAATTTGACGAGGAGATGATCGTAAATAAATGGGAACAGTTGTTAAAAGAGATATAAATATAAAAAGAAAAGTATTATTTCTTCTTGAGGCTTTCGACAAAGGCGGCATAGAAAAAGTTACTCTTGATATTGTAAACAATCTAGATCCTGATAAATACGATGTTACAGTTCAAACCTTCATGTATGGTGGAGACTGTCAGTCACTCGTTAATCCTAATGTAAAGGTTATTCCTTTCTTTTTCAAACGTTATGTTCGTGGGATTATTCGTCTTATCGCTTATCTTCCTCCGAAGTTGCTTTACCGGCTGTTTGTACGTGGAAGATATGATGTTGAGATTGCGGCATCAGATGGCGGTGCAGCAAAAGTCATATCAGGTAGCACAAACAAGAAATCACGAAAGATCTGTTGGGTTCATATGGACGTTGTCGAACGTGGTTCCATGCTCAAAGAATTCAAAAGTGCTGAAACAGCAAAACCGATTTATGACAAATTTGATTTGATTGTACCCGTATCGAATGCCTGTGCCGAAAAATTTAAGCAAAAATTCGGAAATGATTATCCTTTTGTAGTTGTACATAACCCTTTACCTGTATCTGAAATTATTCATAAATCAAACGAGGCATTTAAGTTCTCAAAAGCAGAAGGTTTAAATATCGTGTGTATAGGACGTTTAGTTGAACAAAAAGGATTTGACAGACTTCTTAAGGCAAGTGAACGTATTATCGACGATGGAATTAAAAATTTTAGGATATATATTATTGGTGAGGGAATAGAAAAAAATACTCTTGAAAGTTTTATTGACCACAAAAAATTATCTTCTTATATTAAATTAGTTGGATATCAATCCAACCCATATAAATATCTGAAACAAGCAGATATGTTTCTCCTGACTTCCAGAGACGAGGCCTTTCCTTTAGTAATAGGAGAAAGTTTGGTTGTCGGGACTCCAGTTATTGCAACCAACTGTAGCGGAGTTGCTGAGTGGTTGGGGGATGGTAAATATGGAATAATCATTGAGAATTCCACGGAAGCTATTTATCAAGGTTTATCATCGGTTTTAAAAAATCCTGAAATTCTTGAAAGTTACAGAAAAGTTATTCCCGAAGCACAAGCAAAAATCTCTTTTGAAAATGCACTTGCAGACTTCGAAAGTATTCTGGTGTAAAAATGAATGAAAAAATCTCTGTAATAGTTCCTGTCTATAAAGTTGAACCTTATCTGTGTAGATGTGTGGAATCTATCTTATCACAAAGTTATACAAATCTTGAGATCATCCTTGTTAATGACGGTTCTCCAGACAACTGCCCAGCAATTTGTGATTACTACGTAGAAAAAGAAAACAGAGTCGTTGTCGTACATAAACCGAACGGTGGACTCTCATCTGCACGTAATGCAGGATTGGATATAGCTACCGGCGATTGGATTTCGTTCATAGATAGTGATGATTGGATAGAACCCAATATGTATGAAACATTAATCAGTAATGCAGTAGCCAACGCAGCACAAATATCTATCGGTGGTGTTGCCGATGAATTGTTAACGGACAATGGTACCATTATTACCAAAACCTCCAATGTTAACAGTAACGTTACCGAGGTACGAGATAAAATGTCAGCGATATCACACTTTCTATCCAATCCTTGGTCTGCATGGGATAAAATATATCGAAGAGAAGTTTTTGAAAATATCCGTTTCCCAGTAGGGGAGATCAACGAGGATGAAGCGATCGCACTGCAACTGCTTGATAAATGTGAACGGGTCGTTTATACAAATGAGGTATTCTATCACTACATCAAACGTCCGGAATCCATAACCACATCGTCATTCTCCCCCAAAAAATTCGCATGGTACCGTCATTGTCGGGAGAATCTCGCATGGATACGTAAGCACTACCCGGAACTCACCGAACTGGCAGCAGCACGTTACAGGACTTCATTACTGTGGACATTGACCGAAGTTGCATTGTCTGACAATAAGTATCCTCACGAAACAAAAGAATTAATTACCGAATTAAAGCAAATTAGAAGGAATTTCCCCAAAATCGAATTTGCCTTTCAAACCGATAGAATAAGAATGTGGATGATCTGTACGCTGCCATTTGGAATATACCGTTGTTTAATCAGAATAAAGCGAAGAAGAGGAACAACATGACCAACGAATACGGTAACGAGCTACTACATAAAGTATTGCTCTCCGCAATGAAAGATATCGACAAGATCTGCCGTGAAAATGGCCTGCGGTATTATCTGCACGCGGGGACCCTCCTCGGCGCAATTAATCATAAAGGCTTTATCCCCTGGGACGATGATGTGGATATATCGCTGACTCGTAGTGACTATGATCGGCTTCTTTCGATCCTTCAGGCGCAGTATTCGGATAAGTATTTCGTACACAATTATAAAACAGATCCGAAATATAAAAATAACCGCACGGTCTTACGTGTTCTTGGAACGAAGGTGATCCACTATCATGAGGATCCGGAAAACCTTCATCCCGAAGTTGCAGTCGATATCGTGCCACTCGATTCAGCACCAGATAAAAGATGGCAGAGAAAAATCCAGCAAAAGCTTATATGGTTCTTTGACGCAGCTGTTCAAATCAAACAGGGAGAGATAATTCCCCAAAGTATTCCAACAAAGGCACTCTCTCTTCTGTCTCATATCGACAGAGTGAAGCTCGGCAATATCATCGACTCTCTGACTATGCAATATAATAACAAAAAAACAAAATACATGGGGCTTCTGAGTTATACCGGGAAGAATCCGTATACAGGTGTCAGCGGATATGAAAATGATCTCATTCCACGAGAAAGTTATGAAAACCCCATCATGGTACCTTTCGAAGACACAGAACTTATGACTATCGGCGAACCGATAAAAGATCTTGAACATCGTTATGGCCCTAAATGGCGTGAGCCTTATCCAGAAGAAAAACGTATCACCAAACACGATGTCAAAAGCTATGAAATCGGCCCAGAAGTTCTCAAGAGGATCGGATTATGAAATTTCTCATCTACATCCCACAGCTCATATTCGGCGGTGCAGAAAAGGTACTCGTTTCCTTTGCCAATTACCTTGTTTCACACGGGCATGAAGTCGAGGTACTTGAACTCTACGAAAAAGGACTTCTCAAACCGCAATTTGACAACCGTGTCAAATTCAATGCAATTTGCAGCAGTGAATATACCAACAAATACTATGCCTCACTCGCACAGATAAAGTCGAATCCTTCTCTGAAAGGAAAACTAACCGGATGCTGTAAACTGACATTCAGCAAGATTGTCGGCTATCGTCAATTCGCAGAAAAACTCGCAGCAAAACATTATAAAAATAAAAAATATGATGTAGCCATAAACTACCTCGAAACAGAACCGCCGACTTTTCTACTCAAGAATATCAAAGCAAAAAAATATATTCAGTGGTATCACATTGATGTGGCCAACATGGCACACCCGGAGAAAAGCGACAGCATTGTTGCCGAATACGATAAATTGGATGCAGTGATCTGTGTAGCGGAATCAGCACGGATCAATTTCATAAAAAGATATCCGCAATTGGAATCTAAAACTTATACAATATATAACTTTTTTGATACAGATACAATTATTGAAAAAGGGGACAATGCTTTTTCATATAGAGAGGAATGCTTCAAAATGTTGTCTGTCGGTAGAATGACAGAGCAGAAAAAATACCTGAGATTTCTTGGTATTCTCGCGAAACTCAAGGAACAGGGGTATATTTTTTCGTGGCATATTCTCGGAACGGGTGTTGAATACGATGCTATTGTGCGGAAAATCGAAGAACTCGGTCTTGATGAATGTGTTTATCTCGACGGAGTGACCGATAACCCATATAAATACATGAAAAATTGCGATCTGTTCGTGCTTCCATCCGGTTGGGAGGGTTTTCCGACTGTAACGGTTGAAGCAAAGGTGCTCGGATGCGCTGTTCTGGCAACCGATGTATCAGGCATACGCGAACAACTGTTACACGGTGAGACAGGCTGGATCGTGGAAAATAGCGAAGAGGGATTATATAACGGACTGAAATACCTGGTTGACAACCCTGTTTTGGTAGAAAAAATCAGAAATAATGCAGGGATGGAGCATATTTTGAATAATGACAGTAAGTTTGCAAAATTTGAGGAGATTTATCTTGGAAAATAAATGTAATGCAAATTAGGTCAGTTATATATTAGAGGGGCTATAAATGGATACAAAAAGAAAAATCGCATTTGTAATGGGACCTTTGATAGTTGGAGGCGTAGAAAAAGCAATTATTGAACTATTACAACACATAGATTATTCAAGATATGATGTTACTTTGTATTTAGAGAATGATTCTGGCGCTTGGAAAAATAGAATCAACTCAAATACCAAAATTGAGTATTGGAACATGATTTCAACAAAAAAATTAATTCTTACTCAATTACAAAAACTTAAGTTGTTTAGTGTGGCATATGGGGTGTTTTTTCGCATTATGGCGAGATTGAACTACTCTAATTATCTTTTAAATGGATATTACTCACAAAAGTGTTTACCTAATCTATGTGATGAGTCTTTTGATTGTGTTATTGCTTATCAGGCATACAATCCTCTTGTGGTGTCTGTGGCATTAAATAGATTGCGCAGTAAAAAAAAGATTGCTTGGATTCATGGCGAATGGGATTATACGGGTAGAAATGCTCAACTATTTACGAGATTGTTTGAAAAATTTTCTGATATTATTTGTGTTTCACATAGTATTAAAAATTATTTTAATACTTATTATCTACGCCACAATAACACACATGTTATTTATAATTTATTAGATAAGTTATCAATTAAAACAAAGTCAATGGAATCCCATAACGTGATGAAATATGGACAACAAAATATTGTGACGGTTGGACGTTTAGCGAATAAAAAAGGTCAACAAATGATTCCTGCAACTGCGAGAATGCTTGTCGATGCCGGATACGATATCTATTGGTATCTTATAGGTGACGGGCCTCTTCGTGAAGAAATCGAGCGGGAAATCGAAAAACACAATGTATCCAATCATGTAATTCTTCTCGGCACAAAAAATAATCCTTATCCTTATATAAAAAACTGCGATATCTATGTGCAACCTTCTTTTTCGGAAGGGTATTGCACAACTACCATAGAAGCTAAAATTCTTCAGAAACCAATAGTAACTACCGACGCTCCGGGGATGTGTGAACAATTTGTAAGTGGCGAAAACGGACTTATTGTAGACACAATGACTCCAGAAGCTCTCTTCGAGGGTATAAAAACACTCCTCGCCCACCCCGAAATACGTCAAAAGTTCGTTGAAAATCTAAAAAACGAAGAATATAATAACACAAAAGAACTTCAGAAACTTTATGATATTATAGAAAGCTAGAACTCATGAAATTAAGTATTATTGTTCCCGTATATAAAGTAGAACTATACTTGCGCCGTTGTATTGATAGTATCCTTGAGCAGACGTTCACAGATTTTGAACTGATATTGGTTGACGATGGTTCTCCTGACAACTGTCCCACAATTTGTGATGAGTATGCAAAAATTGATTCGCGAATTATTGTTATTCATAAAGAAAATGAGGGACTATCAGCGGCCCGGAATGCAGGACTTGATATTGCCAAGGGAGAATATATTGGATTCGTAGATAGTGATGACTTTGTACATTCGACAATGTACGAAACTCTTTATCAAACTGCTACAGATTATGAGGTTGACATTGTTCAGTGTGAATTTATGAGAGTTTATGAAAATGATACAGAGATAATATCAGAGTTGTCAGGAACACACCATATCAGTTTATATGATTCTTCTGAACTATTACATGATTTTTTTCCAAATCATGTATGGCGTTTGTTAGGGTATGTATGGAGGAGAATATATAAAAGAGGATTGTTTGATAGTATAAGGTTCCCTGTTGGTAGGTATTTCGAAGATACCTCAATTACGTTATCTCTTTTGGAAGCGAGTACTTCTATAGCCTTGATTGACATACCACTGTATTATTACTACATAAGACAGAACAGCATAACACAAGGATTGTTAAATGAAAAAAAAATATGTGACCATCTTGAAGAACATTTGCTTATTACGGGTTATTTCAAAAATCGTAGTACCGAACAGTATAATCATGCTTTAGATACACTATTTAGAATTTACTCGTTGTACAAATTTACAAACTATAAAGAAAAAGCACAAAGAATTAGATATTTCAGAATTGATAAATTAATGCGAAAACGGTATTTAGAGTTTTTATTAAACAAATCGATATGTCGCATGAAAAAATGTGCGTATATAATTTTACAAATTAATGTCGGCCTTGCATATAAATTATTTATAAAATACTTTCCAGAGTGTATTCCTTCTAAATATCGAAAACAGCTTTAGTGAATTTTTTACATGAGGTAACCATGTCAAGCCAACACCATACCCATATAACAGCCCATCATAGCCTGTTCGACTTAAACCTCCGTGAAGTCTGGAAATACCGCGACCTGATCCTGTTGTTCACAAAGCGGTCATTCGTGGTTACATACAAACAAACCATCCTCGGACCCGCCTGGATTTTTCTAAACCCTCTGATCAGCAGTATGGTTTATGCCTTTGTCTTCGGCGGCATCGCCGGAATTTCCACAGACGGTATCCCGCAGATGCTTTTCTACCTCTGCAGTAACGCCATATGGATCTATTTCTCCTCAAGCCTGACGAAAAACGCATCTGTCTTCGTCAATAACGCCGGCGTATTCGGAAAAGTCTATTTCCCCCGCCTGACAATGCCCATATCCCATGTGCTCGAATCCGTCATCCAATTCGGCGTGCAGATGATCCTGGTGCTGCTTTTCATGACCTACTACCTGATTAAAGGCGCAGTCGCACCGAATTGGCTGTCCTGGCTGCTCATCCCGCTGGTATTGCTCCATCTTGGTATTCTTTCGCTCGGCTGCGGCATCATCATCTCCAGCCTTACCACAAAATACCGTGACCTCTCCATCGTAGTAACCTTCGGTATTCAGCTGTGGATGTATGCCACCCCGATCGTTTACCCCCTGTCACAGCTTTCCGACGGCTTTATGAAAAACGTTCTGATGATAAATCCGGTAACCGCACCGGTTGAATTGTTCCGGTATGCCGTACTTGGACAGGGAACTGTATCCTGGTTCAGTTACGCCTTGTCATGGGGTATCACGGTAGTCGTAATGCTTGTCGGAATCATGATTTTCAACCACGTGGAAAAAACATTTATGGATACCGTATAAGGAGGCTGAAAATGAACAACAAACAGAATAACAGAGAAGTTGCCATTCAGCTGTCCGGCGTCAAAAAAATGTACAAGCTCGGACAAATCGGCGGAGGAACCCTTACAGCAGATCTGCAAAGTCTATGGGCAAGAATACGCGGAAAAGAAGACCCGAATTCAATGATCGGTACCGACCAGCGCCTTGTCGGAAAAACCTTTATGGCTCTGAACGGTATAGATCTTACTGTATATCAAGGTGAAGCCCTGGGCATTATCGGCGGTAACGGAGCAGGGAAGTCTACCATGCTCAAGCTCCTTTCCCGTGTTACGGCACCGACAGAAGGAGAAATCGATATATACGGCCGTATTTCCTCCATGCTTGAAGTCGGTACCGGCTTCAATCCCCAAATGACGGGACGTGAGAACATCTACCTGAACGGCGCCATTCTCGGTATGACAAAAGCCGAAATCGATGCGAAACTGGAAGATATCATCGAATTTTCGGAAGTACGTGATTTTATAGATACACCCGTAAAACGATATTCCAGCGGAATGTACGTAAAACTTGCCTTTTCCGTAGCCGCACATCTGGACAGTGAGATCATGATCATGGACGAAGTTCTTGCGGTAGGTGATATGGCATTCCAGAAAAAGTGTCTGGATAAGATGAAAGATGCCGCCAACCGGGACGGAAGAACCGTCCTGTACGTTTCCCATAATATGAATACGATCCGGCAGCTTTGCGACCGTTGTGTTGTACTTGACAAAGGACAGGTCGTATTTCAGGGAAATGTGGAAGATGCTATCAGCATATATATGGATCGCCAGATGAATGATGCATTCTATCGCAATTATGAAGAATACAAACGCCCGTCATTCGTAGTTTATCACAGAATCAAATTGCTGGAAGCGGACTATATCGGAAAAGACAACGTAAGTTTCGAAGGCAATGAACCAATGAAGTTACATTTCAAATGGAAAAATCTCACCGATGTTGAGAAACTCGGCTTGCGAATTGAAATACTGAATCTCGAAGATACAGCTATAGGCACATATATAGTATATGATTTTTATTCCGGGCAGAAAGATGAAACAGTCGAAATGAATGTCGAACTGGATATATCAATGCTTATGGATGCCGAATACAAAACATATTATACGTTTTTCAATAAAAGTGAACAGGGCGGGAATACCGATCTCGACTGTGTACCTGGTCTGTGTTTTCAGAAAACCATGTTGACTGCCGAACAAAAGTGGATATGGAGACCTAAAAATTGGGGTTATCTGCAGTTGCCTTCACCGGAGATAAATGAATTAAAGAAATTTTGATCTTAAAATTATAATTTTAAAAATAGAAGCTCTAATATTGTGTCTTGATTGAAAAATTAATATTGCACAAAAGTGGAAAAGCGAGTATAATAGGGGTGTGGTAAAACGATACCAATCAAACATTTGAAAAGCTTTTCGTGAACATAATATGGTGGCATACCTTGAGTATATTATTTTTTAAGAAGGTTCAATATGGATATCATCTTAGATTTTTTATCAAATAATCCAATATTAGCAATATTCATTTCGCTTGCTGTCGGATACTGTGTCGGTATCATTAAGATAGGCAATATTACTGTCGGCGCAACCATCGGTACATTGTTGACCGCATTTTTCTTAAGTCGGCTCACAACTTTTGAAATACCGGGAATGCTGGTCACTGTATTTTCCGTTTTGTTCTGTTTTACACTCGGGTATGAAGCAGGCCCTGTATTTTTCAAAAGTCTGCGTTCACAAGGCATAAAATATGTATTCCAGTCGGTATTTTTCTGCCTCTGTGCTTTTGCAAAAAAAGGTGAAATCACATGAAATCCATCAAAAATATATACAAAATCGGCTGCGGCCCCTCCAGCTCCCATACCATGGGCCCCGCCTACGCAGCAGCACATTTCCGCGAACTGTACCCAACGGCCGATAAAATTGAAGCCGTTCTGTACGGCTCATTGTCCAAAACCGGAAAAGGCCACGGTACGGACAGAGCTATCTCGGAAACCCTCAAGGACGTGGAAACCCATATCTGCTTCTCCAAAGAATCAACGGATTTCCGTCATCCCAATACCGTGGATTTTATTGCCTTTACCAACGAATCCGAAATTGGTCGAAAACGTTACTATAGCATAGGCGGAGGTGAAATCCGCGGTGACGGCGATAAAGTACTCGCTCCACCGGAAATCTACCCTCATCGGACATTCAGCGATATCGCCGCATACTGTAAAAGCCATAATATCCGCCTGTCAGACTACGTATTTGCCCATGAACAGTCCGACATCAAGCCTTTCCTTATGAACGTATGGAAAACCATGCAGAACGCCATATTCGAAGGCTTGAGTAAAACAGGAAAACTGCCTGGCGGCCTGGAAGTGGAGAGAAAAGCACAGTTCCTGTATAATCAGAAACACATCGACGAAAGCCCCCAAACCAAAGAAAACCGCCTCGTATGTGCTTATGCCTTCGCTGTAAGCGAACAGAACGCCGATTGCGGTATCATAGTAACCGCTCCGACCTGCGGCGCCTGCGGAGTCGTTCCCGCGGTGCTGAAATATATGCAGGAGAAAAAACATTTCACCGATGATGACATCATCCGCGCCCTGGCTGTTGCAGGCCTGATCGGAAATATCGTCAGCACAAACGCCTCCATCAGCGGAGCGGAATGCGGATGCCAGGCGGAAATCGGAACAGCCTGTACAATGGCATCAGCTGCCCTGTGTGAGCTTTTTGAAATGGGCATTGATCAGATCGAATACGCAGCGGAAGTGGCCATGGAGCACCATCTCGGGCTCACCTGCGACCCCGTATGCGGCTTGGTGCAGATTCCCTGCATTGAACGGAATGCCGTAGCTGCCATGCGTGCCATCAACGCACTCAGCCTTGCAAATTTCCTGTATGCCAGCCGGAAAATTTCTTTTGATGTGGTGGTGGAAACCATGTACCAGACAGGGAAGGATCTGTCCCACCTCTACAGAGAAACCTCCGAAGGCGGACTTGCTAAGCTTTACTCCAATAAATGATAAGAGCAGAAAGAAGGTATAGACATGAATAAAAAGATGAAAACCGTCACATTCAGCTATGATGACGGCGTTACCCAGGATATCAGACTGATCGAGCTGCTGAATAAATACGGATTAAAATGTACCTTCAATATCAATTCCGAATTGCTCGGAAAAAAAGATATATTTGACTACGGAGAAAAGAAAATCACCCACTTCAAGCTGGAGCCGGAAGACGTAAAAAGCGTGTACGAAGGTCATGAAGTAGCAGTACACACCCTTACCCACCCGAACCTGACAGGTTTAACGGACGAAGAAATTATCCGGCAGGTCGAAAAAGACCGCCTGAATCTGTCCGAAATGGTGGGCTATGAAGTCATCGGAATGGCTTATCCCTGTGGTGGCGTGAACAATGACGACCGAACCGCGAAAATCATCAAAGAAAACACAGGCGTAAAGTACTGCCGAACGATCACCTGTACCAGCAATTTCGATCCCCAGAACAATCTGTACCGCTTCAACCCCAGCGTGTATCATCTGAACTTTGATACGCTGATGGAACTGGGACAAAAATTTGTCGCCCTTGAAGCTAAAACGCCGCAAATCTTTTATATCTGGGGACATTCCTACGAAATGGACTATGCGCCGGATTACTGGAACCGTCTGGAGGATTTCTTCAAACTGATCAGCAACAAAAGTGATATCTTTTACGGAACCAATAAAGAAGTTCTGCTATAACAAAAAAAGTGACGGCATCAGTCGTCACTTTTCTTTATCATAAGCCAATTATCCAGTAAATCATTCCATAAATCACCCCTGTCGATAACCCATACAGGATCACAGGCCCCGCAATCTGGAACATCTTAGCCCCAACCCCGAGCACAAAACCCTCCGAACGTGCATCAATCGCACTGGAAGAGATCCCGTTGGAGAACCCCGTAATCGGCACAAGAGTCCCCGCACCGGTGTGCTTGGCGATCTTGTCAAATACCCCGAAAGCCGTAAGAATCGACGCAATACCGATCAGAATCACCGAAACGAGCATCCCGGCAGTTTTTTCCTCCGTACCGCCGGATAGCAGCCCGTTCTTTATCCATTGCGCGAAAACGCAGATTCCGCCTCCCGAACAGAAAGCCCATATGCAGTCTCTGATAACCGGGGACTTTTTAGCCCGCCCCTGCGCATACCGTTTATATGTTTTCAGATCTGTATTCATTCAAAACCTCCGCGAAAATTATCCGAAATATCCCCAAAGAAAGTATTTACAGAAACCCGCAAAAATATTTATAGTATATCGGCAAAATATTCATAAAGACAGGGAAATACGATTTGACAGGCGGGGAAAAATATTGTATAATAATAAAAAAGCAAAATTCCGGCCAAGACAGGCATTGGATATATGACATATGACATAAGGGAGAAGAAAAAATGGAAAGAGTATTCTATTATCAGTCCGAAGCAGAAGTATGCGGCAGACTCGCCGGCATCATTACAACCCCCACCGGCTTTGACCCCGCAAAGGAAAAGCTGCCCGTAATCGTATTCCTCCACGGTGCAGGCGAACGCGGTGACGGAAGCCCCGAACAGATTGAAATCGTAAAGGTAAACGGTGTTCCGAAGCTTTTCTCCGCCGATCCCGACTATAAGGGACTGCGTGTAATCACCGTATCCCCTCAGTGCCCCGTAAACATGGTATGGAACCACCTGGTACATCCCCTGATGAAGTGGATCCGTGAAGTGGTAGCCATGCTCAACGGCGATGAAGACCGCGTATCCATCACCGGCCTGTCCATGGGCGGTTTCGGTACATGGGATATGCTCACAACCTACCCCAAGGAATTCTCCTGCGGCGCACCCGTATGCGGCGGCGGCCTGTCCTGGAGAACCGATGCGCTGACCGGTATGAAGATCCGTGCCTTTCATGGCCTGGACGACGACCTCGTACCCTTCAATAACTCCGCCGAAATGGTAGCCTGTGCCAGAAAGCATGGCGCACGCGTAACCCTTACCGCATACGATAAGGTAGGTCACGCAAGCTGGGTACCGGCCTATGAACAGACCGATATGATCGAATGGCTCGCAGCACAGAAGCGCGGCTGATTCCAAATACAAAATACAGAAGGGATTTGATAACATGGCATTTTTTGATGATCTGAAAAAGAACGCTAAAACAGCGGCTGACGCAACCAAAAAGAAAACCAACGAACTGACCGCCATTGCCAAGGCAACCATGGCAGTTAAGAGCGAAGAAAACAAGATGACCGAACTCTACAAGGAAATCGGACGTCTGTTTTACGAAGCAGAACGGGACGGCACCGACAACGCTGAAGTAATTGCCGAATACATCATGCAGATCGACAAGAGCAAGGCAAAGGTTGCTTCTCTGAAGAAGAAGATCGCATCTCTGAAAAAGGTTATCGTATGCGAAAGCTGCGGCAACGAAATCAGCAATACCTGCAACTTCTGTCCTATCTGCGGAACTAAAACACCTGCAAAGGAAGAATGCTGCTGCGAAGAAAAGGCAGAGGAATGTTGCTGTGAAGAAAGCACAGAAGAGTGCTGCTGCTGTGAAGAAAAGGCAGAGGAATGTTGCTGTGAAGAGAACTCAGAAGAGTGCTGCTGCTGCGAAGAAAAAGCAGAAGAATGCTGCTGTGAAGAAAACACAGAAGAATGCTGCTGCGAAGAAGATAAAGCCGAATAAAAAATATATACAGACCTGTGCCCGGCATGGGTCTGTATTTTTATATTTCTGCAGGAAATTCCGAAATACACTTTCTTTTTTGATTAAAATATGGTATGATATTGGTATGGTTATCCAAGCAACCCACAAGAGGAGAATAACATGCTTTTTGAAACCTACCTGATCCCCGATCTGGTACTGGAAAAGTTTTCGGATCTGACCCCCGAATACATGCAGCAGGCAGGCAAAAAATATATCGTTTCGGATATAGACAACACCCTCGTAACCTACGGCGATCCGGAACCCACCGAAGCCGTACTGACATGGCTCAAATCCTTGGAAGCAGCGGGTATAAAAATTGCCTTCCTGTCCAATAACCACCCGCCGCGTATTGAAAAGTTCAACGAAAAGCTGGGCTATACCGCATACGCCGATGCCGGCAAACCGGGCATAAAGGTATTAAAAAAAGTCCTTGCCGAACTGACCGCCTCACCGGAGGAAACTGTATTTCTGGGAGACCAGCTTCTGACTGACGCCGCCTGCGGCAAACAGGCAGGACTGTACACCGTGATCGTCCCCCCCATCAAGGACCGTACGGATCTGTTCAATAAAACCAAACGCCTTATCGAAATCCCATATATGAAAAAATATAATAAACGGAAAGAAAAGAGAGGATAAAACCAATGAACATCATGGAAATCCGTTATAAAAGACTGAGAGACGCAATGGCTGAGAAAGGCCTTGACGCCGTATACGTAATTGCGCCGGAAAACTATCTGTATATGTCCCACTTCGACAATCCCGACGGATATATGCTTATCACCCTGGACAAGTCCTGGCTGTTTGCCGATTTCCGCTATTTCGAAGCCGCCAAGCTGGAAGCCTTCTCCTGCTGTACCGTATGCGAACCTGGCAAACCGAAGCTGTCCGAAATCGTAAACGAATACAACCTCAAAACCATCGGTTACGAAGACCGCGCCCTGACCTGCTACGAACTGACCAGCCTCAAAGAACAGCTGAACACCTGTGAATTTGTTCCCACCGGAAATATGTTTTCCCAAATCAGAGCAGCCAAGACGCCTGACGAAATCGAAGCAGTTACCAAAGCCCAGAGAATCGCAGAAGGCGCATTCCATCACCTGCTGTCCATGATCCACTACGACATGACCGAAACCGATGTTGTAGCCGAACTGGAATACTTTATGAAGAAGAACGGTAGTGAAAAGCCTTCCTTTGATACCATCGCCGTATCCGGGACCCAGTCTTCCCGTCCTCATGGCGTACCGCGTCCCGTGAAGCTGGAAAAAGGCTTCCTGACCATGGACTACGGTGCCATGATCGAAGGCTACCACTCCGATATGACCCGTACCATCTGCATCGGTAAAGCAGATGCGGAAATGAAGAAGGTATATAACACAGTTCTCGAAGCCCAGCTGGCCGCCCTCGAATTCGTGGAAGCCGGCAAGGTAAACAGCGACGTGGATAAAGTAGCCCGTGACATCATCAACGCCGCCGGTTACGAAGGATGTTTCGGCCACGGACTTGGTCACGGCGTAGGTCTGCTGATCCACGAAGCGCCCAACCTGAACGCCAGAGCTACCGATCTGGTTCTGCATACCGGCGAACTGGTAACTGTAGAACCCGGTGTCTACCTTGAAGGTAAATACGGCTGCCGTATCGAAGACATGGTATATCTGAGCGAAAACGGAAAAATCAACCTGACCGACTGTCCCAAGGAACTGATCGAAATCTAAATAAAACAAAAAGGTGTGAAGGCAAAACTTTCACACCTTTTATGCATCCCAGAACCGTTCCAGAATTTTCTCCAGAGAGGCCGGATCTTCCGTAAACCGTATATGCTCCCAATGAGGGGGAAACAAAAGCTTCATCTCCGGTGTGCTGTAACGGTCATCGATCAGTAAAACCATACCTTTGTCCGTTTCCGAACGGATAACACGGCCCGCCGCCTGAAGAACCTTGTTCATCCCGGGATATACATACGCAAATTCCCGCCCTTTCTCCATGGTATTCTCATAATACTCAGCCACAAGATTCAGCTCCGCCGAAAGTCCCGGCAAACCTGTACCGACAATAATAACACCGATCAGCGAATCCCCTTGCAGGTCAATCCCCTCAGAGAACATCCCGCCGAGCACACAGAATCCCACAACATGAGGATACTTACTGCCGGAAAACACCCTGATAAATTGCTCTCTCTCCCGATAGGACATCCCCTGCTTCTGCATAATCACAGGCACATCGGGCAGAACCTCCCGGAATTTCCGGCAAACCGCCCTCATATACTCGTAAGAGGGAAAATAAGCAATATACTTGCCTTCTTTCGCACTGACTGCCTGTGCAATAATCTCCGCCGCATCCTCCCTGGTGTCCCGTCTGTCGCTGAAGCGTGTACTGATCCCATCAAATGCTGTCAGACAGAGATTGTTCGGATCATACGGAGAGGGAAGATCCAGGTAAATACTGTCGGGGGAGCCGGTAACATTCTGATAATATTCCCCCGGGGAGAGGGTAGCGGAAAAGAGAACGGAAGCCTTGGCCGCTTTCAGCATCAGATCAATAATCCCCGCAGGATCCAGACAAAGAATCTGCATGGTCAGAAAATCATCTTCCGTGGTACAGAAGAAGCAGAAATGCCTGTCCGCATAAGAAGCCGCTGAAAGAAATGCAGAAATCAGATCCTTGAACGGCAACAATTCCGGTCCAAAATCGTTGTCCATGCGGATGCGTTTGTTCATAATCCCGAGCAGGGCCGAAAAAGACTGAATTAAATCTTCCGGAATTTCCGCATCCTTATAATAACCGATCCGCACTTCTTTCCCATTTTGTGTATGGGAATAACTTTCCGCATCGCATAAGGATCTGATATAAGCCAGACAATCCTCAGCCTGCGTAAGTGCATCCGAAAAAGGCGTGTCATCGGGAAAACATTCTTTTTGCTTTACCCGCAGAAATGCTATCTGCGCAGAAGAAAGGGAAGCAGAATACGCAGAACGAACCCGATCCGGCAGATTGTGCGCTTCATCCACGCAGAACACATATTTTTCAAATTGCAGCGGATTCTTGAAATACCGATGCAGCCTGATCCGATCATCGAAAACATAATTGTAATCACATACGATCAGATCGCAGTATTCACTGACATCCAGCGCCAGCTCGTGAGGACAGACAGCATACTCAGCTGCGGTTTTCTTGAACAATTCGGGCGTGTATACCATTCCGGAATCCAGAACCGACAGTACAGCTTCCTGCTGTCTCTGACGATAAGAACGGAATTCCGTCCCGTTTCCCAGATCCCGCTTACCGGAACAGTAAATACATCTGTTCACGACAGCCGCATTCTTTTGTTCGGCGGAAGCATTGCATATGGATTCCTTGGCCAATAACTGAGCCGTACGCAGATGGGGTGCATATTGTCCAAGCTTAACAGCCGCATCCATAGCCGCTTTCCCGGTAATGGTTTTTGCGGTAAGGTAAAAGACCTTGTCAACCAGTCCGGCACCGATCGCACGCAGAGAAGGATATAGGGAAGAGATGGTTTTGCCAATCCCTGTAGGCGCGGATACAAACAACCTGCCACCGCTTTTGATGGTACGGAAAGCTTCCGAAATAAAATCCGTCTGACCTTCACGGATGGATCCGTAAGGGAACGGCAGAATCCGCAGTTCATCCAACCGCACCGTGCTTCGCTCAATTTCCAGCCGCATAAAGGGCATAATCCGCTGAACAAGAGCGTTGAACACCTTTTGCAGATACTCGGCTGTAAAGGTGGAAAAATAGCATTTGCGAACGGAATCGGAACGGCGAATGAACGTGATCTTCAGTCCGACACGGTCATATCCCTCCGTACGTGCAAGCATATGTCCCAGACAAACCGCCTTGCCGAAAAGCTCCGGATAGGAGAGAGGGGTCAGCGCACTTTGGAAGGACCTGACTGTATAACAAACCTCAACCGTATGGGAATCAGGCACAAAGGAAATACTATCCGCAGTACCGGTGATCTCAACCTGTATTTCTTCCGAAGAAAAAGTCAATCGAAGAGGTTTGTCTGTGATATAACCGTAGTCATTCACGCCGCCGACCGCATCCACGGCAGAAAAACCGAGGGAAGCGGACAAAAGCGCAGGATTTTCACAGGAATACAGATAATCCCCAAGCTCCTCTGCAGTAATGCACATCAGCGCATCTTCACCGCTGTAACGCATAAATACCCTCCTTCCCATACAGAATCTATTTAATATAGTATAATACAAAAACAGTTCCCCGTCAAGGGCGAAATGGCGAGAAAAAACGCCGAAAATCAATCTTCCCGTTGACTTTTGCCCACAGTACGTGTATAATTAAAGAAAATGTTTTTATACCTGTAAGGAGAATATATGGTCCTCGATAAAAAAGAAACGACTGTAGCATACCGCTGTCCTGAATGTGGATGTGCTGTAATGAGTATGGTCGGTATTTTCGCCCTGACAGCCGATATGCTCAGACTGAAATGTACCTGCGGCAAGTCCGAAATGGACATGATTTATACAAAAGATAAAAAGATTCGTCTGACCGTCCCCTGTTTCACCTGTCCGAAGCCCCATACTTATATGGTTTCTTCCCAGGTGTTCTTTGAAAAGGATCTGTTCACCCTTCCTTGCGCCTACTCCGGCCTTGACATGTGCTTCATCGGAAAGCAGGATTATGTGCAGAATGCTGTCAAGGAAGCGGAAGAAGAACTGCTCGAACTTCTCGGAGACACCGAATTTGCCGATCTCTCCGCCTCCAGAGGAGAACCCCGTGAACTGAGCGATCCCCAGGTGTTCGATGTTGTTATGTACGTCGTACATGAGCTGGCAGACGAAGGTGCCATTCACTGCAAATGTACCGACGGAGAGGGAGACTACGAAGTGGATATCTCCGACGATCACCTGCTGGTTTACTGTACCAAATGCGGCGCCAGCGTAACCGTACCCACGGACAGCGTCACAGCCGCCACAGATTTTCTGAACAGCGACCGACTGGATCTGCAGTAAATGAATCCCGAAAGCGTAACCTTTCCCGAACCATCGCATATGATAATATCAGGACAGCCGAAAAGGCTATCCCAAGAAACCCGATGCGTCAAAGAAAAACGCTGACGTCAATGACGATGGAAAGAAAGGATAAAGCTATGGGATGCTTCTGCAATATTTTCGATAACTGCGAATGGATCTGGATCCTGATCATTCTGGTTCTTCTGTTCAGCTGCTGCAATAACTGAAACACGACAGCATGATCCCATAAAAATGCCCCCATTCCATTAAGGAGTGGGGGTTATTTCATACTCGAACGTAATAAGAAAACATTGCAAAAAACAAACGATTGTGCTATAATAGGAATACCGCAGAACAGAAGGGAAGTGAGCATATGGCGGTAATCGGATTCTTTGATTCCGGAATCGGCGGCCTTACCGTATTACACGAGGCCATGAAAAAGATGCCGCAAGAACAATTCCTGTATTATGCCGATACCGACCACGTTCCCTACGGAACCAAAACCCCGGAAGAAATCTGCCGGTACACCAAAGAAGCCGCAGCATTCCTCATGGAAAAAGGCGCAGATATATTGGTAATTGCCTGCAATACCGCCACAAGCGCCGCAATCCACCTCCTGCGTGCAGAACTGCCCATTCCTATCGTCGGCATGGAACCTGCCGTAAAACCCGCAGTAACGAAGCTGCCGGATCAGAAAATTCTTGTCTGCGCCACACCGATCACAGTCGAAGGCGAAAAACTCCACCACCTGCTGGAAACAGAACACGCCTCTCCCGAAAACGTGCACCTGCTTCCTTTGCCGGAACTGGTAAAATGGGCAGAAAAGGGCGAGTTCTCCACGGAAGTTATCGTCCCATATCTGCAGGAACGGATTGGTGAACAAAACTATGCCGCCGTAGTTCTGGGTTGTACACACTTCACTCTTTTCCGCGACAGCTTCCAAAAAATCCTCGGAGATGACATTCTTTTCATCGACGGAACAAACGGCACGGTAAACCGCATTAAAAGCCTCTTGGACGACCGTTGCGGTTCTTCACGGGAGGAAAGTACCCGTGTCCGTTATTATCGCTCCGGAAGAGAAATCCTCGCCTCTGATGACATCGCCTTTATTGAGACGATCTATACCCGTCTGAATACACTCGACGAATACATAAGCCAAAAGGAAATCACAAAACTATGAGTAAAGCAGTACTGTTTGACATGGACGGTGTCCTGATCGACTCGGAAGGCGTAATGCTGAAAGCCGCTGCCGCGGGCATGAAGGCCTTCGGTATCGAAGCAGCTCCGGAGGATTTCATCCCCTACATCGGTATGGAAGCGGAAAAATACTTCGGCAGCGTCATGGAAAAATACGGCAAACATTATACCGATGAAGTAAAAGTGCACACATACACAGTATACGGCCGGATCATAACACCGGAGTATGTCTGTCCCTACGCCCCCGAAATTCTGCATACACTTCGGAAATCCGGAATTCCCTTTGCCATCTGTTCTGGCGCAGTCCGCCAGAAAATCGGCCATAATCTGAAAGCCCTCGGCCTGACGGAACAGGAACTGCCCGCAGTAATCTCCGGAGATGATGTCACCCATAATAAACCCGACCCGGAAATCTACCTGAAAGGTGCCAAAGCCATCGGAATCGAAGCAAAAGACTGTATTGTAGTGGAAGACAGCCTCGGCGGTATACGAGCCGGAAAGGCCAGCGGAGCCAAAACCGTAGGAGTCGGCACTACATTAACCGAAGCGGATTTCGCCAAAGAAGGCAACGCCGACTATTTCATCAAGTCCCTCGCCGAACTTCCTGCAATCCTCATAGAAAACGGGATCAATATCTGAATCAAAACCACCGGCTTAGCCGGTGGTTTGCACTGCCCCTATAAGGGGCTATTACCGGCCAGCGCTACTCGCGCTCCGAAGGTCCGACGCCCGCACCA
>SVTO01000056.1 GCA_015063745.1 Oscillospiraceae bacterium | reverse complement strand
AACAGCATACAGTGTACCAACCAACCAGGGAAGGAGCATTGTATGCTGTCTTTTTTGCTGTCCGTACTGGCGGGATTTTCCTTCACGGTACTGTCCGCCGCACCCCAGAAACAGTTTCCCCAGCCGCTGCCGAAAAAGGAGGAGGAAGAACTGTTTCTGAAAATGACGACCACTGAAGACCCGATCGAAAAAGAATCCGCAAGAACCCGCCTGATCGAACACAACCTCCGTCTTGTAGCCCATATTGTACGGAAATACTACGCCGCCAGTCCGGATCATGAAGACCTGGTCTCCATCGGCAGCATCGGCTTAATCAAAGCCATCGATTCCTTCGACCCGGCAAACGGCGCAAAATTTGCCACATACGGCGCCCGATGTATCCAGAACGAAATCCTGATGTACTTCCGTTCCCAGAAGAAATTCGGACAGGAGGTATCCATCAACGAAACCATAGACACCGACCGTGACGGCAATCCGCTGACCTATATCGACATCATCAAATGTGACGATACCATAGCGGACGATCTGGATGCCAAAATGAAGCTGACCCGTGCCGGAGAATACATCATGAAAAAGCTCACACCGCGGGAGAGGGAGATCATCACCCTGCGCTACGGTCTGGGAAGCGGAAGCCCGAAGACCCAGAGAGAAGTGGCGGATAAACTGGGAATCTCACGTTCCTATGTAAGCCGGATCGAAAAAGCCGCCTTGGCTAAGATACGCGGCGTACTGTAAAACCGGAAAATCAAAAATCCGCGGATAAATCTTCTTGAAATTTCCCCGGCAGGCTTGATTAAACTTTTGAAATATGGTATAATAAAAATGTATATTCTAATAGAAGTGAGACCCTGACATGCCCGATTTACAGACATCCAAAAAATATTTACTTTGTAAAAAACAGCTTTTCGATCAGTACTATGAAAAGCTTAACGATAAGCAGCGTGAAGCAGTATATCAGATCAACGGCCCTCTTCTGATTCTGGCCGGTGCGGGAAGCGGAAAAACCACAGTTCTGGTCAACCGTCTTGCCTACATGATCCGTTACGGCAACGCCTACCACGACGAAACCGTCCCCCAGAACGCCGCCTCGCTCCTGACGGAAATGGAAGCGGCAAAATCCCTCGATCACGACGCACTGGGTGAGTTTCTGATCCGTTTCAAGGTGGACGCACCGCCCGCCTGGTCCGTTATGGCAATCACCTTTACCAATAAGGCAGCCAGAGAAATCAAGGAAAGAATTATCCGGATCTTCGGCGAAGACAGTGCGGAAGCCTCCGACATTATGAGCGGTACCTTCCATTCCATCTGCGTACAGCTCCTGCGCCGCTACGGCAGCCAGATCGGCAGAGACCGCAACTTTACCATCTGTGACACGGATGACGTGAAGAAACAGATCGGCCTTTGCATGAAGCAGCTGAACATCGACGACAAGATCCTGCCGGTGAAGACGGTCATGAACACCATCAGCCGTGCCAAGGATAAGCTGATCGCTCCCACGGAATTTGCCATGCAGGCAGGACAGGACGTAAAGAAAAAGCAGATTGCCGCCATTTACGAACTGTACCAGGGAAAACTGCGTACCCAGAATCTGCTGGACTTTGACGACATCATCATGGAAACCGTGCGTCTGCTGACCGAATGTGAGGACGTACGCGCCACTCTGCAGAACCGTTACCGCTATGTCTGCGTGGATGAGTATCAGGATACCAACTACGCCCAGCTGGAACTGACCCTGCTGCTTTCCGGTAAATACCGCAACATCATGGTAGTGGGGGATGACGATCAGAGTATCTACAAGTTCCGCGGTGCCGTCATCGAAAACATTCTGAATTTCGATAAGAATTACGACAACACTGCCGTGATCAAGCTGGAGGAAAACTACCGTTCCACCAAAACGATCCTGAATGCGGCCAACAGCGTAATCGCCCATAACAACGGCCGACTGGGCAAAACCCTCTGGACCAACGGTGACGAAGGTGACAAAATCTGCGTCCGCTGTTTGGGCAACCAGAACGACGAAGCCAGATATATTGCGGAATACATAAACGAACAGATTTCCGGCAAGGGCGCATCCCTGAAGGATTTTGCCGTACTGTACCGCATGAATTCCCAGTCCCGCAGTATTGAACAGACCTTTGCCAAGGCAGGTATCCCCTACAGAATGCTCGGCGGCACACGCTTCTTCGAGCGCATGGAAGTAAAGGATATTATTGCCTATCTGGCGATCATCAATAACCCCGGTGATGACCTTCGTCTGCGCCGGATCATCAACACGCCCCGCAGAGGCATCGGCGAAAAATCCGTTCAGGTAGCGGAAGCTCTTGCCGCAGCGGAAGGATTCACTCTGATGGAATTCCTGCGCGGCGTAAAGCGTTATAACGCCATCTCCCCCTCCACGGCCAACGCCATGGTAAACTTCGTATACATGATGGACCAGTTCAAGGAAATGGCCGAGAGCCTTTCTCTGACGGAACTGATCGAAAAGGTGATCGAAGATACGGGATACGCCAAAATGCTTTCCGAACTGCCCGACCTGACGGAAAGGGAAGACCGGAAAGCGAACCTGGACGAGCTGATCAACGCCGCCAGACAGTACGAACAAAACAATGAAAATCCTTCCCTTGTGGAATTTCTGGAAGACATCGCACTGGTATCCGATGTGGATAAATACGACGAAAACGCCGATGCGGTTGTGTTCATGACCGTCCATAGTGCCAAGGGACTTGAATTCCCCGTAGTATTCCTGCCCGGTATGGAAGACAATATTTTCCCCAGCTTCCAGTGTATCATGAATCCGGAAGAACTGGAAGAAGAACGCCGCCTTGCCTACGTAGCGATCACCAGAGCCAAGCGCGCACTGATCGTGACCCACGTCAAGGAAAGAATGATGAACGGCAGAACCAGCGCCAATCCCCTGTCCCGTTTCATCGGCGAGATTCCCAAGGAGTATACGGACATTCACGATGACGCCATGCGTTCCGACGAAGTGCGCCAGAGAATGCCCCGACCTCCCAAGATGAAGCCTGTGAACCATTTTGTAGAAGAAACCAAGCGTCCTATTCCTACCATGAAGCCCAAGCCGGCTGCAGTATCGGCAGGTGCATTCTCCATGGGAGACAGAGTAAAGCACGCTACCTTCGGCGAGGGAACAATCCTGTCCGTCAAGCCCATGGGTGCGGATATTCTCTACGAAATTGCCTTTGAAACCGCCGGAACCAAGAAACTCATGGCAACTTACGCCAAGCTGATAAAAATCGATTAACATACGGAGACGAAACATGAAAAACGATAACAAAAACAACAAGAAAATGGTGGAAGACATCACTTCCATGGAGGAAGACTTTGCGAAATGGTATACGGACATCTGCAAGAAAGCCGACCTCGTTGACTACTCCAGCGTAAAGGGCTGCATGATCATCCGTCCCTACGGCTATGCCATCTGGGAAAATATCCAGAGAATCATGGATACCAAATTCAAGGAACTGGGCCACGAAAACGTGTACATGCCCATGTTCATTCCCGAATCCCTCCTGCAGAAGGAAAAGGATCACGTAGAAGGCTTTGCACCGGAAGTAGCCTGGGTAACACACGGCGGCAGCGAACCTCTGACCGAAAAGCTCTGCGTTCGTCCCACCTCCGAAACCCTGTTCTGTGAACACTATGCCAACATCATCCGTTCCTACCGCGACCTGCCGAAGCTGTATAACCAGTGGTGCTCCGTGGTACGCTGGGAAAAGACCACCCGTCCCTTCCTGCGTTCCCGTGAATTCCTGTGGCAGGAAGGCCATACCATGCACGCCACCGCAGAAGAAGCCAGAGAAGAAACCGTACGTATGCTGAATGTATACGCGGATTTCCACACCAACGAACTGGCCATTCCCGTTGTCAAGGGTATGAAGACCCCCTCCGATAAGTTCGCCGGTGCGGAAGATACCTACTGTATCGAAGCGCTGATGCACGACGGTAAGGCACTGCAGGCCGGTACCTCCCACTACTTCGGAGACGGCTTTGCCAAGGCTTTCGATATCCAGTTCACCGATAAGGACAACACCCTCCGTTATCCTCACCAGACTTCCTGGGGTACCACGACCCGTATGATCGGCGGTATCATCATGACCCACGGTGATGACAACGGTCTGGTACTGCCCCCGGCTGTAGCACCGATCCAGGTTGTAATCGTACCCATCGCACAGCATAAGGAAGGTGTACTGGAAGCCAACCGTGCTATGTACGATCGTCTGAAGAACAACTTCCGTGTAAAGCTGGACGACAGCGACAACAGCCCCGGATGGAAGTTTGCGGAATACGAAATGAAGGGCGTGCCCCTGCGTATCGAGCTTGGTCCCAGAGATATGGAAGCCGGACAGTGCGTCATGGTAACCCGTCATAACCTGGAAAAGACCATCGTTCCTCTGGAAAACCTGGAAGAAGCGGTTGCCGCCAAGCTGCAGGAAGTACGTGACGGTATGTACGCCAAGGCTTTGGCCAACAGAGAAAAGAGAACCTACTCCTGTACCACCATCGACGAAATCAAGGAATCCCTGAAGCAGGGCGACGGTTTTGTCAAGGCCATGTGGTGCGGCTGTGAGGAATGTGAAGACAAGGTCAAGGAACTGACCGGCGTTGGCTCCCGTTGCATTCCTCTGGAAGAAGAACACCTCTCCGACGTATGTGTATGCTGCGGTAAGCCTGCAAAGCATATGGTATACTGGGGTATTGCTTATTAAGTTTCCTGCCGACGATAAGACTGACAGCGCGCCGGAGAGATACTTCGGTATTTCTCCGGCGTTGTTTATCATCCGCAGAGAAAAGGAAACAGAATGAAAAGATTTTCCATAACACTTCAGGAAAAGGCTCGTTCGCTGGATATGGTCATGATGTTCTGCGTGATCGCCATGAGCGGCCTGTCGATTCTGACACTGGCAAGTGCCTCGGACCGGTTTGCGGGGAATTATGTCCGTAACCAGCTTCTGGCTCTGGTACTGGGCTTAATTTGTGTCAGCGTCATTTCCATGATCGACTACGATGAACTGATCCAGAGGCTGGAATATGTCTTTTTCGGTGTATCCATCCTGCTGCTGATCATCGTTATGATATTCGGCGAAGGCGAAAACGGAAACGAAAACTGGATCTACCTGACCGAGACCATCTCCATCCAGCCGTCGGAATTCGTAAAGATCACATACATAATCAGCTTTGCCCGCCATCTGGACCGCTTGAAAGGGAAGATCAACCATCCCCTGAGCGTGCTCCAGCTGGTCATCCACGGCGGCCTGATCAGCGGTATGGTTATGCTGACGGGTGACCTTGGCATGTCCCTTGTGTACATAGCCATCATGGCCGTAATGGTCTTCTCCGCCGGTATCTCCCTGTGGTATATCGCGGGAGCGGTGGCCATACTGGTGATCCTGTTCCCCTTTGTGTGGGAACACATGGACGGATACCAGCAGATGCGTATCCTTGTAGGCTTCAATCCCGATCTGGACCCGACCGATAAAGGCTGGCAGGCGATCAAGAGCCGGGAATGTATCGTATCCGGCGGTTTCCGCGGTGCAGGCTTCTCCGGCGGCAGCAAATACTACAGCTTACCGGCAGGTCAGTCCGACTTCCTGTTTTCGGTATTAGCGGAAAAATTCGGCTTTATCGGCTGCATGGCGTATATCGTGCTGATCACTGTTCTGATCTGGCGTATCATCTTACTGGCGAAAAACTGCCGTAAAAACTATGCTTCCTTTATCTGTATGGGTATGGTAGGCATGCTTCTGGCCCAGACGCTGGAGAATCTGGGAATGTGTCTGGCCATCGTTCCAGTGGTCGGCATAACCCTGCCGTTTTTCTCCTACGGCGGCTCTTCCATGCTGTCCATGTTCATGTGTATCGGAGTACTGCAAAGTATCAGTGCCCATAACCGCAAGTATTTCTTCGAGCGGGAAAACGGATAACATAACGATAGAAAAAATGGGGCTGTTGCAAGTAGAAAGTTTTGGTCATTGAAGGGGCAACGCCCCTCATCGACCTCCGCAGAGGTCGAAATACCTATGACTTCTGAAAAAGTACCAATAAACGCCTTGAAGTAAAGAATGGGCTGTTGCATTCAGGACATTTCATCCTTAGTGCAACATCCCCATTTTTGTGTGTAAGGATACGGATGTAAGCAAAAGTTTGGACATGGTATCCCATGACTCATATATCTGCTTGTTCTATTTTGAATTGAGACGGAGTCATGCCGTAATGTTTTTTGAATGTGTGGATATAGTGGGAACTGTCCTTGAATCCACAAAGTACAGCTATATCAGAGATGGAATACTTGGATTCCAGATATTGCAAAGATAATGCAAGCCGTTCTTTCAGAATGTACTGATGTACGGACATCGATGTGGATTTTCTGAAATCTTCACTGAGTTTTGTTTTGCCGCAATGCATATATGCCGCTAAGCTTTCCAAGGATATTTTTTCAGTCAGATGTTCTTGTATATATGTCAGAACGTACAAAATGTTGAGTTCACTGAATTGCAGAGGAACACTCATCTGATTCTTGCAGATTGAAATGATTTCTTCAAGCAGACACCGCATGGGAATGAGAAACTGTTCATCCGTAAAAGATATATTTTCATGCTCAGTTATATGCTTAAGGTGATGCATAATGCCGTATAACCAATCCATACGATATATAGGAAGCTCTATAAGAGTGACTGTTTTTACAGCACAGCGATTTATCGTTGCAACAAGCGACTCCAGTTCAGACGGAATATTTCTGTCCAGCCGCAGTAAAAAACGTTCGTAGGTTGTATTGCTTAGGTCAAACTGTGCATGTTGGCTGTCTTTTCGAAACAACTCCAGACAAGGTCCGTGAAAAAACGTGTGCATATCTTCAGACATAACAGAAAAGTCCCCATGACGTACAAACGCCAGCTCACAGTAATCGTGCTTGTGCATGAATTCTTTCCGTGGAAGATTCCCGGTAGAATAGAAGTGGTATCCGCTTACTGTTGTTGTAGAAGGACAAAAAACATATTCAATACAACTGTGCTCGTTCATCTCATTCTCCGAATCTTTTTTTTGATGATATCATATTTAGTAAAAAATGTCAAGAGATGCGAACGATTTTACAATTAGGTTTGAATGATTATTCATGGACAAGGCTCCGAACGTATGCTATAATAAAAATACTTAGATAGTATACAAATTAGGGAAGGATGAAGATCATGAGAATCAAAATCGCAATTATCGGTGGCGGTAGTGTCAACTGGATGCGTATTCTGATGAAAGATATTTATACATTAAACGGTGTTGAGGGTGGAGAAATACGTCTTGTTGACCCCAATGTTCCTCACGTAACCAGTGTAAAAAATATGGCCGAAAGATTCAATGAAGCATCTGAAAAGAATTTTGAAATATCTATTGTAGAAGATCGCCGGGCGGCACTCAAAGACTGTGACTTTGTCATAGCAACGTTTTCTCCAGGATCAATGGATGGATTTTTTAATGACCTGGAAATTCCGGTCAAATATGGTGTACGGCTGCCTGTGTCGATGACCTGCGGCATTTCCGGTATGTCGGCAGCATTGCGTACGGTTCCGGTAGCATATGAGATTGCGGAAGACATGGAAGCGGTTTGTCCGGGAGCGATTCTTCTCAACGTAACGAACCCTATGACTGCGGTGACCCGTGCGTTCAATATGCTTGCAAAAACGATTACTGTGTATGGCATCTGTCACGAAATCCATAAGCTGTCTCTGTTGTTGGGGAAAATATTCGGTTTGCATTTGCCGAGCGGCATGCATATCAGTGAGTATCTTTACTCTTGGCTGCAGGAACAGGGGTTTGAGTATACGGTTGCCGGACTCAATCACTGTATCTGGCTTACACGAGCCACCTATCATGGAGAAGATGTGCTGGGGAAAATCCGTCAATTTGCGATGGAGCATGACGGTTTGGAAGAGATGCCCGCGCATCATCAAGGAGTCAATTCCTATGTCAACAATGAGCAGGCTAAACTCGCACTTTGTCGGCAGTTCGGATACCTGCCAATTCCGGGTGACCGTCATCTTATAGAATTTCTGTCCTCCTTGTGCAATAATCAGAATGGTTTCGGAATGGATTACGGAGTTATAAAAACCACAGTAGACTCCCGCAGATTGGATAAGGTTTTGCAGAAGCAGGAAATTGACGCAATGGCAAGAGGGGAGATGCCGGTTACCTTCAACCGTTCCGGTGAAGAGGTTGCAGGAATCATACAGGCATATATTGACAGAAAAGAAATGATTACTATCTGCAATCGGCCGAATATCGGACAAATATCCAATCTGCCGCAGGATGTGATTGTGGAAACCATGATCAAAAAAGAAGCAGATGGCAGAATTACACCTATTCCGGCAGGTGATCTTCCCAGACCGATACATCATATCTGCTATCTGCACAGCAGTATTAACGAGATGGTCGTAGAAGCTGCACTGAAGGGTGACCGTAACCTGTTTGTGGAAGCCATGAGCCTTGATCCGTCTACCGGGACAATGGATTTCCAAAAGATACCGCAGCTTTGTGATGATCTACTGTACGCCAATAAACAGTGGCTCCCAAGATTTTTTGACTGATACATATTTGACGGATATATAATTATATGAGAAATAACGTAGATATCACCTTTCATCCATCCTGGTGGTATAAACATACAGGTGTGGAATTCGACGAAAAATTTTGGTTTGATACAGATTACAGAATAGAAGCGGATATTGTCATGCGCCGAAAATTATACGAATATTTCGGTGATTTCGGTATAGGCGAGAAAGAACCTGCACCCCGGCCGATTTTGTTTTCGGATCTGCTTGCCTGTGGATTCCTGTATTCACAAATTCTCGGTTGTGAAGTGTTATTCGAACGGGACAACGCACCACAGGTTCTGTCTGCAAAGCTTACTGGGGAGCAAATTCGTTTCCTTCAGCCGATTGATTTGGACAATTCTCCCATTTGGCAGAAGATCCAGCAACAAATCGATGAATTACAGAGTAAGTTTGGCTATGTGGAAAGTGCGATCAATCTGATGGGGATTCAGAACATTGCATTGGATCTGTTGGGAGAAGAATTGTTTTTGTATTACTATGACGACGAATCGGATTTGCACACGCATTTGTTGGATGTGATTACACAGCTTTCCCTTGATATCGGTAAACGGCTGTATGCTGTTTCGAATGTTGTCTCTGGCGGTGTCACATCTATTATCAAGCAAACTTGTCCCGATGTTTATCTGACCAGCAATTGTACAGTTGCGATGATATCCAATGACCTTTACTGCGAAAAACTGCTGTCCTATGACATACAGCTTGCAAAAGCCTTCCCGTGTTTTGGTATCCATCATTGCGGTTCCAATATGGAAAACGTAATCGAAGGCTACCTGCAGGTACCAAACCTTCGATTTCTGGAGATTGGTGCCGGCAGTAATTATTCTGAGATAGCAAAATCTATAGCAGGGAAAAATATTATATCTTGTATTAGATATTCACCCGTGACACTGAAAACAGATACTGCCGAAAGTATGGCAAAACGAACGGAAGAAGCGATCCTCGCCTTCGGTTCGGATGAGAAATTATGTTTTTCCTGCGTCGGTATAGATAAAGATGTCGATGTTGAAAAGATACGGCAATATCTGCACGTTTTTCGCAGGAGAAAAAATGAGCCGTGAATCCAAGTGCGGACGTGTGAAATTTTTGATAATGGTTCCGGTGATACCAATGCGTTTCTTCATGCGGGAAAACGGATAACAAAACACAGAAAAAGTCTGTCACACGACAGGCTTTTTTCGCTTCTGTCATACAGAAAATATAGTTTATTCATAAAATAACGGTTGACAAATATTTACCGAATGCTTATAATTAGTTAGAAAATAAATTAAATTTCAGAAAGGAAAATAATATGCCTGTAAAACGGAATGTCAACGGAAATCCTCCGGAGCAGAAGAACGACAATATGAGATGCGACAAGCCCACTCCGATCATGGTTCTGAATGAAATATCTCGTATTATGGGAGCAAGAATACGCAGTAAGGACATCGAAGGCGTAACCTTGCAGAAATCCGCCAGACTGATTCTCAGGGAACTGGCGCACAAGGATGACAAAACCCAACTGGAGTTGGTAAAAGCGACCCATCTGAAAGCCCCGACGGTCAGTGTCGTCCTGCAGAAACTGGAAAAAGAAGGCATTGTAAGCAGAAAAGCCGATGAATACGATCTTCGCGCCACCCGTGTGTTCCTGACGGAAAGAGGGCATGCCATCGATGATGAACTCCGCAAGGCGATTCAGGAAGAAGACCGGATCGCCATGGAGGTACTGTCGGAGGAGGAAAAGGAGACGCTGATGAAGACACTGTGTAAGATTCGGGATCATCTGGTACAGGAAGCGTTTGAGGAGGACGAAGAGTGAAGAAAGTAAAAATCCGCAATTACCTGAAACCGTACTGGTTTTTTGCGATTATATCCCCCCTGTTCATGGCGGGGGAAGTAATCGTGGACCTGTGGCAGCCGAAACTTATGTCCACCATCGTGAATACGGTTGTGGAGAGCAATGATATCAGTTTGGTTATGACTACCATTCTCCGCACGGGACTGCTGATGCTCGGCCTTGTGCTGGTCGGAGGACTTATGGGTCTGTTGTGCTGTTATACCGCCAGCATAGCATCCCAGGGCTTCGGCAACGATCTGAGAGTGGATGCATTCAATAAAGTAATGTCCCTGTCCCTGCAGCAGACGGACAAATTCACCACCGGTTCTCTGGTTACAAGACTGACCAACGACGTAACCTCCCTGCAGGATCTGGTACAGATGATTCTGCGTATGTTCGTACGTGCGCCCATTTTCATGATCGGCGGCCTGATCATGTGTATGGGTCTGAACGTGAAGTTCGGTACGGTGGTGGCATTCTCCCTGCCGTTCCAGCTGTTGATCGTGCTGATCATGGTATTCAAGGCCTTCCCGCTGTTTTCCGTCGTACAGAAGAGACTGGATAAGGTAAACGCTGTGGTACAGGAAAACGTAACCGGCGCCCGGGTGGTCAAGGCATATACCAGAGAAGAGCACGAAATCGGCCGTTTTGACGAAGCCAACATGGCATACAGAAATACCAACATGAAGGTACTGATGCTCATGTCCACCCTGATGCCCTGCCTCATGATCATCATGAACCTGTCCATTCTCGCCATTATCTATATCGGCGGTCTGCAGGTAGAAGCGGCAGCCATCAAAGTCGGTGACGTTATGGCAGCGGTACAGTACGTATCCCAGGTACTGATGTCCGTTATGATGGTATCCATGATGTTCCAGCAGGTAGCCCGCGGAAAGGCCTGTGCAGACCGCGTCCGCGAAGTTCTGGAAGCCGATCCCGCCATTGTTCCCGGTACAGTTACCGAAGGTAAGGAAGAGGGCACCGTACGTTTTGAAAACGTATCCTTCTCCTATCCGGAAGGACAGGGACATAAGGTACTGGACGGCATCAATCTGGAAGCGAAGAAAGGCGAGATCATCGCCATCATCGGTGCCACCGGTTCCGGTAAATCTTCTCTTGTGAACCTGATCCCCCGATTCTATGAAGCTGTCGAAGGGAATGTCTATGTAGACGGTGTCAACGTAAAGGATTGGGACCTCCATGCCCTCCGTCAGAAGATCGGTTATGTACTGCAGAAGAGCGAACTGTTCTCCGGCAGCGTGAACGAAAACATTCTCTGGGGGAAGGAAGACGCTGCGCAGGAAGAAATCTGTCAGGCAGCCATGGTGGCGCAGGCAGACGAATTCATAAGCAATATGCCCGACGGCTACGAATCCTATGTGGCGGAAAAAGGCGCATCCCTTTCCGGCGGTCAGAAGCAGCGTGTAGCCATCAGCCGTGCCGTACTGCGTCATCCGGAGATCATCATCTTTGACGACAGTACCTCCGCCCTTGACCTGGGTACGGAAGCCAAACTCCGTTCCGCGCTCCATACCCATTTCGCCGACACCACGATCATCATGATCGCCCAGCGTGTTGCCAGCGTTATGCATGCCGATAAGATCGCCGTTATCGAAAACGGTAAGATCACCGCATTCGACAATCACGAAAACCTCATGAAAACCAGCGAAACATATAAGGATATCTATAGTTCCCAGATGAAAAACAACGGAGGTGAAGCATAATGGCAGAAGTCAGAAATACACCCGGAATGCCCGATAAAATGCCCCCTCCCGAAATGGGCAAGCCTGCGGATCCCAAAAACAAAAGACCCGGGTCGGATAAAGAACTGTCGGCCGACGAACTCCGCGATCTCGCCAAGAGAAACGGTGCCAACACGGGCGGAGGTCCCCGCGGCGGTCCGATGATCCGGGAAAAACCGAAAAACGCCAAAGCCACCGTCGGCAAACTGCTCAGATACATCGGTAAAAGCAAATATCTGATTCTGGTGATCCTGTTCACTACCGTGCTGACCACCATTCTCAGCCTCCTCGGTCCCATGCTGCAGGGTAAAGCCATCGATACCATGCGCCTTGAGGAAGCCCGTCTCCACGTGGATTTCGACAGCCTGATCCATTACCTGATCCTTCTGGGTATCGTATACGTATCCAATTCTCTGATCACCATGGTGCAGGGTATTGCTGCTGCCAAGATTTCCCAGACCACCGTATACATCATGCGTAAGGATCTGTTCCGTAAGATCTCCTACCTGCCCATCCAGTATACGGATACCCACGCCAACGGGGATATCATGAGCCGTATGACCAACGACGTGGACAATATTTCCAATACCATATCCCAGTCCATTTCGTCCCTGATTTCCAGCGCCCTGACCCTGATCGGTGCCTTTGCCATGCTGGTACATTACGACTGGCGTATGGCTCTGATCGCGCTGATCACCATTCCCCTGACTGTGTTTGTGTCCATGAACCTGTCCAAATTCATGCGGAAATATTTCGTCAAGAAGCAGGTTCTTCTGGGTCAGCTGAACTCCCAGGTGGAAGAAATGGTTACGGGTTATAAGACCGTCGTAGCCTATGGCAAGGAACAGGATGCCTGCGAGGAATTCGCCAGGATCAGCGAAGAATTCCGTAAATGCAGTATCCGTGCCAATGTCTGGGGCGGCGTAATGGGCCCTGCCAACAACATCATCAACAACCTGAACTACCTGATCGTTGCAGCCAGCGGTGCCTATTTTGCCATGACGGGCGTAATCTCCGTCGGTGATATTCAGGCCATCCTGCAGTACTCCCGTCAGCTTTCCATGCCCATTAACCAGATCGCCAACCAGTATGCCAACATTCTGACCGCCATCGCCGGCGCGGAACGCGTATTCACGATTCTGGAGCATCCGGACGAACTGGATGCGGGCAAATCCGATGTGAAGGTGGAAGACATCAAGGGTAATATCGAATTCAGCCATATCGACTTCTCCTACAATCCGGAAAAGCAGGTTCTTTTCGATTTCAACCTGGATGTAAAGCAGGGCCAGAAGATCGCTCTCGTAGGTGCCACCGGTTCCGGTAAGACGACCGTGGTAAACCTGCTGACCAGATTCTACGACGTGGACAGCGGTGAGATCCGTCTGGACGGCGTAAACATCAACGATATTCCGAAGAATACTCTCCGCAGCGCGATTGCCATCGTTCTGCAGGATACGGTGCTGTTCCAGGATACCATCGCCAACAATATCCGCTACGGCAAACTGGATGCCACCGATGAAGAAATCGTACAGGCTGCGGATACCGCAGAAGCGAGAGAATTCATCGAACGCCTGCCCGACGGTTATCAGACCGTCCTGACAGAAGGCGGCAGTAACCTGAGCCAGGGACAGCGTCAGCTTCTGGCAATCGCCCGCGCTGTTCTGGCTGATCCGAAGATTCTGATTCTGGACGAAGCCACCTCTTCCGTCGATACCCGTACGGAAATGCACATCCAGCAGGCCATGGTTTCCCTGATGAAGAACCGTACCAGCCTGATCATCGCCCACCGCCTTTCCACAATCCGCGATGCCGATATCATCATTGTTATGAAAAACGGTACAATCATGGAATCCGGCAACCACGAGGAACTTCTGGAAAAACAGGGTGTCTACTACGAACTGTATCAGAACCAGTTTGCGGGATTTGCCACCTAATTGAAAATCAAAACCACCCGTCAAACGGGTGGTTTGCACAAGGGCTAAAAGCCCAATACTACCGGCCAGCGACTCAAGTCGCTGGCTTTCGTATACTCAAGCCTATTGCCTTTGCCACTTTTGCTGCCC
>SVTO01000055.1 GCA_015063745.1 Oscillospiraceae bacterium | reverse complement strand
GGGAGGGGGCCGGGGGAGGGAGAAGCTTTTTTCAAAAAGTTTCTCCCTCCCCCCTGCTTAATGCAACATCCCCCTCTGCTAAATGCAACATCCCGTTTTTTATTTATTTCGAGAAATTCAAACAAGTTCTTTAATAAAAGTGGCTGCTGCAACAGCCCAATGTCATATCCCTTAAAGAAATATCAGTAGGCACCGACACGTTTAATTTCATCTACGATCGCTTTGAAAGTATCCAGACTGACACGATTGTGGATAGAATGGTCTGACGAGAATATGTATCCTCCGTTTTCCTTTAATTTGGGAACAAGACGCCGGATTTCCTCAATAACGGCTTCCGTATCTTCCCACAGTACCGCATTGATACCGCCGTGCAGAACCAGCTTATCACCGTATTTTTCTTTCAGGAGAAGCGGATCCATGCCTGCCTTGATTTCCAGCGGATTCAGACAGTCAAGACCGATCTCCACAAGATCATCAATCCGGGGCATTATATATCCGCAGGAATGCAGATGTGCGTAAATTCCTCTTTCATGCGCCCAGTCAATGGCACGTTTGTGGAACGGTTTCAACATTTCCCGATACATTTCGTTGGAGAAAAACATGTTTCCCTTATATCCCATATCATCGTACCAGAAAATACTGTCAAAATGATACCCTGCATCCCAAACCTGATTACATAATTCCATACTGCGGTTAAGATAAGTATCGAACATCTCCATAATCAAATCCGGTTCTTCGTACATAGCCATCAGTAAATTTTCCGTTCCCATCATATGTGAATGTGTTACATCAAATCCGAACCAAAAATCACCGATAATCCATTTACCCTGCGCCTGCCAGCTGTCATAATTTTCCTGCAGCCATTTCCAGTCTATCCGGTCTTCTCCCATATACATACGGCGTTTGCATTCTTCCCAAGCCGTACGATCCGTTACAATGAAATCCAGAAATTCCGGCGTTGAGTCGATTTCCTTGGATTTTCTCACAGTTACTCCCCAGTTGGTAGAATATGTAATGTTTTTTTCGTTTTCTTCCAATACTTTGTACGGATACCGGGGAGAATTATCCACATGTATATGTACGGGATTGTCAATCCCGAAGTATTCAATCCAATCTACATCCTTAGGCATGCCTTCTGCGTGCCATCTGCGAATTGTACCTGTCCACACCGAATCAATGATCGGTACTCTATCCGCCTCCTTATGGGCAAATATTCTGGCAAAACGTTCTTTTTCTGTCATGGCGACAGTTTCCTCCGTGTACTGAACATGTTCCCATCGAATTACGTCTTTTTAAATCAATTTCGTTTCGGCGCAAGCGATTTCCGGTAAAACAAATAATGTCCCAGTGAACACAGCACAATTCCTACGCAGCCGATAACAACCAGCACATATGCTTCCGTCTTGTCCAACAGAATACCGAACAAAGATGTAGAAATCGCTGTCCCCAGCGTTGTCAGTGCCAAACGCCACGTATGGAAGGAACTGATGATATCCTGTGAAACACTCTGATATACCATATCCGGCACTGCGTTGCAGACAACATTGTATCCGATATAAGCAATGGTATACACCACCAAAAACCACAGCGTTCCTCCCATCATGGAGAAACACATCAGTCCGAATACAAGGCTTCCTATCAGTCCGGTCCACGGAACACCCATCCGCTTAACCAGAAATGTATACGCAAAACAGCTCAGCAGGGTACCCAGATAGGTACAGGAAGTGATCCATGACACATCTGCATCTGACATATGTAAACCGCGCATGGCAATAATCGCCAGCATGGAAACCATCCCCGCCCCGAAACCGCGCACAAGATTCGGCAGCAGCATGTACCGAAAATCCCGATTCTGCATCAAACGGATAAAATCGCGGATGGGATTGAACTGCATATGGAGCTTTTCCGCCGATGCCGTTTCATTTTTATCAATCGGCACCACCGGCCGCAGAAAACGGACACATACAGCCGCAAATACGTAACACAACGCCGCTGCAATGCAAATAAACCCGGTGGTATGCATGAAATCAAACCGTTGAAATAAGGTAGGAAGAACCATGGCAATACCCATGCCCACCAGCCCGTTAAACAGCCCCTGGTAAGCGATAAGTGTGGAATAATGTTCCATTTCGATCACTTCGCAGGGCAGTTTATAGTCAAAAATCCCCTGGACAGCCGTTACCAGGGCCTGCAAACCGCCGATCAGTATCATCATGACGTAAAATGGCGCTGCTTTAATCTGCCAGAAACAGAAAATGGCAAAAAGTCCGGTGGTAATACCTCGTGCCACATATAGTGTACTGATGGTTTTCCGTGAATCCCTGAGACCGCTTGTAATACCGGACAGAAGCAGAGATATAACCAAATTGACAAGCTGTGTAAAGGTTAAATAAAAGCTGACCTGCTGGTCTGTCATACCGCCCCGCAGGAAAAAGGCAGACAGCACGGCGACGGAGGCAAGGGAAGCGGATGCAGTACTGCAGGAGCTATTGAACCACATGATGATGAAATTAAACTTTGTATTCTTTTTCATTTTGTATTCCTGTTTTTTAGTATTAAGATAATGATTATTTGGATGTGTTTACTCGGAATATTTTATCCGAATGTTTTCTGTGATTGCACAAGCTGTCATTACAATAACGGTGCGATGCGGGGGAATGATGTTCCCATGCGGGGAGGTGGGGATTGTATATGGGATTGGGCAATATTTTTTGATTTTAGTATATTATAACACGAATAGCGGCAAGTTGAAATACCAAAAACGGACATATATTTATGAATGTTGGCAAAAATGTTGGCAAAATTGTATATGTTGAAGGCAGGGTGGCATACATGCCACCCTGCACGCTTCTTTTCTTTCTCTTTTCTTTTATCTTCTTCAGTATAGAATACCTGATTTATTGTGTTATCCTATGCGGACGACGGGGAGAGGGGGGCAGGTGCGAACCCCCTCTCGCTTCTTTTCTTCTTTTTCTTCTTCAATATAGAATACCAATTTTTTTCTTTGTCCTGCGCGGACGGCGCATAGAGGGGCTTGCAGGCGCGAAGCCCCTCTATGAACTCCCCCGCTTACTTAGACTACTGCTTGGGCTGGGGTTTGCCTACGGCAGTTTGGGATGTTAGTGAGAGCTATGTAGTAGAGTAAACTTGATTATCGCTGGTTGGTTTTTGGATGGTCTAATAGTGATTTGGTGTAGTTTGTTAAAGAATTACCGCTGACCGCGAGGGGGGAGGAGTGGAGATTGTTGACAGAGGTGAAATGGGCATAAAATTTCAAGTAAGAATTATTTGCGCTGACCGCGGGATAGATGTTAGTTAGCTGAAAACGGGGCTGGGTAGTATAGCGAATAGATAGAAATGATGTTTGTTCTATTCGTTCGCTCTACTGCCCATCCCCGTTTTCGATTAACTAAATCCCTTTTCCGCGGTTAGCGCAAATAATCCTTACTTGAAATTTTATGCTCATCAATGCCCTATTCGTTCTCTCCACTACTACTCATCGCGGTCAGCGGTAATTCCTTAACAAGCTGCACCAAATCACTGTTCAGCCATCCAAAAACCAACCAACGATAACCACACTCACTCCACTCCAAAGCCCTCACTAATATCCCAAGCTGCCGTAGGCAAACACAGGACCAAGCAGTAGTCTAAGAAAAGCGGGGGAGTTCACAGAGGGGGTTCGCGTCTGCAACCCCCTCTGTGCGCCGTCCGCATAGGACAAAAGATAAATTTGGTATTCTATATTGAAGAAAAGAAAAAAGTAAGAAAAAAAGAAAACGTGCCGGGCTTCGCGCTTGCAACCCCCTCTGTGCGCCGTCCGCATAGGACAACACAATAAATCAGGTATTCTATATTGGAGAAAAAAGAAAGAAAAAAGAAAGAACACAAAACCACGGTCGAAACTTTTTGAAAAAAAGTTTCGACCGTGGTAAACCCCATCCATTATAACCCCAAATCACGGATAAGATCAGGAATGCAATCCTCAAAACGAACACCGTACCAATGCGACTCGTCTCCCATGGTGGCACGAATGGTGCTGACCGTGTAATCTGCCGCAATTTTCAGGGATTGAACTACCGTTTTTCCACGAATCATGGCACCGAACATGGTACTTGCGTATACATCCCCCGTTCCGTGACAGGATACGGGCAGATTTTCTGTGTGGTATTCCACATATTCTCCCGTATCACCGTTAAGGGATACAATGCCCTGACGGTCACTGCCGATATACCGTACCCCGGTAATGGCAGCCTGCTTTGCACCCATCTTTACCAGTGCCTGCAGCTGCTCCTTGATATATGCTTCGTCATACTCTCCGGGCGCACGGTAGGGAATGCCGGTCATCAGAGAAGCTTCCGTAATATTGGGTACAACCATGTCTGCCATAGCGCATAACGCTGTCATTGCCGGTATAATTTCGTCTGTAAAACCCGCGTACAGCTTTCCGTTATCTGCCATTGCAGGATCCACAAACACAAGCTCCGGTCGGAAATCCTTTATAAAATTACAGATCAATGCTGCCTGTGCCGGAGAGCCAAGATAACCGGTGTATAATCCGTCAAATTGCAGGCCTTCTTTTTGCCAATGTGCGGATACGGCAGGAATATCCTCTGTCAGATCCCGAAATGTCCAACCCTTGAAGCCGCCCGTGTGGGTGGAAAGTACTGCTGTGGGAATAATCGCACACCCTAATCCCATAGCGGAAAGAATCGGTAAAGCCACCGTCAGTGAACATTTTCCGAAGCAGGATATATCCTGAATGGTTACAACACGTTTTTGTTTCTGCATAATTATACCTCGATTTCCTATGCGTAAAATAATATGTTACAATTATACATGAATTACAAAAAAATAACAAGTAGAAATATTTACGTTTTTTATATATGCATTTTTTTGAAATTGTGCGATTTCACAAGTGTTTTTTCTGTGAAATAATCCGTCTCCCACCTTTGCTTGGGGAAAAACAGAAATATTACCATAAAGTTTTCCGGATTGTCATATATGATTATTCACCGTAAAAAAAAGACTTGGTGTGAATTACAGTTTCGTGTAAACATGACACATCGCCGCAAACAACGCTTACACGAAACAAAAAGCAGGCATCGTAAAAACGATGCCTGTTTCCGGTTATTGAACACAAGGGATCGCAAATGTTTGCAGAAATTACTTGATTTCTACTTCTGCGCCAGCTGCAGTCAGCTTTTCCTTGATGGAGTCTGCATCTTCCTTGGGAGCGCCTTCTACCAGTTCCTTTGCTTCCTTCAGACCCAGACCGGTCAGTTCGCGAACAACCTTGATAACGTCCAGCTTCTTTGCGCCGAAAGACTTCAGAATTACGTCGAATTCAGTCTTTTCTTCAACAGCGGGAGCAGCAGCACCGGCTACAGCACCAGCTACAGCTACGGGAGCTGCGGATACGCCGAATTCTTCTTCGATTGCCTTTACGAGGTCAGCCAGTTCCAGAATGGTAAGAGCCTTGATTTCATCAAGAATCTGAGTGGTCTTTTCAGTTGCCATTTTTATATCCTCCGTATTTTCGAATATTGTTTGTTTTTTGTTATGCTGCGGACTTATTCAGCTGCAGCTTCTTCTGCGGGAGCTTCTGCTGCTTCTTCTGCAGGAGCTTCGCCGCTCTTGTCGATGATTGCCTGCAGACCGCATGCCAGACCGTACAGGGGGCCCTGGATGCTGCCGAGCAGCTTGCCGATCAGAACTTCCTTCGGCGGAATTTCTGCCAGTTCATTTACAACCTTTGCATCAACAACGGCACCGTCCAGGAAGCCGCCGCGGATTTCGAAGGTTTCGATCTTGTCTGCATATTCCTTCAGGATCTTTGCAGGAGCGATCGGATCTTCTGCACTGATTGCGATAGCGTTCATGCCTTCCAGTTCGGACTTCATAGCTTCGAAGCCAACCTTGTCGCATGCCTTGCCGATCAGTGTGTTCTTGATTACAGAGTATTCTACACCTGCTGCACGGAGAGCCGCACGAAGCTTGGTGTCGTCTTCTACTGTAATACCCTGATATTTAACCAGAACGCCGGAAGCTGCATGGCTCATTTTGTCGGCCAGGGCTTCAACAACGGCTGTCTTCTGCTCTAATACTTTAGCGCTGGGCATTGATTTGTATCCTCCTTATTAGTATCTGTTCACAGCAAGCAAAAAAGCCTTTTTCCGAACCCAGATCCAAAAGATCACGCCGAAAAAAGACTGCTCATACTTATATGAAAAGGTCTCTCCTCGGCAGGGAAGCGGATGCTTTTACTGTAACCTGCTGTCTTTGGTTCAACAACAGAGATATTATACACCACTTTCCCGGATTTGTCAATAGCTTTTTTACATTTTTTGAAATTATTTTTATTTCTTTTTCAGCCGTTCACCGGCCGGTATTCGTCGATGATCTGCATGAGATGCCGGCCAAGGTTTGCCATATAACGCAGTGCTCCCGGCAGTTCTTTATCTTCCCTGGAAGCGATGTAGGAGACCGCCTCAAATGTAAAGTCACCTTTGTAGTCGATAGCACCCAAAGCTTTACACAGTTCATACCAGTCAATGGTACCGAAAAAGGGGATGTGGTGATCGTCTCCGAAACTGCTGTTGTCATGCAGATGCAAAGCCGTCAGGCGTTCTCTGCCCAGTTCCCGTACTGCTTTGTACGGTGCTTCGCCGGTGATGTTGCTGTGGCCTACATCCAAGCATACGGTAAACACCTCCGGATTCAATTCGTCCACATATTCATTCAGCCATGCGGCATAGGAACATACGGTAGGCGCATAACAATGTTTGTCGTAATCCCAGCCGTTCAGATTTTCCAAAGCAATCCGCACACCGGATTCGATGGCAATGGATTCCAACTCACGATAAAACCGGAGATTGGCCTCCTTCTGAGCTACCACATCCATATATTTTCCACCATTCTTGATTTCAAAGGGATGAATAATGATTGTCTTGGCACCGACGATACCGGCAATACGGATATCCTCTTTCACTCCGGCCAATGTTATCCGGTTGTATTCATCTTCACCTTCTTTATACACAGCAAATCTGGCATGCGCCTGATTAAAACACAGCCCGTTTTCTTCGGCAAGTGCACGGCATTTTTCAGCTCTCAAAACAAATTCGGAAAAAGTCGGTTTTTCAGAGTGTGCAATTTCATATATGGAATAATCCAGCGCATCAAATCCTGCGTCTGCCGCAGCGGCGATTCCTCTTTCTTCTCCCAGTGTTTTGAATAGTTTTCCTGTATCTGTTGATAAAAGCATTTTATATTCTCCGACATAATATTTATTTTTCCGCTGCCGGTTTGATCTCTATACCGTAACAGGACAACAACGGCATGCCGTTATAATCCCTTGCCGGGAACAAGAGAGTTCGGTTTCCCCAGGCATAATGGAAGGCAGCCGGCAAAGTATACGGACGTACCGTATCCACAACCAAACAATCCTTTTCCGCAATGGCTTTACCACATTCAATCATACCGTTTTCGTCTTCTACGCACATACCTTCCGCAAGGTGGTCCATGGCATATACCTGATGACCGGCTGAGAGTTTTACACGCACATGGGTATCATCCACTACTTCCGCACCGATAACAGCAGGAGCCATCTGCCCTACTTTATGGTATACGGAATGCAGGGCCGCGTTGGCAAGACGTTCCCCAATAATTACATTAGCCCCCGAGCTGTTGTGGATACCGTCCGTCAAAGGCAGATCCAGAGAAGGAACCGTAATAACATCCTCCAGTTCCAACATGGCTCTGCGCTGTGCATCACGGACAATCCCCCACCACTTACTGCAATCCACATCCGGATCACCCGTCCAGCGATTCAGCTGTACTGTCAAAACGGGGCAATGACCGTATTTTTCGCGCCACAGGCTGATCATACGGGCAAACCGATCAAAATAAGTCGGTGCTTTATATCCGTCCACATCGGAACAACCCTGATACCACAGAAAACCTTTGAATTTGCCAATGGCATCCAGTCTCTTATACATTTCCCGACAGCATTCACCACCCTCATCAGGATTCCAGGCAGCAAGAGCAGTACCGCCCACAGCTGTAGGAATAATACCGATGGGAACACCCAGTTTTTCTTTCAGTCTGCGTGCAAAAGAAAGTGCCGGGGAGGTTCCTGTATCCGCTTCCGGGAATCCGTATACAGACCCTACCGCAGCTGCAATGGGATGGGTAGCAATTCTCCATGTACCCGTATTTGCCAGCATATGAACACCCAATGTCGGCGGGTCATATGCGTTATCCTTACCATAACCGGTCATATTACTTTGTCCGCAGGTAACATAAATATCACCTACACCGATATGATGCACACATTGCATTACACCCAGATGGCTCATGGCTTCAATTCTGTAAAGTCCACCTTCCGGCACAGTAAGTGTTACAGTCCACTTTCTTCCCGCAACGGTTCCGGGAATATTTTCCGCGATCAGCAAATTATCCTCTTCTCTGAAGATTCTTGCGCTGATCACACAGTCATCCGCCAACTCTTCCGGCAGTTCTCCGTCAAAAACAATGCGTGCATATCCGTCATCGTCACGCTGATAAATACGAAAGTCCATACAATTTCCCATATCTTACCTCACTGTTCATAATTCTATAGTATTTGTTGTTTCATTTGTTATTCCAAAAAATATTCCGGGTCTTTCAAAAAACGATTTGTCAGAATATAATTTTCCGTCTCCTCCCAACGAACGTTTCTCATGCCATTCTCTCCCAGTTCCCATATAATAGCACCCGGGCAGGCAGTCAGAATGGGGGAATGGGTAGAAATGAGAAACTGTGCGCCCTTATCCGTCAGTTCCCGGATCAGATGCAGCATGGCAATCTGCCGCGATGTGGAAAGTGCTGCTTCCGGTTCGTCCAGAATATACAGTCCCTTTTCTCGGAACCGATGGAGCATCAGAGCGAAAAAGCTTTCACCGTGGGATTGTTCGTGGAGGGATTTTCCGCCGTAGGCATCTATGATGTCCCAGTTATCAAAAGTCTGTCCTTCATCCAGTTCCTCAATATGGGTGGCAACATTGAAGAAACTTTCCGCACGGAGGAAATAGCTGTCCTTCCACCGCTTATCCGCCCGTTTGGACAGGCGCAGATACTGCCACAGGTCGGAATGGCTGTCTCTGGTGGAAAAACGGAAATTCTTACTGCCGCCCTCCGGATTCAGTCCTGCCGCAATGGCAACTGCTTCCAGAAGAGTGGATTTTCCGCTGCCGTTTTCGCCGACAAAGAAGGTTACGGGAGAGGAAATCGGAATCACGCCATCCGGCAGACTGCGGACAAAGGGCAGATTAGCCACATAGGAACCCGACTGTGCCAACGCTTCCCTGTCTATACGGATACTGTCTATAAACATACATTACCTCCGGATCCGCTGTTTTGTTATTCTCCTTTGATCTTCTCCCAGTAGGCTTTTGCCGCCTGTTCCGTTTTGTTGTCCCCGAACCGGTAGTATTTCTTATGCCGTACATCCGCCGGCAGATAGTCCTGCTTTACATAATTGCCGGGATACTCATGGGGATACTTATATCCCTTGAACAGAGGACTGCGCAGGTGTTCGGGAATTTCACCGCCAAGCCCTTTGTGGATGTCCTCGATGGCCTCGTTCATAGCCGCGTATGCCGTATTGGATTTGGGTGCGGTGGCCAGCATAACGGCCGCATTGGCCAGAGGAATCCGCGCTTCCGGCAGACCCAGTTCCTTGGCGCTTTCCACACAGGCACGCACGATCACTGCCGCCATGGGATAGGCTGCACCGATGTCCTCGCTGGCAATCACCATGAGCCGTCGGCAGGGAGAGATCAGGTCTCCGCCCTCCAGCAGCTTGGCCAGATAGAATACCGCACCGTCGGGATCGGAGCCGCGTATGGATTTCTGCAGGCAGGAAAGCAGGTCATAATGCACATCCCCGTCCCTGTCGAAATTGGTGGAGAATCCCTCAGGCACCAGACTTTCGGCGGTTTCCAGCAGCACGGTCTTACCGTTTTCTCCTTCTTCCGCACAGCTTGCCGCCACTTCCAGCAGGGTCAGTCCGCGACGAACGTCCCCCCCTGCGGATACCGCCAGCTTATGCAGAACTCCGTCGGCAAACACCGTATCTCCGTATACCGATGCCGCTACCTGGCAGAGCCGTTTTTCGATGGCGGCCGCATCCACGTGCTTGAATGCAAAAACCGAACATCTGGACAAAAGTGCGTCATATATATAGTAGTAAGGATTCTCCGTTGTGGAGGCGATCAGAGTGATCCGGCCGTCTTCCAGATATTCCAGAAGGGACTGCTGCTGTTTTTTGTTGAAATACTGGATCTCGTCCAGATACAGAAGCACACCGCCCATACCGAACATGGTGGTGGTTTCCTTAGCCACGTCCTTGATATCCGACAGCGATGCCGTGGTAGCGTTCAGACGGTACATGGTCATGCCGGACTGCTCCGCCAGAATCCCCGCCGCTGTGGTTTTGCCGCATCCGGGCGGGCCGTGGAAGATCATGGAAGGCAGTCGTCCGCTTTCCGCAATGCGGCGCAGAATCCCCTTCGGTCCGCATAAATGCTCCTGGCCGACCATATCATCAAACCCGAGGGGACGGGCACGGTCCGCAAGAGGTGTGTTTTTCATACTCATTTCAATCACCTGCTGTATTATTTATAGGAGTAAAAATGGATATACAATATCAAGTCACCCAGACAAGGGGTTGTTACATCGTCATGCCGTTTTTTTCTGCCGAAGCATCGGACACCTTTCCGGCCCGCAGGATCACGGACATGAACGATTTTTATGCTTCCGTGACAGAGAGCATACGCCAATACGCCGCACAGTTGGCAAAGGATTTTCCCCACAGCCGGTACACCTGTCTGGGAGAAGTGTTTCTGTCAGAGAACGGGGATTTCACCGTAGAACTCCGTCTGCATCGCCGCTCGCCGGGGCAGAAAAGCGTTTCCCGCCTCATCCGGCACATCTGGCGTCAGGGACTTCTGCTCAGGCAGATCACGGAAGGATAATTTTTGTTATTTCAGAGCACAAAGGTATGTCTGCCGTCAGCCACAGTTTCGTGATGTCCTATGCTGTCTTCGATCAGATGTGCATACCTTGCGCCCAGTTCTTCCCGAATGCCATATTCCCTTCCGCAATACGTTCCTTCTGCCGATACCAGCCGTCGCCCGGGCGGAATTCCAGAAGATTTTCGCCTTCCCGCAGATAAGGGGTTATGTCATATTCGCTTACATAACAGCAACAGGTTAACGTATCCCTCAAGAGGATAGAGCCATGTGGAGGGATCTCTGGGGCAAAACAGGCTGTTGGAAGGAAGGAAATATTCATCTCCGACCCGTTTGCCGTAGATGTACAGGCTGAAAAAGCCGAGGAAGTTCAGGGCGATTTTTCCTGCGATGGGATGTTCCAGCGTAAAGCGTCGGCAGATCACCGGAGAAGAAAATTCCGCCGGGCAGGTAATCCATTGTGCGGAGGCTAGGCCTCAAAAACCTTGGTGTTCATAGAATTTCGGCAAGCCGGCACAGATTCTGCCCCGCGTTTCTTTTATTGTATTTATACGACGGTACCTATCCCCACGGCATCTGCGGATAATTGTATTGATCTTACTTTATTATATTGGTTTACCGGGCATTTGTCAAGATTATCCGAAAAATAAGGAAACAAAAGCAAAAACGGACACCACCTGTTGCAAAAGTCACAGGCATTGTCCGTTTGTTTACTGTAAAACACTATTCTCTTTACGGAACAATGGAGTCGATCACTACCGTAACAGAGAATTCCTTACTTCCGATTTCCAGTTCTTCGTTGGGAGCGATGAAGCGGCTGCCGTTCAGATAGAAAGCACCGTCTTCTCCTTTGATACCGTTTGCGGCAAAAGAGCCGGAAATATCCACACGGTTCACACGTTCATCTTCCGTATTGTTCGGCACATACACGTGCTGACCGTCGCTTGTCAGGTATTCCTTCATAGCGGGCGTATCTTCCACGCTGATCACAGCACCCAGATAGTCGCCGTTGTCATTGATGTAGAAAGCCGCACCCTCGTACAGATACTTCACGGAAGTGGCTCTGATATCCTTGATGGTGAAATTCACGGTATAGGGCTGCAGCTGTGTGGGATTGGCCAGAACCGAATCCTTGGTGAAGTACCAGCGCAGTCCGACACTTACGGCACATACCAGCACGGCCGCTATAATGAATATATCCAGCACGCCAATACGCAGGCGTTCTTTTTGGTTCTTTGTACGCATTCCGTTTCCTCCGCTTATCCGTTTTTATTTCTTATCCGCCGTTGAAAAGAGTTCCGCATCTTCACAGATTTCCGGTGACACGGAGATTCTTTCCGTATACATGAAAAGTATCTGCTTTCCGTTGACATACAGTTCCATTTCCGTCACCAGACCCGTATCCACGGCAATATGACAGGTCAGAAGACTGTCCTCACCGGGCTCATATTCCATATACACGGTTCTTTCCGTATCTCTGAATTTCACCGTTTCCGGGTTCAGTCTGCCGTATGCCTGCAGTTCTTCCAGTGTCGGAATCCCCAGCTGGTTGTTCCAGGTGAATGCCCCCGTTTCCGTTACGTAGGAGTGTCCGTTTGCATTGCTGCGGCGCAGATGGACTCCGTCGGAAACAAACAGTGTATTGTCCTGTTCGATACGCCAGCAATCGCCGGCCGTGTACAGGTTGGTCACCCAGCTTCGGCTGATGCCCATTCCATCCACCGCGGTAAAGCGCATCCGCTGATGGAAGGCTTCCGCCGTCTGCAGACCGTTCAGAAGGGACGCCGGTTCTTCCCTTTCCGGGCGGTAGTACGTGTATTCCGTTTCCGCCGTTTCCAGTCCGGGCTGGAGATTCTGCAGGGTGCTGCCGTCATTCCGGTTGTCGTTTTCGCCCTTCTGGGAAGGCAGGAAAACCTCCATGAATCCGGGGATGGCCAGCAGTTCCGCTTTATGTCCCAGATAATTCACCAGCAGGAACAGGGCGCAGGCGACTACCGTAATCACCAGAACGCCGGGCCAGATGCGTATACTGCTCTTTCGTTCCGGCAAATTTTCTTTCGTTTTCTTTTTACGCTCCATTACGGTGTTTGTTCTCCGTTATCGGTTTTTACGGATTTTTTCATTTTTTCGGCCTTGGCCTGTTTTTGGTCTTCTTTTTCCGCCAGATAGTCTTCCACCGTCATTTCATCATCGCTGAGTCCGGAGTGCTTACGGCATGCGGGACTGCGCATCAGCAGGAAATTGATCACGAAAATTCCCACCGCCAGTACAGCGATCCATATGGTTTTGGCGGTCTTGCCTTCGGCGAACATACCTTCTGTAAAGAACACCGCGATCAGGCCGAGGATGGCGCAGATGGCGTACAGGATCTTTACGGATTCCTTCTGGGTGAAGCCCATGTCCACCAGCTTGTGGTGCAGATGGCCTCTGTCCGCCGCAAAGGGACTCTTACCGGAGCACACTCTTCTCAGAATGGCAAAAAGTGTGTCCCCTATGGGCAATGCGAAAATCACCAGCGGTACGATAAACGCCAGCACGGCATGAAGCTTGAACACGCCCTGCACCGACAGAACGGACAGCGCATAGCCGAGGAACAGCGCCCCCGTATCGCCCATGAAAATCCGGGCGGGATTGGTGTTGAAGGGCAGAAAACCGAAGCAGGCGCCTGCCAGAATGGCAACGATCATGGCGCTGACGAATTCTCCGGAAAGCATCAGCACGCAGAACATGGACATACAGGAAATAGCGGAAATACCGCAGGAAAGGCCGTCCAGTCCGTCAATAAAGTTCATGGCATTGGTCAGTCCCACAATCCAGAAAACCGTCAGAGGGAAGCTGAACCCGCCCAGGCTGATGTATTCGCCGCCCAGATTGATGTGGTCGATGGTCGTACCGCTCCACACGGCACCGCAGGCAATGGCGATCTGCGCAATGAACTTGATCCATGCGGGCAGTCGGAAAATATCGTCGAGAATACCCAGAATCACGATTGCCGCACCGCCGATCCAGATGGTGGCCAGTTCCTTCGAAAAAGGACAGAACAGCATGGTTGTCAGCACAAATCCGGCATAAATTGCCAGTCCGCCGATCAGAGGAATCGGTCTGCTGTGCATACGGCGGTTGTCCAGCGGCACGTCCACGGCACCCAGCTTGAAGGCCAGCACACGCACCGGCGGCGTCAGCGTATAGGCGAAGAGAAACGCACATATCACCGCTACAGCCATAAATATGGTCTGTGTAATATCAATACTCATGATTATTTACCTCATTTGCCGCGGCTCTCTCAGTCGAGCACACGCAGGTTGATACAGAAGCCCACAGCATACATATCCGGGAAACGCAGGCTCAACTTGTCTCCTACGGCAATTTTTTTACCGTTCACCATATAGCCACGATCCGTAACAACCGCTTCGGCATGGATGGTAATATAGAGATTCCGCAAGCCTCTGTTTTCCATGTTTTCTCCGTCGTAATTCTGAACGGGCTTATATACCTCACGGTTGTTCTCTTCATCAAAGTCCGTGCTCAGAAATTCGTTGCTTTCGTGGCTGTATACCGTTCCCAGACGTACACGGCTGATCGCATCCTCCGCCACATCACCCTGGGCCAGAAGA
>SVTO01000002.1 GCA_015063745.1 Oscillospiraceae bacterium | reverse complement strand
CCTGCGTACCGGCGGAGAATATACCTTCAAGGCGAAGGCATTGGATCCTGAGGCAAACTATAAGGTATGGGACGGAGACAATCCGGATTCCGAACAGGTGATGAGCGGTAAAGCGCTGATGGAAGAAGGATTTTCTGTATCCTATCCCGCAGATGTTCCCTATGCGTCTGTAGTATGGTTTGTTCCTGCAGAATAAAAAACATAGTTAAATCCCAAATATTCCAGTTATGGAGGGAAATATGAAAAAAACAAAAAAACTGCTTCCGATACTTCTGGCGGCAAGCTGTCTGTTATCCTACGCAGGATGTGCGAAAACTCCACCGGAAGTGAATCCGGATGAAACAGATGAAATTGTGGAAAATGCAGGATACACCCCGTTGGATTATCTGGAAACATATGGAGACTACGGAGCAGCGGACAAATGGCTGAAAGAAAAGATTGAAGATACCGACGTACCGCCGGTATACTTTGAAATCGACGGCACGGACTCGACCCAGCTGAACTGGACGAAGACCGTAGGGGAAGAATATACAGTAGTGTCCTATGAAGATACGGATTCTCCTGCAGAAAGAATTTGCCAGAAAATCGAATATGTATGTGCAGACAAAGGCCTGAAGCTGGAGGTGACGCTTACCTCCTACGAAGGCTATCCTGTAATCGAATACGACACCCGCCTGATCAACATCGGAGAAGGGAATTCTCCTGAGATTAAGAACGTGCAGGCGATCAACACGGATGTAGCTGCATACAGCGGAAGTGTAACTGCACATTACAACGAAGGCGGCCATTACAGTGCCAATGCATGGGCACCGCATACCCAGGCATTGACACCGGAGACTCCTGTGACCCTGAACACGGACTACGGTCTGCCGTCGGATACAGTCATTCCGTATTTCAATATTGAAAATACGGCGGATGAAACCGGTGTGATCGCTGTACTGAACTGGCAGGGTGGCTGGAAAACGGAATTCAGCGTGGCGGAAAACAAGATACTGATGAAAAGCGGTATGGTGAAAACGCACTTTGCGATGCTGCCGGAAGAGAATCTGAAGCTGCCGGGTATGGTTCTGCTGTTCTACAAGGATGGTGACTGGCAGTACGGCCAGAACATCTGGAGAAGATGGATCCTGGAACATAACTATATGCGTGAAACCGGAGAAAGAGATTTCTTTGAAAACGTATACTTGTGTTCTGATTTGAGTAGTGGTACGGAATATGATTTAAGTGCTGTTGAAGCCTTTGCAGCAACCGATATTCCGGAAAGATTCAACTGTACTGTAGAGTACGACGGCGGCTGGTACATTATGGAAGGCACAAGTTTTTGGGCCGGCGGCTGGGAGAATACCGGTAACTGGACACCCAAAGCTATTTATGCGGATGGTGGCCTGAAGAAAGTATCCGACTTGTGCCGTGAAAACGGTATTGCGTTCAGTATATGGGTAGAACCGGAACGTGCTGTTACCGACAGTCAGCAGGCAGTTGAGCTGGGCGATGAAAATATGATATATACCAAGACTGTTCTGGAGGCCGAGAAGGACGAGGACGGATTTGAAAGAAAAAGACAGGTCCCCTATTATATGTCTTACAACGAGCATCTTGCAAAGGGATGGCCGATGGGCGTAGGTCTTATCAATTACAGCAGAGAAGAAGCGCAGCAATATGTGATTGATCTGATCAACAGATTGATCAAGGAACATGGTATAACTGTATACCGTCAGGATTTCAATGTAGTAAATGCGGACAGTTGGGCGGCCTACGACAGATACATTCGTGACCAGCATTCCATGCCGCGAACCGGTATTACCGAAATGAAAGCCTGCGAGGGATATATCAATGTATGGAGTGCCCTTGCGGAACAGAATCCGGGACTGGTATTCGATGCCTGCGCAGGCGGCGGCAGAAGACTGGATCTGGAAACTGTTCGCTATTCCTTCGCGCATACAAAAACCGACTATGTTGTGGATACCTCCAGTCAGCAGGGAGAAAACTTCGGTTTCCTGTCCTGGCTGCCGGTTTCCGGTACAGCCTTTCTGTCCACAACAGATTATGGTGTCCGTTCTGCCCTTACCCTTTCCGTCGGTATTGGTCTGACACCTCCTACGGAAACATTGGAACATATGCTGACCGAATGGAAGTCTCTGCACAAGTATATGCTGAAGGACTACTATCAGCTCAGCGAATATACTATAGCCGATGATGCCAATCTTGCGATGCAGTTTGCAGATCACGAAGCCGGTGAAGGCATGATGATCGGTTATCTGAGAAACGGCGGCGAATACGAATTCAAAGCAAAAGCACTGGATCCTGAGGCAAACTATAAGGTGTGGGATCAGGATGTTTATGATTCCGTTCGTGTGATGACCGGTAAGGCTCTGATGGAAGAAGGCTTCTATGTATCGTATGGAGAAGGTAGAACGTCTGCGGTTGTTGTATGGTATGAAATGACCGATGAAGAAGTGACTCCTTTTGACAAAGCATCCATTGCCGAAGAATATGCTATTCCGGATGAAGCTTTATTTGAAAAACAGACCAACAATGAAGCGGCACTGGTTGAACTTCACAAGGCAAGCGGTGTGCAGGGCAATCAGGTGGCATTCCTGTGTGCTGACGCTGACAAATCCGGCGGTATTTATGCAGTGGGCAGAGATTTTTATGACGGCATTCTCACAACGGAGCAGCAGAATGCCGAAGGCTGGACATGGGTGGACGGCGACAATTTGTATATTAACTCGTACCCTCTGACACAATGGCCGGTAGGAACAACATTTGATATCCGCGGATACGTAAAAGAAGTGGATGGATGCTGCTTCCTGTGGCTGGATAACACCTTCAGCTTCGGTGATGCTGACGGCGGATGGGCAACCGGAGAACGTACATTGACCGCAAAGAACGGTGACAAAACAGTAACCAGCGATCCGTTTGTCTTCCATGTATGCAATGTATCCATTCTTGGCGGGCGTGATATTCAGTATGTGTTTACAGATGCTGCCGGTGGTGTTGTGTATGCGCTGACGGAGGAATTCTATAACGATCTGAAGCTTTCGGACAATACTTTCTCAGAAAACGGATATACATGGACGGAGATGGATTACTCTGATATGTATCTGCGTGTTGCGAAAAGCCGAACAGCTGCAAACATCAACGATGACAGCCTGTACAACAAGGTTACCTGGAATGAATTGAGCAAACGGTATCTGGTGAAAGCATATATAACGGAAAAAGATGGTTCTTATTATATGTGGATAAAGGATCCCAGCGGGATGGTGGTATTTACGGAATCCTCCCGGAGTGAGTGGTATTATATTTCTGACGGCAAATTATGTTACACTACATTCTACAATACCATTCCCGGAAACGGTGTATACATTCAGGGCAATCTCATTGATTTGTGGTAAGCCGTCCGGAATACGGGGATTCTGCGGACTTGGCTGCAGCGGAAAAGTATGCGAAAAGTTACGGAATCTCTTGACATATTGTAAAATATCAGTATAATTATATGTATGAGGATCGTATGATTTCTGTGATTGTTCTGGAGATACAGATCTTATATTATACAATAAATTTGCACAATTGTCTCATTTGTGATATTGAGACAGAAAATGGAGTACACTATGAAGAAAAATGCTGCAGTAATCGGATACGGCGGAATGGGCGCAGGCTTCCATGTAAAGCACCTGCTGGAAAGTGATGTTTGCAACCTGGCCGGTATTTATGATATTGACCCCGAAAAGAGAGCACTGGCTGCTTCCCGCGGTGTTAAGGTATACGAAACCCGCGAAGAACTGCTGGCCGATCCCACCATCGATATGGTAACCATCGCCACTCCCAATGATGTACACGAAGAAATCGCAGTAGCAGCTATGGCTGCCGGCAAGCACGTAATTTCCGAAAAGCCGGTAACTCTGTCCATGGAAAGCCTGGAAAGAATGATCGACGCTTCCAAGAAGTACGGCAGAGTATTTTCCGTACACCAGAACCGCCGTTACGACGTGGACTATCTGGCTATGAAGCAGATCCACGACAGCGGTGAAATCGGCGAAGTGATCAATCTGGAATCCCGCATCCACGGCAGCCGCGGTATCCCCTCCGACTGGAGAGGCATCAAGCAGTACGGCGGCGGTATGCTGTACGACTGGGGGATCCACCTGATCGACCAGGCATGCATGGTACTGGGCTTTGATGTAGCGGCAGTTCGCTGCACCTTTGACCACATCACCAACAACGAAGTAGACGACGGCTTCCAGCTGTGGATCGACTATGTAAACGGCCAGAAGGCATATATCGAAGTAGGAACCTACAACTTCATTCCCATGCCCCGTTTCTATATGCGCGCCAAGAACGGCAGTGCGCTGATCACCGACTGGAGAGAAAAGTGCAAGGTTGTCAAGTGCAAGGCATGGCACGAAAGCGATGTTGTTCCCGTACAGACCGCAGCGGGCCTGACCAAGACCATGGCACCCCGTGACGAAGTAACCACCGATACATACGAACTGGAACGTCCCACCGCGGATGTCCACAACTACTACCGCAACTTTACCAGAGCCATCGACGGACTGGAAGAACAGTTTGTAACCCACGATCAGATGCGCACCGTGCTGAAGATCATTATGACTGCCTTCGAATCCGTAGACAAGGGCGGCGAAAAGATCGTCTGGTAAAAACGGCAATACCGATCTGCATGAACGGGGGAGAGGCTTTTGAGAACGAAGCTTCTCCCCTTTTATTTGACTGAGAAACTGCGAGGGGAAAATTATGTCCAATATTTGTGAAATCCTCAGCGTGGGCACGGAGCTTCTGCTGGGGGATATTGTCAATACTGACACCGCATTCATCGCCGGACGGCTGGCCGCACTGGGTTTTCCGTCCTACCGTCAGACCGTAGTGGGCGACAACGACGGCAGACTGGCAGAGGCCATCCGGGAAGGGTTTTCCCGTGCGGATATTCTGATTCTGACCGGCGGCCTCGGTCCCACCTGCGATGACATCACCAAAAAATCCGTAGCGGAATATTTCGGTGTACCGCTGGTGATGGATGAAGATGCCAGAGCGGATATCGAGAGTTATTTCAGAGAAACGGGCCGGGTTATGACGGAGAACAATCTCCTGCAGGCGCTGGTACCCGAAGGATCCCACGTGTTCCCCAACCGATGGGGTTCCGCACCCGGCATTGCCATCACCAAAGGGGAGAAAACCGCAGTGCTTCTGCCCGGACCTCCGTCCGAATGTGAGCCGATGTTCGCAGAAGAAGTGGAGCCCTGGCTGGCCAAGCGGTCGGGATGTACTCTGTTCAGCCTGAATCTGCACCTGTACGACATCGGAGAAAGCCGTGCGGAATCCATTCTGAAGCCCATTATGGAAACCTCGGCCAACCCGTCCGTTGCGCCGTATGCCTGCGAGCATGAGGTACGTATCCGCATCACCGCCAGAGGAGAAACGGAAGAGGAATGCCGCAGAATGTGCCGTGAAATGGCGGAAAAGGTACTGGCAACGGAAGTTGGCCCTTACTGCTACACGGAAAGCGTGACCGTATGGGAATCCAAGAACGCCATCGTGCTGAAAATGATCGAAGCCCTGCGTGCGAAAAAATATACCCTCGCCCTTGCGGAAAGCTGTACCGGCGGTATGCTCGGTTCCCGGATCGCCGACATCCCCGGCGTGTCGGACATCCTGCTCGGCGGTGTGGTGGCCTATGACAACCGGGTCAAGGAACAGCTGCTCGGCGTTCCCCGTGAAATCCTGGAACAGTACGGCGCCGTATCGGAAGAATGTGCCGCCGCCATGGCCGAAGGTGCCCGGAAAATCACAGGCGCAGACATGGCAGTCTCCATCACCGGTATCGCAGGCCCCGGCGGAGGAACGGAAGAAAAACCCGTAGGTACCGTGTGCTTCGCCGTCTCAGACCACTGCGGCACCGTAACCGCAACCGTCCGCTTCAACCGCAAAGCCGACCGCTCCAAAGTCCGCCGCCTCTCCATCGCAAGAGCCATGATGATGGTGATTCGTCGGGCGATGGGAGTGTTGTGAGAAATGTTCTCGGGGGAAGGAAAACTTTTTGCAAAAAGTTTTTCTTCCCCCGAACCCCCATCTTTTCAAAAAACTGAAAAAAGATGGATGATATGGTAACGGAAAAGGTGAAAAAATGCCCCCCCTTTTTCAATACTCTCTTGGAAAAGGGGGGCGTTTGATTGGGTGTGATTGGATCAGGAATTGTTAGAAGTGTTCCGAATCTTTTTTTATTTTGCCCAGAGGGATGCGGGATCGATCGGCTGGCTGTTCAGGCGGATTTCAAAATGCAGGTGCGGGCCGGTGGTGGCGCCGGTATGGCCGATTTCACCGAGAATGGTGCCGATTTCCACAATATCGCCTTCCTGCAGGGATGGGTTGAAGCCGGACAGGTGGGCGTAGAAGATTTCGAATGCACCGCTTTTTACAATGATCAGGTTGCCGTAGTCGTATTCGTAACCCATGTACACAATCTCACCGGCGGATGCGGAAGGGATGTCCTCGCCTTCCTCACCTTTGAAATCCACACCGTTATGGAAGTATTCCTTGCCGTAATTGTTTGACATACCAAAGGGGAGGTTGACATCCCGATCCGGTTTCAGAATAGCCGGAATTTCCACGGACATTTCCTCATGCATTACGGGTTCACTGTCCTGATAAACAATGTCATCAACGATTTCTGCGAATTCTTCATGCTGATAAACAACGTCATCAGCGATTGCTTCGTATTCCTCATCCGTTCCCACCGCAGCTTCCGTTTCTTCCTGTATTTCACCGATTTCCTGCTGTAGTTTTGTCAATTCTTCCTTGAGAGATTCCAGAGTTTCCGCAGCAGATGTACCGGATACGGCACAGGTTTCCGCGGTGTCTGCTTCCGTCAGGGTTTCCACTACGGGCAGATTCTCCTGTGCGTCCGTTTCTTCGGGCAGAAGGGAATCCCTGAACACACCGCCCGCATAGATCAGACCGGCAGACAGGCCTGCCAGCAGAAGGGATGACAGGACGGTGGTCATTATTTTTTGTTTCTTTCCGTTTTGAATCATCATAAGTCTCCGTTTCAGAAATGCTCTGCTGTCTGAAAATCCCGTGGAAAGAAATTCCCGTTTCCGGCATTTCGCTTCCGCAAGATCCAGAAGCAGCTTCATGTAAACCTTACGCTGGTTCTCACCCATATCCGCCGCCGCCCGGAAGTCGCAGGAAATCTCACATTCCTCGGCAAAACGGCATACGGTGAGATGGACAAGAGGATTCCACCAGTGGAGACAGCGCACCGCCGCGGCAAACCATTTCAGAGGGATATCCCCTCTTTTCGCATGGGTCATTTCATGCCGCAGGATGCAGGTATACTCTTCTTTGCTGCAGTCCCGCTCCGGCAGATACAGCACGGGTCGGAAAATACCTGCCACCATGGGTGAATCCACCGCAAAACTGCGGCAGACAGGTATTTTCATCCCGTCGGATACGGCATAACCGAGGGGCAGGGACGTATGTTTCAGCACTTTGCGGAAGCGTATGTAGGGGACGATCTGCATCAGAAAGGCAATGGGTATCCCCGCCGCCCAGATCCACCGCAGAACGGACAGTACCACTCCGTCAGACAACACCGGATGGGTGTTTTCCGTGCGTGCCGGCTCAACCCGGTCCGTGTCAGTCGGCAGATCGAAATACAGATCCTCCGACCGGATGATTCCCGATGTATCGGATACCGCAAAAATATCCCCGGGTATATTCTCCGCAAAGGTTTCCGTCACCGTTTCGGGCAGCGTAAACCGCAGGGGCAGAACCCACAGAATCAACAGCAGAATCCAAAGCCGGTACTGGTTCTCCGGTCCCAGAATCCGCCTTGTTGCGGGGCGCAGCAGATAAAACACCGCACCGCACAGGGATCCGAGAGCCGCACAGGCCGTCAGATTCAGAAAAACGCCGGTCATAAGCCGAATTCCTTCCGCAGTTCGTCAATATCCTCCGCCGTCAGACTTTCCGTACGCATCAGCGCGGCAGCCAGCTCCTTTGCGGAACCGTGGTAGAACCGGTCGATGATGCCCCGGGTCTGATCTTTGGTATATTCCTCTTTGTCCAGCAGGGAGGTGTAGGTACGGTTTTTGCCGATTTTTTCACAGCGGACAGCGCCTTTTTCTTCCAGACGCAGCAGCAGTGTGCCGACGGTGTTGTACTTCCACCCGGCTTCCGGCAGTCCCTCCCATACTTCCTGAATTTTCAGCGGTCCGCCGGCTTCCCATAAAACCTGCATAACCGCAAGCTCCGCCGACGTGATGGCAATTTGTCCGGACATATCTTTTTCCTCCGTTTTATGGATTGTTGCATGACGGATTTTCCTCCGCCAAGGTACTCTTACAGCTGTGAGACATATATATCTTACACCTGTAAGAGTGATTTGTCAAGGGGTTTTTGCAAAAAAGAAAAAATGAAAAAATTTCGGGTATTTTTCATTGGAAATAATTCGCAAAAGGGTATTGCAATGGTGAAAAAAATATGATATACTGAACTTGATACGGGTGTTTAAATGCCAGGTTAACAAACTGAAAAATCATCATAGAATACAGGAGGGTACATAAATGGAAAAAGTTAGAGTGGCACTGATCGGACTGGGCCAGAGAGGACAGCAGTATCTGTATGACGAACTGCTCTGTCATATGGATGACGTGGAAATCAAGGTGATCTGCGATATATATGAAGACAGAATGGAAGCCAGCGTAGGCTATATTCTGGATAAGAACAGACCCGCGCCGAAGTGTGAACCCGATTATAAGAAAGCCATTGACGATCCCGAAGTGGATGTGGTTCTGATCACCACGGACTGGGAAATGCACGTGGATGTTGCGGTTTATGCCATGAAGGCCGGCAAGATCACCGGTATGGAAGTGGGCGGTGCCTACGATCTGGAAGACTGCTGGCGTCTGGTACGCACATATGAAGAAACCGGCACCCCCTTTATGTTCCTGGAAAACTGCTGCTACGGCCGTCTGGAGCTGATGGCGCTGAACATGGCAAGACAGGGACTGTTCGGTGAAGTCGTACACTGTGCGGGCGCCTACCACCACGACCTCAGCAGCCAGATTTGCACGGGCCGTAAGGAAAGACACTACCGTCAGCGCAACTACATTCTCCGGAACACCGAAAACTATCCCACCCACGATCTCGGCCCCATTGCCAAGCTGTTGAAGATCAACCACGGCAACCGTATGCTGTCCCTGACCGCAACCGCATCCAAGGAAGCCGGTATGCATGACTATATCGCCAGAGTCGGTGAAGACAAAGTGGACCCCGGTCTGAAGGAAACCCATTTTGCCCAGGGCGATATCATTACTACCGTAATCAAGTGTGCAGGCGGTGAAACCATCACCCTGACACTGGACACCTCCATCGTAAATCTGGGCGGCCGCAGCTTTACCGTACGCGGTACCAGAGGTCTTGTGGATGAACAGTACAGATGTGTCTGCTGCGAAGACAACGGATACAACAGAAATTTCAACAATTTCGAGGAATACATGGAAAAGTACGACCATCCGATGTGGAAGGACTTCTTTGCCAGCGGCATCACGGGCGGGCACGGCGGTATAGACTGGCTGGAATTCCGTGACTTCTTTGAATGTGTCAAAGCCGGCAAGCCCATGCCCATCGACGTATACGATGCAGCCAGCTGGATGGCAGTTACCGTACTGGCGGAACAGTCCATCATCATGGGTTCCGCACCCGTATGCTTCCCCGACTTCACCAGAGGCAAGTGGGTCATGGCACGCGAAAAGGAAAACTGAGAACAAAATTAGTAAAAAAGGAGGTACAGTATGGATAAGATTACATTTATGGGTGCAGGCAGCACCGTATTTGCCAAGAACGTCCTGGGGGATACCATGCTCACCCCCGCCCTGCAGGACTTTGAAATTGCCCTTTACGATATCGACGCCAAGCGTCTGGAAGAATCCTATATCATGATCGATTCTCTGAACCGCAATATCAACGCCGGCAGAGCAAAGATCAGCAAGTATCTGGGTGTGGAAAACCGCAAGGATGCCCTGCGCGGCGCCCGTTTTGTGGTAAACGCCATTCAGGTAGGCGGTTATGACCCCTGCACCATCACGGATTTTGAGATTCCCAAGAAGTACGGCCTGCAGCAGACCATTGCGGATACCCTCGGCATCGGCGGTATCTTCCGTGCCCTGCGTACCATTCCCGTTCTGGACGATTTCGCAAAGGATATGGCAGAAGTATGCCCCGATGCATGGTTCTTAAACTACACCAACCCCATGGCCATGCTGACCGGCTTCATGCAGAGATTCACACCGGTAAAGACCATCGGTCTGTGTCATTCCACGCAGGTTTGCTCCAGAGGCCTGCTGTCCGAGCTGGAGATTCCCTATACCGAACCGATCAGAGAACGCATCGCCGGCATCAACCATATGGCATGGCTGCTGGAACTGGCGGACGGTGACGGTACCGATCTGTACCCCATCGTACGGGAAAAAGCCCTTGCCAAGCTGGCCGCTGCCGATAACGGAACGGAAGAAACGCCTTTCCATGACCTGGTTCGTCTGGAATACATCCGCCGTCTGGGTTACTACTGCACCGAATCCAGCGAACACAATGCGGAATACAACAATTTCTTCATCAAGTCCAAGTATCCCGAGTTGATCGATCGTTATCACATCCCGCTGGACGAATATCCCCGCCGCTGTGTGAACCAGATCGCCGCATGGGAAAACGACAGAGAAAAGTATCTCAGCAATGAAGTATCCCACGAACGTACCCATGAGTTTGCGTCCTATATCATGGAAGCCATGGTTACAGACGTGCCCACGAAGATCTGCGCCAATGTGGTCAATACCGAAGGCGTGATTGCAAACCTGCCCAGAGAAGCATGTGTGGAAGTCAACTGTATGGTGGATGTGAACGGCATCGTGCCCTGCGCACAGGGTAAGCTTCCCACCCAGCTGGCGGCTATGAATATGAGTAACATCAATGTACAGCTGCTGACCATCGAGGCGGCTGTGACCCGTAAGAAAGAAAAAATCTATCAGGCAGCCATGATGGATCCCCACTGCGCCTCCGAGTTGTCCATTGACGACATCGTGCGTATGTGTGACGACCTGATCGAAGCCCATGCAGGCTGGCTGCCGGAGTACAACTGATTCCATATATTGTTTTAGTTAAGAAAGTGAGGTCCCCCCAATGAAACTGCATTACGACGCCGTACTTAACGAACCCTTTGCCTATGCGTATCTTTCCAATGTGGAAAAAGGGGAGTATATTGCTCTGGCCGAAGGTATGTATGCCGAATGTGCGGCTATGGATATTGAATATGACGAAGAAGTAAAGCTGTTCCAGTGCGGCAGAATATGCCGGGGCTGGAACGACGACAGCGTGGCCGGATTTGTTTCTGCGCCCGGTCTGTACTGTAATGCCGAAGCAATGGCAAAAAAGAGAAAAGCATTCCCGGAATACGCTGATTTCTTTGATGCTGTGGAAAAGGTGCTCGGTCCCAAGGATATGGATCATCTGCTGTGCAATGCGTTTACCCATGAGGAGCATGTAGCCAGCGAAAACGGAACCTGCTGGGGCGGAACCTGGGCGGGTCATACGGTACCGGATTTCGGCGGCCTGCTGGAGCTGGGTACATCCGGCCTGCGCGCCAAGATCAACCGATACAGAAGCACCAATCCCTACTCCGCCGAATTTTACGATGCGCTTGAGAGAGTACTGGACGGCTTTGACCTGATCGGTGAGAGAGTGAAGGCGGAAGCGGAAAAGAGAGCCGCAGAAGCTGCAGACGAAGGGGAAAAGAATCATTTTCTCGCCATCGCCCGCGCCATGGAAACCTGCCCTCAGAACACTCCCTACGATTTCCTCTCCGCGTCACAGTTCTTCTGGATTTTCTTCTCCTACGACGGATACGATTCTCCCGGACGTCTGGACCAGATCTTCCTGCCCTACTGGAAGAAGACCCCCTATGATGAAGCCTTTGCTATTCTGGACGGTATGTGGATCGGTTTCCACCAGCACCGTACCTGGAACGTGTGCATTTCCGGTTCCGACGAAAACGGAAACGATACTACCAATGAAATTTCTTTCGCATTCCTGGAACTGGTGAAGAAGCACCGTTTCCAGACGCCCAACCTGACCATGCGCTGCCACGAAAACACCGATCCGGCGCTGATGAGAAGTGCTGCGGAAGCCATCGGTGCGGGATGCGGCCTGCCCACCCTGTACAACGACCGCGCAGTCTGCAGAATGTTCATGGATGAACTGGGAATCCCTCCGAAGGATGCCCACAATTACGCCATGAACGGCTGTAACCAGATCGACATTCAGGGCAGAAGCCACATGGGTCTGGAAGACGGGGAAGTGAACCTGTGCAAATGCGTGGAACTGATGCTGAACCGGGGTGTATGTACCTATACCGGCGAAAAAATCGGTTTCGATTGCGGCGACCCGCTGACCTTCACCACCTTTGATGAAGTACTGGCGGCATTCAAGAAGGAAGTGGAATACATCACCGATATGGCCTGCCGTATGTCCAACAAGAGCCAGAAGGTACATGCGGACAATTCCCCGAATCTGTGGCGTTCCCTGATGATTCAGGGCTGTATCGAAAAGGGAAGGGACTTCAAGGCCGGAGGACCGATATACAACCACGGTCAGATCCTGGCGGAAGGTCTTGCGGATGCCGTGGACTCCCTGGCGGCAATGCGTTACCATGTGTTCGAGCAGAAGAACTTTACCATGGCCGAGTTGCTTGACGGTATGGATAAGGACTTTGAAGACAATGAAGTCATGCGCCGTATGCTGTCCGAAAAGCCCGTACGCTTCGGCAACGGTGACCCGGATACGGACGCGCTGGCAAGAGAAGTTGTGGAACATTATTTCAGACACCTGCTGACCATCCCCACTTACCGCGGCGGCTGGTACACGGGCGGCTGTTCTCCTTTCATCCGTGCGGCGGGATACGGCAGAAACACCGGTGCCTGTCCCAACGGACGGCATAAATTCGAGCCTATGTTCGCAGACAGTATCGGCGCAACTCCCGGCAGAGACGAAGAAGGCCCCACCGCACTTCTGAACTCCGCCCTGCAGCTGCCCCACGAACTGGCGGGAAGCGGATTTATTCTGAATATCAAATTCGATAAAGATGTTTTCAATACGGAAGAAGGTATGGAAAACTTCCTTGCCATCTGGAAGACCTATTTTGAAAACGGCGGTCAGCAGCTGTCCGTCACGGTTGTGTCCCAGGAAGAACTGCTGGATGCCAAAGTACACCCCGAAAACCACCGGGATCTGATTGTACGTGTTGGTGGCTACAGTGACTATTTTGTCAATATCAGTGCCGATTTGCAGGACAATGTTATTGCCCGTACAGGATACAGAAGTTAACGAATTTTCTTTGGCTACTCGGAGGTGGATTATGAAGTTTTCTTACCACGAAGATATATACGAACCCTTTGCATACGGGTACCTGTCTGCTTTGGAAAAAGGGAAGTATTCCGCTATGGGGGAAGGTTTGTATGAAGAATGTGCCATTCTGCCGATTTACTATGATGAAGACGTAAAACTGTTTCAATGCGGACGGTGCGGCTATCCCTGGGGCGGAACATTTGCGGGCTTCGTCTCTTTTGCGGGTATTTTCTTTAATGCAGCCTTGTTCAGGGAGAAAAAAGAAAAATTCCCCGATTATAAGGAGTTTTTTGAAGCAGCAGAAGAAGTACTGGCACCGTTGGATACCAACAGTATGATCTGTAATTCTCCTTATAAGACGGAAGAAGAAAATATTCTGTCCGATATGTTTGGGTTCTGGGGCGGTTTCTGGGCGGGACATACCGTGCCGGATTACGGCGGACTGCTGGATGGCGGTACGAACGGTCTGCGTGCAAAGATCCTCAAGTACAGAAATGTCAATCCTGCTTCTGCGGATTTTTACGACGGATTGGAAAGAGTACTGGACGGTTTTGAATTGATCGGACAGCGTATTCGGGAAAAAGCTTTACATATGGCGGAAAGTGCCTCGTCTGAGGAAGAAAAAAACCATCTCCTTGCGATTGCCCGTGCCATGCAAACGTGTCCGCAGAATACACCGGAGAACTTTCTCGCTGCTGCACAGTTTTTCTGGATGTTCTTCTCCTACGACGGCTATGACTCTCCCGGACGTCTGGATCAGATTTTCCTGCCGTACTGGAACAAGACCCCCTATAATGAGGCGTTTGCGATTCTTGAGGGAATCTGGATCGGCTTCCATAAACATCGGTCCTGGAATGTGTGTATTTCCGGCTCAGATGAATTCGGCAATGATACGACAAACGAAATTTCCTTCGCTATGCTGGATCTTGTGAAGAAGCACCGCTTTGAAACGCCGAACCTGACCATGCGCTGTCACGAAAATACCGATCCTGCGCTCATCCGAGCTGCGGCAGAAACATTGGCTGTGGGATGCGGTGTACCTGCCTTGTATAATGATAGAGTCGTATGCAAATCTTTGCAGGAGAATCTGGGAATTCCCCCGAAGGATGCCCATAATTACGCCATGAACGGCTGTAACCAGATCGATATTCAGGGCAAAAGCCACATGGGTCTGGAAGATGGACAAGTCAATCTGTACAAATGTCTTGAGTTGTGTTTGCACCGGGGCAAATGTATGATGACAAACCGGAAATTGGGCCTTGACTGCGGTGATCCTGCGGAATGTAAAACATTTGAAGAATTTCTTCTTCTGTTTAAGAAGGAGATGGAATATGTCACCGAAATCTGCTGCCGATTCAGCAATATTTCCCAGAAGATCCATGCGGAATATGCACCGAACCTGTGGCGTTCCCTCATGCATCAAGGCTGTATAGAAAAAGGCAGGGACTTCAAGAACGGTGGCCCTATCTACAACCACGGTCAGATTTTGACACAAGGTTTGGCGGATACCGTGGATTCCCTTGCCGCCATCCGGTATCACGTATTTGAACAGAAAAACTTTACCATGGAACAGCTTATCGCCGCTCTGGAAAAGGATTTCGAGGGGGAAGAGGTCATGCGGCAGATGCTGTCCGAGAAACCAACCCGCTTCGGCAATGGAGACGCCTATACAGATGCTATCGGTAAGGACATTATGGAACATTTCTTCCGGTTTTTACTGACCATTCCCACTTACAGAGGCGGCAGGTTCTCCGGCGGCTGTTCTCCTTTCAGCGAAGCAGCGAAATGCGGTTCCGGTACGGGCGCAGGAGCCAACGGACGGCATAAAGGGGATCCGCTGATCGCAGACAGTATCGGTGCTACCCCCGGCCGGGACGAAACCGGTCCTACCGCATTGTTGAATTCCGTTTTGAAACTTCCCCATCATCTGGCGGGAAGCGGATTTATTCTGAATATCAAATTCGACAAGACTCTTTTCAATACGGAAGAAGGACTAAACAACTTTATTGCTCTGTGGAAGACCTATTTTGAAAACGGTGGTCAGCAAATGGCGGTGACGGTCGTCTCCGAGGAAGAACTGCGTGATGCACTGGTACACCCGGAAAATCACCGGAATCTGATCGTGCGTATTGGCGGATATTGTGATTACTTTGTCAATCTTGCTCCTGAACTGCAGCAAAATGTATTGAACCGGACATCAAATCGGACATAACCACCATACCTGCAGGACAATGTGATCGCCCGTACGGGATACGAGAAATAATAAAACAATATCGGAGGGAAATATGGAATTTTCTTACCATCAAAAGATAGATGACCCGTTTGCTTACGGTTATTTGTCCAAAGTAGAACAAGGCAGATACATTGCTATGGCGGAAGGCTTATACCAGGAATGCTTGGTTATGCCCATTCAATACGATAAAGATGTAGGTTTGTTTGAATGTGTTCGTCCTTTGTATTGTGCCGGCTACAGACCCTGTTGGGGTATATTTACAGAAGAGGGAATCATCGAACGCAAAAAAGCAAAGTTCCCGGAATATGCCGACTTTTTCCGTGCCATCGAAGATATTTTGGTTCCTCTGAATACAGAAAAAATGATCGAATTTTCGGAATACAGAAAACCGGATGAGATCCAGTTATCCATACAGCATGGTTTTATGGGCGGCACATGGGGCGGTCATACGCAGCCTGATTATGGAAAGATGCTGAAAATGACGGGGGATGGTCTGCGGGAAAAAATCAATAAATACAGAAAGATCCACCCCTATGTTTCCGATTTTTACGATGGGCTGGAACGTGTCCTGGAAGGCATGGAGGCAGTTGGCAGAAGAACCGCTGAACTGGCAGCAAAGATGGCAGCAGAAACCGAAAGCGAAAAAGAGAAGGAACATTTTCTCGCTCTTTCCCGTGCGATGTCCCATTTCTTAAAAGGAGAACCCTATGATTTTCTGTCGGCAGCACAGTTCTTCTGGATGTATTTCTCCTATGATACCTACGATTCTCCCGGCCGACTGGACCAGATATTCCTGCCTTATTGGAAAAAGACACCGTACGATGAAGCGTTTGCTATTTTAGACGGTATCTGGATCGGGTTCCATAAGCATCGTACATGGAACGTGTGTATCTCCGGTTCCGATGAACATGGGAACGATATGACCAATGAACTTTCCTTTGCTTTTTTGGAACTGGTAGGAAAACATCGTTTCCAGACACCGAATTTGACTATGCGATGCCATGAAAATACAGATCCTGCGCTGATGCAGAAGGCAACAGAGGCTCTGGCAACCGGATGCGGTATACCGGCACTGTATAATGACCGTGTGGTTTGTAAGATGTTCATGGAGAAATTGGGAATCCCGGCAAAGGATGCCTACAACTATGCCATGAACGGCTGTAACCAGATCGATATTCCGGGCAAAAGCCATATGGGTCTGGAAGACGGTAACGTAAATTTGTGTAAGTGTATGGAGTTATATCTTCACCGGGGTATGTGTACGATTACCGGTGAAATGCTTGGCAGAGATTTCGGAGATCCCACACAGTGTACAACATTCGAAGAAGTGTTGGAGGGATTTAAAAAAGAAGTTGAATATGTTACCGAAACGGCCTGTCGGCATGCCAATGCTTGTCAGCGTATCCATGCACAGTATGCACCGAACCTTTGGTGTTCCCTTGTCTTTGACGGTTGTATTGAAAAAGGCCGGGATTTTAAAAACGGTGGTCCGATTTACAACCATGGTCAAATGTTAACACTTGCTCTTGCGGATGCGGTGGATTCTCTGGCAGCCATTCGTTATCATGTATTTGAAAAGAAAAACTTTACCATGGAGCAGCTGATCCATGCTTTGGAGACAGATTTTGCCGATAATGAGGTAATGCGGCAGATGTTATCCGAAAAACCGGCCCGCTTTGGTAACGGGGATGCGGATACGGATGCCCTGGCCAAAGAGGTTGTGGAACATTATTTTGGTTATCTGTTAACGATTCCCACTTTCCGTGGCGGTTGGTATACCGGTGGCTGTTCTCCTTTTAAAGAAGCCGCAGAAGCCGGTGAATGTACCGGTGCCGCTCCCAACGGACGTCATAAAGCCGATCCGCTGACGGCAGACAGTATCGGAGCAACACCCGGAAGAGATGAAGAAGGTCCTACGGCTCTGCTGCACTCTGTATTGGAACTGCCCCACCATATGGCAGGAAGCGGATTCATACTGAACATCAAGTTTGATAAAGAGGTATTCAACACAAAGGAAGGTATGGATAATTTTATGGCCCTGTGGAAAACGTACTTTGAACAAGGCGGTCAGCAGCTGTCTGTCACAGTTGTATCCCAGGAAGAACTGCTGGACGCAAAAGTACACCCCGAAAACCACCGGAATCTGATTGTACGTGTCGGCGGATACAGCGACTATTTCGTGAATATCAGTGCCGATCTGCAGGATAATGTCATTGCCCGTACGGGATACGGACGGTAATCCCGCAGGCTATAAGCAGAGCATCCTCTTGGAGGTTATCCTATGCACATAAATTATGACCCGATTCTCAGCGAACCCTTTGGTTACGGCTATCTTTCCCATATGGAAGAAGGACCGTACTGTGCCAGAGGCGCCGGACTGTATGAAGAATGTAAGGTTCTGCCGATCGCATACGATAAGGAAGTCGGCCTGTTCCGATGCGGCAGAGTGTTCTGTGCCGTCGGAATTCATTATGATATCGGTACGTATTACAGCGAAGAGCTGATCGTACAGAAAAAAGAAAAATATCCGGAATATTCGGAATTTCTGGATATGCTGAAACAGTACACAGAACCCCTGTCCACGGAATTCCGGGTACGCGATCTGATGGATCCGATGGATCTCAAGGTCAGCGATGCCGGAGCAGGCTGGGGAGGCGGTGCCGGCGGCGGACATACGATTCCGGACTACGGCGGACTTCTGGCCCTCGGTACATCCGGTCTCCGTGCGAAAATCAACCGCTACCGGAAGGTAAATCCCCACGCCGAAGATTTCTATAACGGCCTTGAAAAAATGCTGGACGGCTTTGAAGTTATCGGCGACCGGATCAAGGCAATGGCGGAAACCATGGCCGCAGAAACGGAGGACGAAGGGGAGAAAAAGCATCTTCTTGACATCGCCCGCGCCATGGAGACCTGCCCCCGGAATACCCCCTATGATTTTCTTTCCGCGGCACAGTTCTTCTGGCTGTACTTCTCCTACGACGGATTCGATTCCCCCGGCAGACTGGACCAGATCTTCCTGCCGTACTGGAAGAAGACCCCCTACGACGAAGCGTTCGCTATCCTGGACGGTATGTGGCAGGGCTTCCGGAAGTTCAGGGCATGGAATATGTGTATTTCCGGTTCCGACGAAAAGGGGAACGACATGACCAACGAGATTTCCTTTGCCATGCTGGAGCTGGTAAAGAAATACCGTTATTCCACCCCGAACCTGACCATGCGCTGGCACGAAAACACCGACCCGGCACTGATGAGAAGTGCGGCGGAAGCCATCGGCATGGGCTGCGGACTGCCGGCACTGTACAACGACAAGGCCGTATGCAGAATGTTCATTGACGAACTGGGTATTCCTCCGAAGGATGCCCACGACTACGCTATGAACGGCTGCAACCAGATCGACATTCAGGGCAAGAGCCACATGGGTCTGGAGGACGGGGAAGTCAACCTGTATAAATGTCTGGAATTCATGCTGCACCGGGGCAAATGCCAGATCTCCGGCGAAAAACTGACAATGGACTGCGGCGATCCCTGCAGCTTTGCTACATTCGAAGAGTTGCTTGCTGCCTATAAGAAGGAAGTGGAGTATGTAACGAATGTGATCTGCCGTATGGCGAATGTGACACAGCAGGGGCATGGCGAAACCGCCCAGAACCCCTGGCGTTCCATTATGCATCAGGGATGCATCGAGAAAGGCCGGGATTTCAAATGCGGCGGCCCTCTGTACAACCACGGCCAGATCCTGATCGAAGGCCTGGCAGATACGGTGGATTCTCTCGCCGCCATCCGCTATCATGTATACGAACAGAAAAACTTCACGATGGCACAGCTGATCCACGCGCTGGAAACGGACTTTGCAGAGGATGAAGTCATGCGGCAGATGCTGGCGGAAAAACCTGCCCGCTTCGGCAACAACGACCCCTCCTCCGACGCACTGGCCAAGGACATTACGGATCATTTCTTCCGGTATCTGCTGACCATTCCCACCTACCGCGGCGGCAGATACACCGGCGGATGCTCCACATTCGTCCGTGCACCGGGTTACGGCATACACACCGGCGCCGGCGCAAACGGCAGACACAGGGGGGATCCGCTGATCGCAGACAGTATCGGCGCCACACCCGGACGGGATGAAAACGGCCCCACGGCACTATTGAATTCCGTACTTGCTCTGCCCCATCATCTGGCGGGAAGCGGTTTTGTACTGAATATCAAATTTGACAGGACCCTTTTCAATACGGAAGAAGGTATCAACAATTTTCTGGCGTTATGGAAGACCTTTTTCGAAAACGGCGGTCAGCAGCTTTCCGTAACGGTCGTATCGGCCGAGGATCTGCTGGATGCCAAGGTACATCCGGAAAATCACCGGAACCTGATCGTACGTGTAGGCGGCTACAGCGACCATTTCGTGAAACTCTCCGCCGACCTGCAGGACAATGTCATCGCCCGCACAGGCTACGCAAACTGAAGAGCTCATAAAAGTTTTACTTTCAAAGACACCAAAAAGGCTGTCACATTCCGGAAATGATCCGGATGCCGACAGCCTTTTTCTTGTTTCGGAATTATACAATTTTATCAATCTGCTCATAGAAACAAACGGGAGAAAGATCCGCCGATTTGTTCCCGGAGGATACCAGATAGGACCGCATGGCGTAACAGAAGGCACACTTGGACGGATACCCCGCTTCATCCGGTACAAAGCCTTTTTCTTTGGCGTATTCATACAAAGCCGCCGTGCCGCCATTGTACAAACGGTACAGAACCGGATACTTTTCCGCCGGAATGTTTTCAGTCAGATAATCTTCCGTTTCCGCAGAAATACCGGGACAGCCCGAGGGAACCGCGTTGCCGTATAAGTCAAAATGGCAGTGGCAGGTGTCCAGCAGGGAAGAACAGGGATTCTTCGTGATCCACTTTTCCGCGGGTCGGGCAGAGAACAGCTCCTTCGCAATGGCCAGAGCACGTCCGTTCATACCAACCCCGTATTCCGCCGCCGTGTCGGTGATGTAATGCTTGCCGAGCACTTCCATCAGTTCTTCCTTTGTGTGTACCTTTCCCGTGTCCAGCTTCATCAGAGGACGCAGATACCGATCCTTCCAGATGAAATAGTCAAATCCGGCCTTGTCAAGCATCCGGCAGAGCAGAACGGGCCTTTCCAGCGGCACAAACTCAATATGGAACGGGTCAACGGAAACCATCACCGTGTCCACACCCAGATACCGCAGCTTCAGAAGCCGCTCCATAATGATCTCTTCATCCTTCGCCCAGAACGCATTGGTCTCGATATAATCAATCCCGATCCTATGCCGTCCCAAAGCTTCGATCAGATCACACAGTGCAGGAAAATGCATAAACGGCTCCCCGCCGCCAATATGCACCGACCGCGTCCCGGCCTTCTCCAGTATCACCGCCGTCTTCTCCGCCATCTCCGCCGAAATAAACTCCTTCGGACAGTCCGGCGCCGACCCAAACATACAGTGCCGACAAGCCGCCGTGCAAACATAATTCGAAATAATTCCGGAATAAGCAGGTGTGTTCATGTTTTTTCAGTCCTTTTTTGTGGTTTTTTGCAGGGGAGGGAGAAACACTTTTTGCGAAAAAGCGTTTCTCCCTCCCCTGCACCCCACCCTCTTCACAAAAAACTTTGAAAAAGGGGGGATGCAGTTGGTTTTGTGGATGTGGAGGGGCGAAAACAAAAAGTAAGCAATGATTTATACCCAACTCTGTCCGATACATTTTCCGAAGCTTTTTGAAGAGGGGTGCAGGGGAGAAACTTTTTCCCAAAAAGTTTCTCCCCTGCGAAAAAACCTCAAACAAAATACTTCTTATCCAAAGCCCGCATCTGGACGGCTTCGAGGAGGTGGTGCTTGCGGATGGGGCCGCCGATGATGGATTCTTCGGGGATGCCGCCTTTACAGAATTCCAGGTCGGCGAGGGTACGGGCGACGCGGAGGATACGGTCGTAGGCCCGGGCGGAGAGGTTGAGTTTACCGAAGACGTCTTCCATGATTTTGGTACAGGTTTCGTCGAGGGTGCAGAAGGTACGAAGGGCTTCCGTCTGCATCATGCCGTTGGAGAGGGTATCGGCGTTTTTGTAACCGGCTTCGCGGAAACGGCGGCGTGCCAGATTCCGTGCGGCGGTGACACGTTCGCGTATTTCGGCAGAGGGTTCTGCGGGCTTGACGGTGGACAATTCGGCAAAATTGAGTGCGGGCATTTCGATCTGGATATCGATACGGTCGAGCATGGGTCCGCTGATTTTGGAGAGATAGTCATGAATCTGCTTGGACTTGCAGGTACAGGGATGCTGTTCGTTCTTACTGCCGTAGTATCCGCAAGGGCAGGGATTCATGGCGCAGACCAGGATAAATGATGCCGGATAGGTCACACGCCCCGCGGCCCTGGTGATCGTTACCTGACGGTCTTCGATGGGCTGGCGCAGGGCTTCCATGGCGTTTTTCTGGAATTCCGGGAATTCGTCGAGAAACAGCACACCGTTATGTGCCAGAGAAATTTCCCCCGGAGAGGGAACCTTCCCGCCGCCCACCAATGCCGCTATACTCAGGGAATGATGGGGCGAACGGAATACTCTTGTGGTGATGTACGGGGTTTCCTCGTTCAGCATACCGGCGCAGGAATGGATCTTGGTGGATTCCAGCGCTTCCTCTCGGGTCATGGACGGCAGAATTGTGGACATCCGCTTGGCCAGCATGGATTTACCCGAACCGGGCGGGCCGATCAGCAGGATATTGTGTCCCCCGGCCGCGGCAGTTTCCATGGCACGCTTGGCCGTATACTGCCCTTTGACCTGGGAGAAATCTTCACCGAACAAGGGAGACGCCACATTGGCAAAAGGATCCTCACAGCTGGGCTCCATCGGCTTTTCCCCGTTCAGATGGGCCAGCAGCGTGGGAATATCCGGCACGCCGTAGATCCTGACCCCTTCCGTTTCCGCCACGGAGGCTTCCCGGATGTTGGCGCTGGGGACAAAAATCTCGGTTTTCCCCGCAGAAATCGCCGCAAGGGTCATACCCAGTACGCCGCGGACACTGCGTACATCGCCGGAGAAGGAGATTTCCCCGATGAAGCACTTGTTTTCCATATCGCAGCTGCCGGGGATAATGCCGCAGGTTTTGTACAGGGCACAGAGGATGGCAAGCTCCAGGGCAGTACCTTCCTTTTTGCGGTCCGCCGGGGCAAGATTCACCGCCGCCGCCATTTCCGGAATGGGAAATCCGCAGTTGGCCGCACCGGTGTATATCCGTTTTTCCGATTCTCTGACAGCGGCATCCGGCAGACCGACGATCTCAAACTCCGGCAGATTCCGCTCGGCGGTACATTCCACCGTCACCAAAAATCCGTCAATGCCGTATAATGCCGCCGCATATGTAATGGCTAACATTCTTATTCCTCATTTTTGCTGTCCTCGGGCAGAACCACCCCGGACACATCAATCTTTCCGTGAATCCGTTCGTAATACGCAATGTTGGTACGCAGAAGATGGAGAAAATGGTTGTTGGGCGTACGTCCTTCGGCTGCGGCAACGGCGAGGAACTTTTTGTACATTTCCTCATCAATACGTGCCGTGAAGGATGCCTTGTTTTTCTGAGCCATAACAGTTCGTCCTTTTCTTATTTTACAAAACTCCGCAGCGCGGTGATCTCACCCTTGACGGTGTAGGTAACTGTCAGAGAGTCTCCGTGACCCACCAATAGCAGCGCTTCGTCAAAGGCGGTCTTGTATACATCCCCGGAAGCGGAACGGATGTAAGCCGTGGTGTTTCCGTCGGTGGGGATGTAGAGAATTTCATCCACGATGATGGTTTCTTCAATGATGCTGTCCGGATCGGCAGTATCTTCAATACCGGCCGCTGCCAGACGAGCCTTGTATTTCTGGAATACTTCGCTCTGGGTTTCGGAGGTGACAACAATGTTGTAATTGGTCACGTTTACCATAGAGTACATCTTCACAATGCCGTTGGCGTCCTTCAGTACCATGATGTAGGTCGCCTCTCCGTCCACGTTGATCAGGGACGGGAAGGATGCGGTGTAACGGTACTGCTGAACGGAACCTTCGGCAGCGGCCATGGCGGAATATTCCTCCGCACCGGGTACGGTATAATAGGTGTATTCGCCCGTACGGCTGTTGACCATAATGAAGCCTACGTTTGCTTCATCGTTGGAAACGGAAGTGACACCGGTGTAAACATAAACGTCGTCACCGATGATCTTGTAGCCGAAGTCATCCGTGGTGACGGTACAGCCGGTCTGGGACAGAACAGAGTTGAAGTATCCATTTTTCAGCATACCGTACCAGTCGTATTTCTGGCAGATCAGATTGCCGTTGTAAACAATATCGATCCACGCGGGGATTTCACCCAGCGCATAGCGAACCGCCTCACCGGTGCAGGCATCCATTACCAGCACGCCGGAAACGTCATACGCACCGAACCAGCCGGCGTTAGGCTTCATGATGGATGCGATCCAGTACGGATGGCCCTCGTCGTCGATTTCGAAAAATACGGTGCCGAACATATCGGTAGGTGCGGCAAAACGGAGCGCACGCATCAGGTCCTTGCCCAGAAATGCGGAGGGAGAAACGGTGATGAATTCTTCCAGACGGATGAATTCCGCTTCAAAGTTGACCGGGTCCACCTTAACGTAACCGGGAATACCGGAAGGGCTGTTCTGGAGCCATTTGAAGAAGGAGGCATATTCCAGAGGAGATACCTTGTAGGGTACACCCTGCATGGCGATCTGGGTATAGGAATCGGAAACGGTGTACTGGGATACCAGATCGGACAGAGTGCCGAGGGTACGCGCACCGATGATTCTGGCGGATTCGGAGTCCATGAGCGCAATGTCGGTAACATATTCCGTCAGAGGAATTTCGGAAGCGAAGTCGCCGTCCCGCAGGTCGATCATGTCGGAATAGGTCTTTGCCCGGAAGATCTGGGAGGAGATCAGAGAGAAAATCACAATGAAGACAACGGCCAGCGCCGCGATACCGAGCAGTATTTTCGTAAAGACAGGGAATTTCAGCTTCTGGTTGACGATGATGATCTTGCCGCAAACCGCACTGATCAGCAGGGAAGCGACACCGAGTACGACCAGCACCAGGAAGAAGAACGCCCAGAAATCGGGAGAACAGGGATTGATCGGGGGCAGGGTCACGTAGTATGCGATGCCGATCACCAGTACGGCCAGGATGCACAGGATCAGCACAACCGGGAATTTCTTGATTTTGATTTTCATAATTACCTCCTGTATATACTTTATATACAATAATAAGTATACCATATTTTCCGGAGGATTGCAATGGTCTGCACCGTACCTGACCGGCGGATTGAGGAGAAAATGTGTGCTCTCTATTGACAACGGTTACGGTGTATGTTATAATAAACTCATCCGAATAAGTTTGCTTCTGCCATACAATAAGAAAGACAGATGGAGGGAGAATTGCCATGAAAAAATTGTTTGCATTGCTGCTGACAGGATTATTGCTTCTGTCCGCCTGCGGAAATCCGTCCGTGGGTGAAACCGATACAGCAAATACCGATGAAACCGTCCCTGCGGAAACCGAACCGGAAGAACCGGAGCTTACTCCCGCAAAGCATGCGATTACGGTAGATGATGCATCAAGCATCCTTGCTGCCAACGAATTGAGCGTAGTGAATGCCGAAACATATCCTTATCTTGCTTATCACTACGGCCAGCAGAAGCGTGTCGTTCGTACAGAGAGGGGCACATATGCTGCCTTTCTGAAATATTTTAACGTCAATTCCGGCGGCAATTCCCAGTTTTACGTCACCAAAACCGATTTTGACAACAATACCACCATTCTGCATTATGGTGAATATCCTGACAGCGGCGGAACGGTTGAGCTCAATATCGGCCAGGACAGCAACGGAAATATTGTGGTTATAACCGGCGGTGAAGATTTGTGCGCCTATATTTTTGATGCCCAAACCGATGAATTATCCATATTCCGGCCGGATGATTATACATTTTCCTCCGATTCTGAAGAAGAGTCCTATAGATTTCGTCCCAGCTATTCTCAGACCATGTTTGATTTTGCCAACCGGAGGGTTTATCAGTTTTATACAGCAGATTATAAATCCGGGGACTATGTTCTGGAGTGGTTTGTATTCGATTTGGAAACCGGGGAGTGGAGTACCACCAGTCTTTTCCAGCGTTTTCCGATTTTAGGACGGGTCAATTATCTCTTCCCTTTCCCCGATGGCGACGGTGGAGCTTATGTGGTCGGCCGGAATGGAATACCGGTAGCTGCGCTCGCAGAACATGTCGGTTATGAAGGAGATTTCTTTACAACCTATGCCCACGATACAATGTATCTTTTCCACATTCCGGATCTTACATCCACGGAGAATATTGAATATATCCCCGTACATGAACCGGATCGTACAAGAGCCGCTGAAGGGATCTGGTCAGACGTGAACAATGCCAACTCCGGCGGTGTATTCATGGACAAGGACGAATATCTCCATATTACATATGTGTTCTGGCTGTATGATATTTCCGCACAAAGTACAAGAGAGGTTCTCAATCCCCAGTACCGTCATGCTGTTTTTGACGGAATGGAATGTATTTACAATGAAAAAATCGAACTGCCTGAATATGATTTATACCAATATACCCAGTATCACCAATATGAAGGTTCCCAAAAATTATTGATTACCCAAAGCAGTGACGGGACACTGTATATGATCGTTGCCAGACAGGATATTCCCTCAGAAATCTTACTCTATAAAGCTGACGATGCACTGGGCAAATCCTGGACCTTTGTAAACAGATGCTCCTTCAACGGTATACATAATACATCAACTTCTATCGGTGCCGTACGTGACGGTTCCATACAGGATGATATTTTAAGCTGTTTCTTTTACAGCTACAGAACCCCGGAACATCCCTGGCATTCTGCTTATGAATTCACCATTTCTCTGAAGGATCATAGCATTTCAGAGCCGAAAGATATTCTGGCGGAATTTGATCTGCAGGTGGATACTCCGTTCCGTGCCAATGCACACGGCAAATCTCACCAAAACAAAGTCGTACACACAGAAAACGGTACTTATGCCGTATTATCCACGGAATATGAGCATCCGGATACTATGAGCTACAGCAGCTGGCAGGATTACGAAACCTTCCGGATCATAAAGGTCGAAGACGACAATACCGCAAAGATTCTTTACACCGATACCTACTCATGCAGTACAGACCTGGTTGCACAGAGTATGTACATGAACATCAAGCAGATGCCGGATGGCTTGATTTACGTTTCTCCTCCGAGCGGATTCTTCCTGTATGTAATTGATCCTTCCACGGATGAGGTGACAGTACAACAGCCTACCGAAGTATGGAACTATACAAAGCAATCGGATTTCTTCGTAGACGGTAATGGAGACACCCGTGTGATTCTCGCAAACATACCGGGTTTCCTGCGCCAGACAATGGTTTTGGATACAACAGCATGGAAATACGGAAACATCAGCCGCGCTTATAACGGTATCAGTTTCGACACAAAAACCACTGTGCCCGCTGCCGGTGCCTATTCTAATTTCTACACTGTAGAAGACGGAAACGGCGGTGTATACTATGTGGGTACGAGATACATCACCCCCGAAGACACAGAGGATGCGGGACTGTCCTACAGCGGCTACACAAACAAGATTGACGATTCCATTGCTCTGTTCCACATCCCCGATCTTACACGAATGAAGAACAATACGTTTGTTGATATTTGTCTCCCTTATGTCGAACAGGGAGATGAGGGTATCTGGTCCGTTGTGAATGTGGAATCCGCAGGGGATGTATATCTCGACTCCGAAGGACAGCTGCATATTTTCTATACGTATTATCTGTTCGATTTCGACGATACTGACAGACCGGGTAATGCTGAATTGATGGATAAAACTTTCAAGAGATATCACGCGATCTATAAAGACGGTGAGGTGATCTCCACGGAAGAACTGGCCATCGACCTTTCCCGTACCGCTGCCGTAAGAATGGCGGAAACCACGGACGGCACACCGTATCTGCTGGTATGTAATATCGGCGAAGAAAAAGCGAGAATTGATGTATACAGCGAAACGGAAGAGGGCTGGGCACTGTCCCAGACCAAGGAACTGGGTGAATTTGCGGCCGAATCCTTCAGTATCAGTGCGCCCAGAGGCGGTTCCGTACAGGATAATGTGATCGACTGCATCGTTTATGCGGACGATACGGATGTATACTTCACGAGTGTAGCATTTGAGTAAAACGGCCGTACAACAAAAGTTGTCCGAGACGGAAATGCTTGACAACAAATGTCAGATATGATATACTTTGTTTGACAACTATAAAGTAAAAAATATATGATAAATCATTCAGAATATGCCATAAAACGGAGGATAATTATGGATCAGATAAAAGTTGGTGTAATCGGTGTCGGTGCACGCGGAATCTGCTATGCGGCAGGTCTTCTGTGCTGGAGACACGATACTGTAGTTACTTATGTATGCGACCTGTATGAAGACCGCTGCCTGTGGGCGGTAGAGGACGTGCAGAGAAAGAACGGCAATACGCCCAAGTGGACATTCAATTATAAGGAACTGATTGAATCTCCCGATGTAGAAGTTGTCATTGTCGGTTCCGCATGGGAAAACCATGTTCCTGCTGTTGCATATGCTATGGAATGCGGCAAGCCCGTCGCATTCGAAGTTGGCGGCGCTTATTCCATCGACGACTGCTGGAAGCTGGTCAACACCTATGAAAAGACCGGTGTTCACTGCATGATGCTGGAAAACTGCTGCTACGACGAATATGAACTGGCTGCTCTGCGTATGGTAAGAGAAGGCCTGTTCGGTAAAGTGGTACACTGTGAAGGCGGCTACCATCACGACATCCGCGACGAAATTTGTGAAGGTGAAGAACGCCGTCATTACCGTCTGCGCAACTACAAGAACCGCAATTGCGAAAACTATCCCACCCATTCTCTCGGTCCGATCTGTAAGATTCTGGATGTCAACCGCGGCAACCGTATGGTGAAACTGACCTCCATGGCATCTCCTGCGTGGGGTCTGAATGAATATGCCAGAAATCACGACAATATCCCTGCCGAACTGCAGACCTACCCCTTCAAGCAGGGTGACATCGTAAAGACCATGATCCAGTGTGCTCACGGCGAAACCATCTGCCTGACCCTGGATACCAGCCTGCCGGGTCCCTATCCCCGTGATCTGGGTATTCGCGGTACCAAAGGCTTCTTCGACAGATTTACGAACTCTGTAGTAATCAACGACGGAGACCGTCTGAACTATGACGCAATCCGTGAGCAGTACCTGCATCCCATTCGTTACGCATTTGAAAACAAGAGCGCGCCCGGTTTCAGCTATGACGATACCTGCCAGTATCAGATGCACTGGGATATCGACTGGCTGGTGCTGGATGCCTTCTTCACCTCCCTGCACGACAACGATGTTCCCCCGATCGATACCTACGACAGTGCCGCATGGATGGCCATCTCTCCCCTGTCCGAAATCTCCATCGCCAACGGCAGCATGCCTGTGGATATTCCGGATTTTACCAGAGGTCTGTGGACTTGCCGCACTGAAAAGAACACCGGTTTCTATGCGTTGGACAAATAATGATATCTCAAAAAAACGTGATGGAAAAACCGTCACGTTTTTTGCAGACAACATCTGCTTCCAAAAAGTTTTTATGACGTTATTTCTTGACAATGTGTGAGGGATGTACTATAATATAAATAAATTCGTCCTGTTATCTGATAGACGGAAAACAAAAAATATTTCGGAGGGAAATTATGGATCAGATAAAAGTTGGTGTAATCGGCGTTGGCGCACGCGGTATTTGCTACGCAGCCGGTACGTTATGTTGGAGAGATGATGCTGTTGTCACCTATGTATGTGACCTCTATGAAGACCGTTGTCTTTGGGCTGTGGAAGATATCCAGAGAAAGAACGGTAATACTCCCAAGTGGACAAAGGATTACAGAGAGCTGATTGAATCGCCCGATGTAGAAGTAGTTATTATCGCTTCTTCGTGGGATAATCATGTTCCCGCAGCTGTTTATTCCATGGAATGTGGCAAGCCTGTTGCTTTTGAAGTAGGCGGTGCATATAGTCTGGACGATTGTTGGAAGCTGGTCAATACCTACGAAAAGACCGGTATCCACTGCATGATGCTGGAAAACTGCTGTTATGAGGACAGAGAGCTGGCACTGCTGCGTATGGTTAGAGAAGGTATGTTTGGTAAGATTGTACACTGCGAAGGCGGATATCAGCACGATCTGCGTGATGAGATCTGCGAAGGGGAAGAACGCCGTCATTACCGTCTGCGCAACTACCAGAACCGCAACTGTGACAATTACCCCACGCATGCCCTTGGTCCGATTGCCAAGATGATGGACATTAACCGCGGTAACCGTATGGTGAAACTGACTTCCATGGCATCCGGTGCATGGGGTCTCAACGACTATGCAAAAAAGCATGACAATATCCCTGCTGAACTGCAGACTTATCCTTTCAAACAGGGAGACATTGTCAAGACCATGATCCAGTGTGCCCATGGAGAAACCATTTGTTTGACCTTAGATACCTCCCTGATCGGCCATTATACCCGTAATCTTACTATCCGCGGTACCGATGGTATGTTTGAAGAAAATTCCAATAGACTGTGTTTCGACAACAGACCTAACAGAGGCGGCAAATACGATTCCTTTGAAGCATACCGTGAAGAATGGAGACACCCGATTTTTGATGCATTCCTTAATAAAAATGCACCGGGATTCCGCTATGATGATGAATGTCAGTTCAATATGCACTGGAGCATTGACTGGCTGGTACTGGATGCTTTCTTCACCTCTCTGCACGATAACGATGTTCCCCCGATCGATACATACGATACAGCAGCATGGATGTCTATTTCTCCTCTGTCCGAAATCTCCATCGCCAACGGCAGTATGCCCGTGGACATTCCGGACTTTACCAGAGGTATGTGGACACACCGTACTGACAAGAATACCGGTTTCTACAGTCTGGATAAATAATTTTAATAATACGCCAATATCAGCGTAACAGTATGGCACGATTTTAAGGAGAAAATTGTGATGAAAAACCAACTCTTATTATTGTTTCTTGCTGCCGGACTGATTCTTTGTGGCTGTAGTAATACAGAACTTCCCCCTGAAACCGAAAATCAGGAAACGCTTGTACAAAATTCTCAGGAGATTTGTTTGTTCGAAAATGGCGAACCGCTTTATACCCTTGTAAGGCCGGCAAAAGGGAGTGATGTTGTCTCCGATGCGGCATCTTTGGTGTGGAAGACGTTTGCGAATTCCTTTGGTTGTGAACTGCCTTTTACCGATGACTGGACGGAAGATGTGTCTTCTCTTCCTGCGGATGCGACTGAAATTCTGATTGGAAATACCAACCGTACCGCATCTTCTGAGATTACCGCTTCCCTTGGGGAGAATCTCTACCGCATTACTTGTGAAGGGAATCGTATTGTTATCGCAGCTTGCGCAGATTCACAGCTCCAAGCAGCCGCAGAAGCCTTTTTGCATGTAGTTACCGTGGATGAAAACGGCAGAATTACAATACCTGCCGATCTTGATCTGATCTACTCGGCAAAAGATGCATGGCCTCATGAGGATATTCCTTATTACGAGGGCGGTTCCTATTGTGGAGTTACCGCAACGCAATCCTTAGGATGGGCCAAGGAGAATCCCTCTTTGTTTGTTGGCATCAGCGACACCAATGCTGAGGAATTTGCTGCGTATATCCAAATGCTGGCTGACGATGGTTATACACTTCTGCAGAGAAGCGATACAAACGGCATTACCGCATACCAGTGTGACAAAGAAGAAATTTCCCTGTATGCCTATTATACTGCTGCAACCAATGAGGTACGTATCATTCGCGAAAAGGGTAAGAGTGTACCGATTGAAAAATTCGGTTATACATACGAACCTAAGGAAGGTGAAACCACGGATGTGTTCCTGTTCGGTTTAAGAATGCTCCAAGCTGAACTGGATTACACGGAAAACTACAAAAACAACGGTCAGTTCCTCTTTATCAAACTTGCCGACAACAGTCTCCTTCTCATCGATGGCGGTTCCCGCGGAAAACAGAATGACACCACCCCTTCACAGGTGGATTTCGATGAATTCCTTCGTATTGCCCGTGAAGTAACCGGCACACCGGAAAACGAAAAGATCCGGATTGCCTGTTGGTTCATCACCCATTGCCATGCCGACCACTATTCCTCTTTCCGCACGTACTTCTACGAAAATCCGGATCTCTTTACACTGGAGCGGGTTATGTATAATCTTTACGACGGTGAGGGCACAGATGTAAGCAATGATGGTTTTAACAAATATCATCCGGATGCACTGTATCACAAACCTCACACCGGCGAAACCATTCAGCTGGGTAATCTGAAAATGGAAGTACTGTATGCACAGGAAGACTGGTATGATGCCTCCACCATGCTCCCTGCCAGCGAAGAAGTCAACGACAGCGGTACGGTCATTAAAATCCATTTTGACGACAAATCCTTTTTGGTTCTTGGGGATCTGGACAAATACGGTGCTGATACATTGCTGAAATATTATCCGACAGAGGTTCTGAAATCCGATATCGTACAGATTGCCCATCACGGATACAATCAAATCCGGAATTTATATGAAGCTGCCGATGCAAAAATCGGTCTGGTTCCTCAGGCTTACAGCAGAATGACAACGCAGCCGCAGCTGACATCTATCTATAATTCTTTAACGGAGAATTTTGAAGAATTGTATTATGCCGGAGAAGAAACGGTGGGTGTGCAGGTTGTTGACGGCGAACTGCAGGTCTTCTACCGCAGTCCTGTGGTTTATAAACCGGTCTATGATTGATGTAACAGCAGTGTATTGGCAGCCCGACTTATTGCTCGTGTTATCTATCAAATGCAGGTACAACTTTTGCAAATTTACAAAAACCGTGATGGGAAACTATCACGGTTTTTTGTGTCCTGCTGTTTTTTTGCGGATTCGTATACAGAAAAAGCCAAAATTGTCGCTGGCTTCTTGACAGAAGATGAAATATATATTATAATGTATATATGATTGGTTCATGATTGAATTGAACAATGATTCGATATAACATTACATATCTGGAGGATAAAATGGCAGAATTCAAAGTTGGTATTATTGGTCTCGGAGGACGTGGCCGTGAACATCTAAGCGGTATTCTATGTCAAAGAGATGACGTATGCGTAACCTACGTATGTGACCTGTATGAAGATCGTTGTCTCCGCGGTGTGGAAACCGTACAGAAAAAGAAGGGCAACACCCCCAAGTGGACTCAGAACTACAAGGAACTGATCGAATCCGATGAAGTAGAAGTAGTTATCGTAAGCTCCGCATGGGAAAATCATGTTCCTGCAGTGGTTCATGCTATGGAATGCGGCAAGCAGGTTGCTACCGAAGTAGGCGGCGCTTACTCCCTGGATGACTGCTGGAAGCTGGTTCGCACCTACGAAAAGACCGGTATCCATTGCATGATGCTGGAAAACTGCTGCTACGACACCAAGGAACTGATGGCTCTGCAGATGGTAAGAGCCGGTCTGTTCGGTGATATCGTACACTGCGAAGGCGGTTATCAGCATGACCTGCGCGAAGAAATCGCTACCGGTGAAGAAAAGCGTCATTACCGTCTGCGCAATTATCAGAACCGCTGCTGCGAAAACTACCCCACCCACGAAATCGGCCCGATCGCCAAGATTCTGGACATCAACCGCGGCAACCGTATGACCAAGCTGGTTTCCATGGCATCCTGCGCAATGGGTCTGAACGAATATGCCAAGAACCACAGCAATGTACCCGAAGCACTGCAGAGCTACCCATTTAAGCAGGGTGATATCGTAAAGACCATCATCCAGTGCGCCAAGGGTCAGACCATCACTCTGACGCTGGACACCACTCTGCCCCGTTACTACTCCCGCGGCTTTACCGTACGCGGTACCAAGGGCTTCATCAGCGAAGTGGAAAACATGGTATACATCGACGGCAAGGGCAGTGAATGGGATCACTCCGACTTCAACAACATCGACAAGTTCTGGGACGAATGGCAGCATCCGATCTGGCGCCGCTTCTATGAAGAAGGCGTACATGGCGGTCACGGCGGTATGGACTGGCTCGTATTCGACGCTTACTTCACCTCCCTCCGCGACAACATGGTACCTCCGATCGACACCTACGATACCGCTGCATGGATGTCCATCGCACCCCTGTCCGAAATCTCCATCGCCAACGGCAGTATGCCTGTAGATGTTCCCGACTTCACCAGAGGTATGTGGACACACCGTACCGACAAGAACACCGGCTTCTACGCGCTGGATAAGTAATCCGGAACAAACACAGAAATAAATATACCTGAAGGGACTGCTGCAAACCCGATCTGCGGCAGTCCTTTTTTGTTCTCGGATTTCCGTGAAAGATATGTACCCCGGGCTCCCTTTTACTTTTGTGCTGATATAGGCTTATCCATCAAACCCTTCGTCGATTTGACGGAAACGAATGAATCCAAAATCCCATAAATGATCCACAGGGCGATTATAGAGCATAACAACAGGAGCAAAGGTCTAAAACCTCTGCTCCTTAACTATTCGACGTATTGGAATTTTTCTCTACTATTTTCTCTTTATTAGACTTTTTTGCTGCATAAGATTCAGTCCGAGCAAAAAAACGATGATACACACCGCAGAACCGGTTGCGACATTCATAATCCGGATTTCTATTTCCGACATTCCCTCAAAGGACACAAGCATTGACCTTTGCAAAGAAAATATAGAAACAAATGCATCGGCAAATGATATGTTTCGTAATGTTATCAATTTTGCCGATTTGCTTTTTTGTGCCTTTATCCATTTTATTGTTGCAAGGGTGATTTTGGTAAAGGCATATACCGCAATCGCAAGCATAACAATCAAAGGAAATTCGGTACCTCTATCTTTTACAAAAGCAAGGATTACTGTTCCAATGAGCGATATGGATAGCACCATCAACATGATTCCGGTAAACCGAATGACAAAGTGTTTCTTGCCTTTGTGCCCAAGAACCACAAAGCGAACAATACTCAATATTGCATAGTAAATACCGATTGTAAAAAACCACCACGAGCGTGTTGCTATGCCAAAAATAATGTGATAGGTGCTATATACCATGTTGAATAACAAACTGACAAGGGGGATTTTTCGTGTCCTATCCATTTGCATTATCTTTCCCGTAAATACAGACGGCGATTATCTTGGATATTTCATCAGTTGACTTGTCACAACTATTTTTCAACCATTCAACGATGATGGCGTTGATACCATTGAGATAGTACATCATCACATATTGTCTGATGTCTGCCGGATAGTGAAATCTCGCCAGAATCGGATTGAATATGTTTTCAAACATTCGCTTATACACATCTTCAAATCCCAAAATTTTATTTTGTGCCAATGCAACCTGAAATACCTCTTTGTGATCTTTGATATAGGTGAGATACGGTGTTAGATACTTATCGCAAATAAACACCAATTCATTCAGTTCGCAGTCCATAAGATTGAGAGCTACTGACTGTGTGTCGGTTGAAAAATATGACAAAAACCCATCTAACAAGTATCGTGTTGTTTCATTTAGCAAATCGCCGATCGTTTCATAATGCAAGTAAAAGGTGGAGCGATTTACCCCTGCCGTTTCGCAAATCTCGCGGACCGTAATATATTCCAACGGTTTCTTTTTCAGCAAGGAAATCAATGCAAGGTCCAGTTTCGTGGCAGTATTAAAATATTTGCTTTCGGATTTGTTCATATTACCACTCCTTGGAGGTTTTGATTATTTTTCTGCGATTTCACGGGCGAGCTGCACGATTTCATAGGCATATTTTGACTTGCCCTTTTCAAGCAATCTCTTATAAATCGGATAATTCACACTGCAACCAATAAGGCCCACAATACCGACAGCGATACCAAGCACCATGCTGTTTCCGATCACTTGCATTGCCAAGGACATCCCTGTGCCAAAAACAAGTGCAAATACAATCCCCCAAGAGTAGGTGAAAATAGTGGCAGGGAGTTTTGCACGGTTGTCCAGTTTTTTCAGAGCAGCGATCTTGGAATTTTCCTTCGGTGCATAGTCCTTTGCGATTGATTCTGCTAAAATTTTGTCTGTGTTCATATGAAAAACCTCCTTCTTGATTTTACAGCTATATTTTACCACTCAAAAAAGAGGAATTGAACAACATAATATTTGGAATTTGTTGGTTTCAATAAGATAACTTCAATTTTATAGAACTCTTACACAGTTCTATTATACCATAAATATACCGTTTTCTATTGTGCCTGTATATTTGAACGTGAAATTCTCCATAAAGTTCCATCTAAATCTATTGTACAATAGATTTATGAATATTTCAAGGTATAGGAACAAAGCCGAGTGTGGATACAGCTTTGGCCGCCGAAATGTGAACGCTCTTTGGTAAAATCGACGAAGTTTTTTCTATCAGCATAAAGGGTAAAAGGGAACTCCCGGGTGAACCATTGACAAATACAGGGAAAAGGTTTATAATATATTAAATAATATATGTACGTTTTCACAGCTGCAAATATTCAGAATAAGATAATGACAATAAGTATAAACGGAGGAAAAAATGGCTGAATTCAAGGTAGGTCTGATTGGTCTGGGCGGACGCGGAATGCACCAGATGGAGAATATTTTTACGGAAAGAGAGGACATCTGCGTAACCTATGTCTGTGACCTGTATGAAGACCGCTGTCAGGCAGGTGTAAATCTGGTCAAGAGTAAGAAGGGTAATACGCCCAAGTGGACTCTGGATTATAAAGAACTGATTGACTCTCCCGACGTGGAAGTGGTCATCGTAAGCTCCGCATGGGAAAACCATGTTCCCGCAGCGGTATATGCCATGGAATGCGGCAAGCAGGTCGGCATCGAAGTCGGCGGTGCTTATTCCATCGACGACTGCTGGAAACTGGTGGAAGCCCATGAAAAAACCGGCATCCACTGCATGATGATCGAAAACTGCTGCTACAGCGCCAATGAACTGATGGTTATGCGCATGGTCCGTGAAGGCCTGTTCGGCGAAATCGTACATTGCGAAGGCGGCTATCAGCATGACCTGCGTGAAGAAATCGCCCTGGGGGATCAGATCCGTCACTACCGTCTGCGCAACTACCAGAACCGCTGCTGCGACAATTACCCCACCCACGCACTGGGCCCGATCTGTAAAATTCTGGACATCAACCGCGGCAACCGTATGGTCAAGCTGACTTCCATGGCATCCGGTGCCTGGGGGCTGAACGAATACGCAAGAACCCATGAAAACATCACCCGCGAACTGCAGGACTATAAGTTCCGTCAGGGTGACGTGATCAAGACCAACATCCTCTGCGCCCACGGACAGACCATCTGCCTGACCCTGGATACCACGCTCCCCCGCTACTACGCCCGCGGATTCACCGTACGCGGCACCAAGGGCTTCTTCGGCGAAGTGGAAAACGCCGTATTCATCGAAGGCAAGGGTACGGAAGACCATTCCTTCTTCAATAACGTGGAAGATTTCCGGGAAGAATGGGAACACTATATCTGGAGAGACTACCGCAAAGCAGGTGTCAGAAGAGGACACGGCGGTATCGACTGGCTGGTATTCGACGCATATTTCTCCTCTCTGAGAGACAATGTGGTTCCGCCGATCGATACATACGACACAGCAGCATGGCTGGCCATTACCCCCCTGTCCGAAATCTCCATCGCCAACGGCAATATGCCCGTGGATATCCCGGACTTCACCAGAGGCAAGTGGACCTGCCGTACGGACAAGAATACCGGATACTATTCTCTGGACAGATAACCGAATACAAACAAAAGCCGCGGCGGAGAGGTCTGCTGCGGTTTTTTGTGTTCCGGGGCGGGAAGGGTTAAGAAAACCGTACGGAAAAGACGGAAAAATTATTAAAAATATATAAATGTAATCTCTTGACAACCGTAGGCAGAGCGAATATAATATAGGTACATCCGACAAAAACGGGTGAATTGTACAAGGACTCAAAAAGTTGTGTACAGTATGGATACGGAGGTATAAAAATGGCAGAATACAAAGTAGGTATTATCGGCCTGGGCGGACGCGGTATGTTCCATCTGGACGGCATCCTGTGTGAAAGAGATGATGTACACGTAACATATGTATGTGATCTGTACGAAGACCGCTGCCTGAACGGGGTAAAGACCGTTTATAACAAAAAGGGTTACGAGCCCAAGTGGACGCAGAATTATAAGGAACTGATCGAATCCGACGAGGTGGAAGTGGTAATCGTCTGCTCCGCATGGGAAAACCATGTACCCGCAGCAGTATATGCCATGAACTGCGGCAAGCAGGTGGCCATCGAAGTCGGCGGTGCGTACTCTCTGGATGACTGCTGGAGTCTGGTGAACGCCCACGAAAAATCCGGTATCCACTGCATGATGCTGGAAAACTGCTGTTACGGCGAATATGAGCTGACGGCACTGAACATGGTCAGAGGCGGCCTGTTCGGCAAGGTCGTACACTGCGAAGGCGGCTATCAGCATGACCTGCGCGGCGAAGTGCTCTGGGGCGAAGAAAACCGCCACTACCGTCTGCGCAACTATCAGAACCGCAATTGCGACAACTACCCCACCCACGACATCGGCCCGATTGCCAAGACTCTGGATATCAACCGCGGCAACCGCATGGTCAAGCTCCATTCCATGGCATCCGGCGCATGGGGTCTGAACGAATACGCCAAAGAACACGGTATGCGCAAGGAACTGCAGGATTATAAGTTCCGTCAGGGCGATATCGTAAAGACCAATATCCTCTGCGCCCATGGCGAAACCATTACCCTGACTCTGGATACCACGCTTCCCCGCAATTATTCCCGTAACTATACCGTGCGCGGTACCAAGGGCTTCTTCAGCGAAGTGGAAATCAAGGCATTTGTGGACGGCGTAACACCCGAATCGGAGTCCAACTATAACAACCTGCATATGTTCATGGATGAATGGGAACATCCTATCTGGCGTTATTTCAAGCAGGAGGGCGTAAAGGGCGGACACGGCGGTATCGACTGGCTGGTATTTGACGCTTACTTCACCTCTCTGAGAGATAACGTAGTACCGCCGATCGATACATACGATACAGCAGCGTGGATGGCAATTTCTCCCCTGTCCGAAATCTCCATTGCCAACGGCTGCACCGCTGTAGACATTCCGGACTTCACCAGAGGTATGTGGACCTGCCGTACAGACAAGAATACCGGCTTCTACTCCCTGGACAGATAAAATACATAATAATACATAATAATAATATTTAAAGGAGACAGAAAATGGATAAAATCAGAGTAGGTGTAATTGGGATCGGCCAGCGCGGGATCTGTCACGTAATTGCTTCCCTGTGTCCCCGAGAAGATGCGATCATTACTTATGTATGCGACTTGTACGAAGACCGTGCACGCTGGGGTGTACATGAAACGGAATTCTATGCCGGCAATACTCCTAAGTGGACATTGAATTACAGAGAAGTTATCGAGTCTCCTGAGGTAGATGTGGTGATTGTCGCTTCTTCCTGGGACAACCATATTCCCGCAGCGGTATACGCTATGGAATGCGGCAAACCTGTGGGTATCGAAGCAGGCGGCGCATATTCTGTGGATGACTGCTGGAAACTGGTCAATACATACGAAAAAACCGGTATCCACTGCATGATGCTGGAAAACTGCTGTTACGACAGACGGGAACTGATGGTAATGCAGATGGTCCGTGATGGTCTGTTCGGCAAGATTGTACACTGCGAAGGCGGTTATCAGCACGATCTGCGCGACGAGATCACCGAGGGCGAAGAACGCCGTCACTACCGTCTGCGCAACTACCAGAACCGCAACTGCGATACCTATCCCACCCATGCCATCGGTCCTCTGGCCAAGACCATGAACATCAACCGCGGCAACCGCATGATCAAGCTGTCCTCCATGGCATCCGGTGCCTGGGGTCTGAATGAATATGCCAAGAACCACGACAATATACCTGCCGAACTGCAGACATACCGTTTCTGCCAGGGGGATATAGTCAGAACCAACATCCTGTGCGCTCACGGCGAAACTATCTCCCTGATTCTGGATACCTCCCTGCCGCACTATTATTCACGTAACTACACCATCCGCGGTACCAAGGGATATATGGAAGAAAGCCGCCAGGTACTTTACTATGACGATATGAAACCGGATGAGGACGGTAAGAGAAGAGCTCGCCCGTACTGGGAATTCTATGAAGAATTTGACCATCCCATCTGGAAATATTTCCAGGAAAATGGTGTGAAGGGCGGACATGGCGGTATTGACTGGCTGATTTTTGATGCCTTCTTCACTGCACTGCACGACAATGAAGTACCGCCGATCGACACCTACGATACGGCAGCATGGATGGCAATTACTCCTCTGTCCGAAATTTCCATTGCTAACGGTAGTATGCCCGTGGATTTCCCGGACTTCACCAGAGGTATGTGGACACACCGTGCCGATAAGAACACCGGATTCTATAGCTTGGATAGATAAAGAAATAGATAAAAACAGAGTAATAAATGTTCGTATTGCTCTGTTTTTATATTTACAAGTCGGGAGACTTGTGATATACTTATGGTAGTACATCTTTGTGAAAGCCAAAGGAGAAAACAATGGGTACAAAGTATTTGCAACTGATAGAGAAAACCCTTTCAGCGTATACGGAAGAGCATATCGTTGAATATTTTGACAGAGTCAAGCGGGAAGGACTGACGGAGCACGGATTTCCCAGACTGACTTCCAATATCGGTATCCTGATTGCCAACGGGAAACTGAAGAATATGTACGACCTGTTCTGCGAAATGATGGAATTTTGCTGCAAAACCATTCCCCATGTAAAGGCGGCTAATGATTTTTCCATCCGTGAAGTGGTTTGCTGCATGATGGAACTGGAGAAAAACAATGCAGTTGACCCGGCAAATCTGGCACGCTGGAAGGAATATTTCAAGGAAATCGATCCCTATACCTGTTATGATGTGATTGCAAAAACGCCTACGGATCCTGTTCGCAACTGGGCATTGTTTACCGGTGTCAGCGAATATTTCAGAAACGCCATGGGTCTGGGTGATAGTACAGAATTCATCGATATTCAGATCGCTTCTCAGCTGCAGTGGCTGGATGAAAACGGGATGTATATGGACAACGGGGAAAGCGATAATCACCAGCCTATTGTATATGACATCTGTCCCAGAGGTTTGTTCTCCCTTCTGCTGTTCCGCGGTTACAGGGGCAAGTATTACAAGCAGGTGGACGAATATCTGCGGAAATCGGGTTTGTATACTCTGAAAATGCAGTCTGTTACAGGAGAGCTTCCTTATGGCGGCAGAAGTAACCAGTTCTTGTTAAATGAAGGATGGCTGGCTACCGTCTGCGAATATGAAGCTGCCCGTTATAAGAAAGAAGGAGACCTTGTCCTTGCCGGAAAATTCAAAGCTGCGGCAAAACGTGCGGTGGAAAACACAGAATACTGGCTAAGCAAAACGCCTATTAGTCATGTGAAGAACTGCTATCCGTTCCGAATGCATTTCGGCTGTGAACTTTACGCGTATTTTGATAAATACATGATTACCGCTGCATCCAACTATTACGCTGCTCATTTATTCTGTGATGATTCCATCGAAACAGGTGAATTCGACGATTCTCCGTCCATCTGGTGCACATCGGATCATTTCCATAAGGTATTTGCCCGTGCCGGTGGATATTTTCTGGAATATGACAAAGATGCAGATCCTCATTACGATGCAAGTGGATTGGGACGTGTACATAAATACGGTGCACCCTCTACGCTCTGTCTGTCCATGGCTTGCTGCGGTAAAAAGCCGCGCTACAAAATAAACGGCGCAGAACCGGTATACCTGGCCCTGTGTCCCGGTATCCAAAAGGACGGCGAATGGGATTTCTCGGCAGATCCCAAGTGGGTACATACATTGACCGACCAGGAAACCGGTGCGGATTATGTATCCCTGACCATGGAAAGCCGGCTGGATGAGGAAACCGTTACCGTAAACTACAAAGTGGATGAAAACGGTGTATCCGCTGCGGTTTCCGGAAAGGGTGAAATTGCCTACGCACTGCCTGCTTTTACCTTCGACGGGGAAAAGGAAACGGAAATCTCTGTGGAAGAGCATTGTTTGCGTGTAACCTATGAAGGTTGGGTATGCCGTTACACCTTCAGCGGAAAACTGGAAGATTCCGGCAAGACCGCTGTCAACCGTAACGGACATTATCGGAAATTCTACGTGACCGGCAGGGATGCGCTGGACGTGAAGATTGAGCTTGTGAAGAAATAAAGGAATATACAACTGAAAAACGGGCTTTCGCATTTCGGAATTTGCGATAGCCCGTTTGTTATTGCTTCAGCAGCTTGATGAAATATGCATTACAGAAGGTTTTCATCGTAAACCGCACGGCATCCGCCGATGAACTTGGCTCTTGTCCGTGCCGCCAGCAGAATCGCATCCCCGATCTGGCGTACCGGCAGACGTACCGGCACCGCTACAGGACGAAGATGCATCCCGATCAGCGTGCCGCCAATGTCCAGACCCGCATCGGCCTGAATCCCCTCCAGTACCACCGGATGTTCCGCATGACGGTATACCGCCGTGGCAAAGGATCCGCCTGCTTTGGGCTGGGGAACCACATTCACCCGATACGCACCGGGTACAGCAGCCGCTTCCGTAACGATCGCACGGTTCAGATGCTCACAGCACTGTCCGGCAATATAAATCCCCAGAGGACGGAATACAGAGTCCAGTCCCGCATAAATGGCTTCCGCCGCTTCGGGAGAGGATGCCGTGCCGATTTTGTTTCCCAGTACCTCGCTGGAGGAACAGCCGATCACCACGATCTGACCCGCTGTCAGCTTTGCTTCCTTCACTAAAGCTTCCGCCGCTTCTTTTGCCTGTATTTTGATCTGTTCCAGAATTTCCATTGTCGTTACTCCTGTATTACATGATTTCTGATGAATTCCAATACCCCGATCTCTCCCGGAATCACAGCGTCCGCCGCTTCTTTGACCGCATCCACCGCCCGTTCCACCGCAAAAGCATAATCACTTTCGGCGAACATGGGCAGATCGTTGTTGTTGTCCCCGAAGCATACGATCACCTGCCGTCCGGTCAACTCCCGCAGCCTCCGGCATACATTCCCCTTGGACGCGCCGGTGGAAAATACCTCCAGATACCATAATCCGGGGCGATAGTGGTCGCTGTAGTAGGCACACTTGACTATCGGCTCACCCGCGTCATTCCGCAGCGCGCAGATGGCTTCGTACACGGGCCGCAGTCTGTCATCCGTGTCCAGATAACAGCAGTAGATGATCCGCTGTTTTTCTTCCAGCAAAAGGCGGAAATCCTCCATCTGCCGGAAAGGCTTACCGTATTTGTCCACCCGTTCTTGTACAAAATCTTCCATATACGGATTGGCCAGCCGCCGGTACGCCGTAAACAGCTCATCTTCTTCCGTCAGCGTGTACACAAACGGATCACCGCCCACGGAGAGGATTTTCTCCACCGCATCCGCCGGCAGAAGATTGCCTTCCACGTACCGTCCTTCGTTCATATCCCGCATCAGTACCCCGTTCATCAGGGAAACCGGCTCGGAAAAAGGAAGACCGGCGAGAATGAAAGCGGCAGAACGAATGGTGCGTGCCGTCGCATAGGTCAGATGCACACCCATTTTGTGCAGTTCCCGCGCCAGCTCCACAGCACCATCGGGCAGTACCGCATCCGGTGTCAGCAAAGTACCGTCCAGATCGGTGATGAACAGCGTGTCGTCGGGATCGAACCGCATTGTATCGGTAAAAGGAATTTTTGTCATAAACGCCTCACTTCCGTCTTGCCTTGAAAAACGCCTGCATCAGCGCACGTGCTTCGGCTTCACACACCCCGAAAACCACTTCCGGCTTCCAGTTCAGCGGATAGCTGTTGAGATTGATCAGAGAACCCATAGCACCGGCTTTCGCATCCTTCGTACCGACCACAACCCGGGGAATCCGTGCGTTCCAGACGGCACCGGCACACATGGGGCAGGGCTCCACCGTGACGTACAGGGTGCATCCGGGCAGCCGCCAGCCGCCGAGTACGGAGCATCCTTTGTCGATCACGGAAACCTCCGCATGGTACAAAGCGTTTTTGGCTTCTTCCCGGCCGTTGTAGTCCCCGGCGAGAATCACACCGTCCCGCACCAGAACCGCACCAACCGGCACCTCACCCGCCTCCGCACCGAGAGATGCCAGCTCCAGCGCACAATGCATGAAATCCGCATCCGTCATAGCATGGGCGTACCGTGCCAGCACAGCGGCAACAGCTTTTTCTCTTGCGGGAAAACAGACGGGAAGCATGGTCATGACCCGGACTCCTTTCGGTTGGTGAGTGATTTATAAAGTATAAAGGAAACGATCAGCGCACCGGCCGAAACCGCGCAGACCGCCGGCAGAATACTGACAGGTAGGAACAGCCCGATGAGATTGACCGCAGCGTGCAGAAAAATCGTGTACATCAGCTTGCCCGTATGCAGATATACCGCACCGAGAATGAACCCGCCGAGCAGGGCATACAGCATATTTCCGGTACCGGAGAAATAGTGGGTAAGGGCAAACAGAATCGCCTGTACCGCCAACGCGGCAGGACCGGGCAGATATTCCCCGATCCGCGGCAGAAACAGACGCCGGAACAGAATCTCCTCCCCTATCGGATGGATGATCACAGCGGAGAGAATCTGCAGAATAAAACCGACAATCGAATAATCCGTTACATCACTGGGCGAAAACAACAGGGAAAGCACACAGTTCCCGGTAAAGAGTCCCCAGAATCCGAGCAGGATACATTTCCCCCGAGCCCTTTTTCCGGTACCGACCGACTGCCGGTTTACCGAAATCCCCAGTCCCTTTTCCGTCGTGACCAATGCGACAGCCGCCGCAAGAACCGCAGAAACAAAAGCGACCATAGCCGCCGCCTGCCCATAGGAAAAAACCGGCAGAAGCACGGTATACAGCAGACTGTAGATGCCGAAGAACAGTACATAGGACAGAATCAGTACATAGGACAGAATCAGTGGAACGATACGCATGGGTGACTCCTTACATTGATGATGTTTCATTATACCATATATTCTGGGGATTTGCAAGAAAAAAGCGAACCCTGCCGCAATTTTGCAAGGTTCGCTTCCGTTTCCTATATCAGCCCCGGATCAGCGCATAGAGCAGTACCAGAATACCCAGTACGATACGGTAGTATCCGAATACCGCAAAGCTGTGCCGTCTGACAAAGTCCGTCAGGAAACGGATCACCGCCACGGATACCAGAAAAGCCACGGCTGTACCGAGAATCAGTACCATCCATTCTGTAGCACCGAAGGCAAAACCTTCTGAAAAGAGATACTTGATCAATTTCAGCCCGCTGGCACCCAGCATAACCGGAATGGCCAGGAAGAAGGAAAATTCCGCCGCCGCCGTCCGGGAAACACCCACACACAGGGCACCGATGATGGTACTGCCGGAACGGGATGTGCCGGGGATCAGGGAAAGCATCTGGAAGCATCCGATGGCCAGCGCCTGCTTCACGGAAATATTTTCCGCCGTTTTCACGGGATAGACGTAATTCTTTCTCTTGTGCTCAATGATGATAAAGGCAATACCGTACAGAATCAGCGTACAGGCAACCACTATGTAGGTATACAGATATTTGTCCAGCAGATCGTCGAACAAAAGCCCCACAATCGCGGCGGGCACAGCGGCGATCAGCACCTTGCCAAGCAGGGAGAGGGTACGCTTTTTCTCCGCCTCATCCTTACGTCCGGAAAAAGGATTCAGTCTGTCGAAATAGATCGTCAGCACTGCCATAATGGAGCCGAGCTGAATCACTACCCGGAACATGGACATAAAGGCATCCGATACCTGCATGGGGAAAAGCTGATCGAACAGGATCATATGCCCCGTGCTGGAAACCGGCAGCCATTCCGTAATCCCCTGAATGATGCCGATAAAAAACGCTTTTACAGCTTCAATCCACATAAATTAACCTCAATTCCGCAGAGATGTGCCGGATTTCTGCACCATCCCCGCATTTTCAAAGATCATGCGTGTGTCATTCGCCCTGACGGAGAATATCCCCCTCCCGTACGGCAAAGGGAACCTGCAGGGTGAAGATCATGCCCGGATGGGGTACGGAGGGAATATTCTGTCCTTCCTCATCCCGCAGATCCAGCGCAGTGAACGCACGTCCGCATCTGCCGGGGGAGATCAGTTCCACAGGCTCGTCGGCGGTGAGCTTGTTCCGCTGGATGAACCGTGCGGTATACATTCCGTTTTCGTCCGGTACATCCGCATCGGCCAGCGCCGTAGCCAGATATGCCTTTTCCCGTATGTAACCCAGCATGGTCACCGTGTTGGCATCCTCATGGGGCGGGGTATAGTAGAAACCGGTGTTGTATTCTCTGTGGGAAACGCTGTTCAGCTCCCGGATCCACAGGGGATCGGTACGGTACGCCGCGGGATCCTTACGGTAGGCATCCAGAGCCATACGGTAGGTGTTCGTTACCACAGCGGTGTAATAGGCACTCTTTACCCGACCTTCGATCTTGTAGCTGGAAATCCCCGCCGATTCCAGATCCGCAATATGCTCGATCATGCAGGTGTCACGGGAGGACAGGAAGAATGTTTCGCCTTTTTCCTCCACAGCGGCCAGCGCAACGGGGGTGTCGGGACGGTTGGCTTCTGCCAGTTCGATTTCCATCCGGTTTTCAGACGGCTCATAGCACCAGCGGCAGGACTGGGCGCAGGTACCGTGGTTGGCATCCCGCCCTGTGAAGTAATTGGACAGCAGACATCTGCCGCTGTAGGCAATGCACATAGCACCGTGTACAAAGGTTTCCAGCTCCAGGGAATCGGGAATCCCGGCACGGATTTTGCGGATATCCGCCAGGGTCAGTTCTCTCGCCAGTACCACACGCTTTGCACCGAGACTGTGCCACGCATTGCACGCCTGGGCGGAGACGGCACTTGCCTGGGTGGAAATATGCAGTTCCAGAGAAGGCGCCACTTCCTTCAGCCGCATGACCACGCCGATATCCGATACGATCACCGCATCCACGCCGATGGCTTCCAGAAAACGCAGATGGTCGTCCAGAGAAATGTATTCTTCCGTGTGGGGCATCACATTGACGGTCACATACAGCTTCACGCCGCGGCTGTGGCAGAACTGTACCGCTTCCGCCAATTCCTCTTCGGTGAAATTATCCGATGCCGCACGCATACCGAACTGTTTGCCGGCCAGATACACCGCATCGGCACCGTACAGGACTGCCGCACGGAGTTTTTCCATATTCCCCGCAGGAGAGAGCAGTTCAGGCTTCTTTTTCATAATCATAGGTTCAGATTTCGTAGTCCAGACAGAGTCTGCTTTCCACTACACTGCGTACAAAGGTAGCCGCTTCCACGTGGAGGGGATTTACCTGATAACCGGCCAGTGCTTCGGCGGTTTCAAAAGAACTGTCCAGCATCATGTCCGCATTGGAGGAATCCAGACCGTTTGTGTTCACCTGCAGGGCGATCATGCCGGGAATATTGCCATTCAGGCTTTCCAGACGGCGCTTGGCTTCCGCTTTGGCGGCTGATTTTTCCTCGCAGGTCATGCTTTCCTTCAGTTTCCAGAGAATAATATGCTTGATCATATCCAAAATCCTTTCGTTTTTTCGGTTTTATACATTCATGATCACAGGCAGGATCATGGGCTTGCGCTTGGTTTTGTTGTAGAGATACTTGGACAGCGCATCCTTTACGCTGGTCTTCATCTGATTCCATTCGGTAGCACCGGCTTCCAGCGTATCGTTCAGCTGGGTGCGTACCAGTTCCCGTACTTCGTCCATCAGCTCTTCGTTTTCTCTGACATATACGAAACCGCGGGAGATGATGTCGGGACCGGAGATGATGGCACCTTCGTCGGTATCCACGGTAGCAACCACAACGATCAGACCGTCCTGGGCCAGATGACGGCGGTCGCGGAGCACAATATTGCCCACATCACCGACGCCGTAGCCGTCCACCAGAATCCGTCCGGCGGTAACGGTACCGGCTCTCTTGCAGGAGTCGCGGTCCAGTTCCAGCACCTGACCGATGTCGCATACGAAAATATCCGCCGGATTCATACCCATGTATTCTGCCAGTTCCTTGTGCTGCATCAGGTGATGGTATTCCCCGTGAATGGGCATGAAGAATTTCGGCTTGGTCAGAGCGTGGATCAGCTTGAGCTCCTCGTGGCAGGCGTGACCGGATACGTGTACGACCGCTTCGTCGTGGTATACGTTGACGCCCTTCTTGTACATTTCGTTGATGATCTTGCCCACCAGCTTTTCGTTGCCGGGGATGGCGTGGGAGGAGAGAACCACCAGATCGTTGGGAGTAAGTTCTACCTGGGAGTGATCCGCAAAGGCCATGCGGTACAGGGCGGACATGGGTTCACCCTGTGAGCCGGTGGTCACGATAGTGATCTGCTCTCTGGGATAGCGGTTGATGTCGGAAATATCGATCAGCACACCGGCGGGCACATCCATATACCCCAGCCGTACAGCCGCGCCCACTACGTTCAGCATGCTTCTGCCGGTGATGGCAACCTTGCGGCCGAACTTGGCGCTGGAATTGATGATCTGCTGTACTCTGTGTACATTGGAGGAGAAGGTGGCGATGATCACCCGGCGGTCGCTGTTGGTCATGAAAATGTGATCCAGAGACGCACCGACCTTTCTTTCGGAAGGCGTAAATCCGGGCTTTTCTACATTGGTACTTTCGCACATCAGCAGAAGAATACCTTCTCTGCCGTATTCACCGATGCGGGTCAGGTCCATCATTTCACCGCCGATGGGGGAGGTGTCCAGCTTGAAGTCACCCGTGTGGAGAATCGTTCCTTCGGGGGTTCTGACGGCGATCATGCAGGCGTCGGCGATGGAGTGGTTCACGCGGATGAATTCACACTTGAAAATACCCAGCCGCAGAATGGTACCGGCTTCCACGGTGACCAGCTGTCTTTCGCCCAGCAGACGGTGTTCCGCCAGCTTGCTTTCCAGAATCCCCAATGTCAGGCGGGTACCGTACACCGGGATGTCCATTTCTCTGAGCAGATAGGGCAGGGCACCGATGTGGTCCTCGTGACCGTGGGTCAGCAGAATACCGCGGATACGGTCGATATTCTTTTCCAGATACGTAAAATCGGGAATCACCAGATCCACGCCCAGCATATCCTCGTCGGGGAACGCCAGACCGCAGTCGATGATGATCATATCGTCTTCATATTCAATGACGGCCAGATTCTTACCGATCTCGTTGAGGCCGCCCAGCATCATAACACGAACTTTACTGTTTTGCTTCTTTGCCATAAAAATTCCTTTCCAAACATAATAGTATAGTATATAGAATCAATCAGTTATATATGAAAAATCCGAATACGGGTATAAGGGAAATCCGGCAGTATTACAGATCGTACTCATACTGTCGGTCCGGTACGGGACAACGGGAATCTCCGCGCACCAAAAGAACACCCGGTTTCCGCAGGCAAATTCCGAAGGCGGCGGACTGACAGCGGCACAGGTGGAAAGTATTCGGTATTGCTTTGCCGGCCGGATGTGATTGCGAACCATCCGATGGATTGTAAACGGGAGCACAGACGGCGCACTCCCACAGCATACATATAACCATAAAGTATTATACCGTATTTTGTCCGGGGATTCAACAGGACTTTGTAAACATTTCTCTTTTTCGGTTATATATATCAGAAGAGGGAAATGACCAGTGCCGTAATACCGAACAGAACGGAAGAAGCCGCCGCACCCAGTACAAACGCTAAAATTTTCGTGCCGAAGCTTCTTCTGCGGCAGAGGGGGGCAAAGCCGTAGACATCCTTCACGATCCGATCCGCCTCCGCCGCCATTTCCGATTCGGATACGGCGGGCTGGGGAGAGGGATTCCGTTTGAGAATAAAATAGGCTTCCTCGAACAGAGCACTGTCGGTATTTTTGACCACATAAATTCTTCTTTGACAGCCGCGCACCATAATTTTGATCCTTTATCATGGGATTTTCCGGTATTGTTGCCCCTTAACTGCCCGTCTATGCAGAAAGCGGAAATTTCCGGGCATTTCCCGCATGACAGAATTCGCCAAAAGGAACCGCAATCGCCGGTTTTATTCCATTCTCTGGTAAAAATTGATAATTTTTCTAAAAATATGGTATTTTCTTCTTGACAGAGATTTGGAAATATGGTAAAATAAGGTAAACGATACAGAAATAAGCAGAAACGGACAGAACCATGGGCCAAAAAAGCGGGTTTTGTCGGAAATGCAGGTATCGGGAAAACGGTAAGAAACACGGAGGAAGGGTAAAATGAAATCTTTGGGAACGGTACGTAAAGTAGATGAATTGGGAAGAATCGTCCTGCCGATCGAAACTAGAAGAAGACTGGAGCTGGAAGCCGGGGACGGAGTGGAAATTTTTGTGGAAAAGGATCGTGTGATTCTGAAGAAGTACGAACCCGCCTGCCTGTTCTGCGGTGATGCGGACGATGTGATGATGTACAAGGACAAGCGCATCTGCCGGAAATGCCTGATGGAACTGAAGACCGAAGCGGACAACGCGGTGCCGCTGGAAGATATTGAATAATGCCGGATACAGCGATCGGATTCTTGGGATCCGGTCGTTGTTTTTTGCCTTCCTAATGAAAAAAACTGCAGTTTCTGACTAAACCGTACATCTGCGGCAGAACATATATACACCGTTCCGGAATTCCCCCCGAAAAAAAGAAAACCGGATAGAAAATATTTACAAATATCTCTTGTAATTCCGGCGAAATTCTGCTATAATATATACGTTCAAATGAACAATGAAACGCGGTCAAGTGACTGTGTGCATAAAACAAACATAAATCATACAGGAGGATACGATTTTGTTACCACATAACGAATCCCGTACGGACGTACTGGAAGCACTCGGTTCCAATATGGAAAAGGGTCTGACTGCCGAGAAAGCGGAACAGCTTCTGAAAGAGTACGGTCCCAACAAGCTGAATGAGAAAAAGAAGAAAACCATGGCACAGCGTTTTCTGGATCAGTTCAAGGATGTAATGATCCTGATTCTGATCGTTGCCGCTGTCATTTCCTTTGTGATTGCCTGCGTGGAAGGCGAACCGAAGGAATTCTTTGAACCCGTTCTCATCCTTCTGATCGTTATACTCAACGCTGTAATGGGTGTAATGCAGGAAAGCAAAGCCGAAAAAGCGCTGGATGCTCTGAAGAGTCTCTCGGCGCCCCATGCAAGAGTCCTGCGTGACGGGGAAGAAAAGGTGATCGATGCGGCCGAACTGGTGCCCGGCGATATCATCCGTCTGGAAGCCGGCGACTTCATTCCCGCCGATGCCCGACTGCTCCATAGCGTCAGCCTGAAAAGCGAAGAATCCGCCCTCACCGGTGAATCCGTTCCTTCCGAAAAGGATGCGGCTGCCGAAGTGGGCGAAAAAGCACCTCTCGGAGACAGAAACAATATGGTGTTCTCCGGCTGCAGCGTAACTTACGGTACAGCAACCGCTGTGGTAACTGCCACCGGTATGGATACCGAAATGGGTAAGATCGCCAACCTGCTGGACAACGAAGAAGAAACCCAGACCCCCCTGCAGCAGAAACTGGCGCAGCTCGGTAAATATCTGGGTATCGTAGCTCTCGGTGCCTGTGGTATCATCTTTGTAGTCGGTCTTGCCAACGGCATTCCGGTTATGGAAATTTTCATGACCGCCGTATCCCTGGCCGTATCCGCCATTCCCGAAGGTCTGCCCGCCATCGTTACCATCGTTCTTTCCATCGGCGTACAGCGTATGGTAAAGCGCAACGCCCTGATCCGCCGTCTGCCCGCAGTGGAAACCCTCGGCAGCGCATCCATCATCTGTTCCGACAAGACCGGTACCCTGACCCAGAACCGCATGACCTTAGTCAAGGCATATCTGGACGGCATGACCGAAACCGAAGAAATCACCACATGCAACAGCGATGCTGTAAAGAACCTCTTGACCTTCGGTACGCTGTGCTGTGACGGTTCCGTTGTATTCCACGGTGCCGAAGAGACCCACATCGGTGACCCCACAGAAACCGCCATCGTCCTTGCCGCCCACAGAAACGGCATGCCCAAGGAAGATCTGAACAGAAAATACCCCCGTCTGGCTGAGATTCCCTTTGATTCCGACCGTAAGCTCATGTCCACGGTCAACCTGATCGACGGCAAGAAGGTCGTTATCGTCAAGGGTGCGGTGGATATGATGATCTCCCGCTGTGTTGCCGGCGATTTTGAAATGGCAAAGCGGATGAACGAAGAAATGAGCAAGAACGCTCTGCGTGTGCTGGCGGTTGCTTATAAGGAAATCGACACCGTTCCCGAAAATCCCACCTCCGAAGAACTGGAAAACGGACTGATCTTCATGGGTCTGGTAGGTATGATCGACCCGCCGAGACCGGAAGCCAAAGCCGCCGTTGCCGTATGCCGCAGAGCCGGCATCAAGCCCGTTATGATCACGGGTGACCATGTAGTAACCGCATCCGCCATCGCCAAGGAACTGGGTATTCTGGAAGAAGGCGACAACGCCATCACCGGCGCCGAGCTGGATGCCATGACCGACAGCGAACTGGATAAGCAGGTTGAAAGCATTTCCGTATACGCCCGCGTATCTCCCGAAAACAAGATCCGTATTGTCAAGGCATGGCAGCGCAAGGATCAGGTTGTATCCATGACCGGTGATGGTGTAAACGACGCCCCTGCACTGAAAGCGGCTGACATCGGCTGTGCCATGGGTATTACCGGTACGGACGTAGCCAAGGGTGCTGCTGACATGACCCTGACCGACGACAACTTTGCCACCATCGTGGATGCTGTCAGAGAAGGCCGCGGTATTTATGCCAACATCCGTAAGGTAGTCGGCTTCCTGCTGGGTACCAATATCGGTGAAGTGATTACCGTATTTGCCGCCATGCTTCTGTGGCATAAGACACCTCTGCTGTCCATGCAGCTGCTGTGGATCAATCTGGTAACAGACAGTCTGCCGGCCATCGCGCTGGGTATGGAAGCTGTGGAATCCGACGTAATGGACCGCAAGCCCAAGCCGAAGAACGAAGGCATCTTCGCCCACGGTCTGGGTATCCGCGTTGTACTGCAGGGTATCATGTTTGCCGCCCTGACCCTGATCGGCTTCAAGCTGGGTGAAACAATCACCGGCGAACTGGCAGGCGGTCAGACCATGGCATTCATGATCTTGGCCCTGTCCCAGATCGTTCAGGCGTTCAATATGCGCTCCGAACATTCCCTGTTCAGAATCGGTGTCTTCACAAACCGTACCCTGAACCTGGCAGCCCTTGCCTCCACTCTGCTGGTGCTCCTGCTGCTTTTCACACCCGTCGGCACCATCTTCGGCCTCATGTCCCTGCCCGCATACCTCTACGCCATCGGCTTCGGCCTCATCCTCGTACCTTTTGTGGTAATGGAACTCTCCAAAGCCCTCGGCCTGATCCGTCATCGGCATTGAGGTGAATAGTTGAATATTAAGGGGGAGGTAGAAAAACTTTTTGCGAAAAAGCTTTTCTACCTCCCCCGAAGATTTGCGCAGCAATTCTTTACCCCCTATCCCTCTTTTCAAAAAACTTTGGAAAAAGGGGGGATATGTTTTTTTTGGGAGATTTTTACAGAGCTGTGGTTGCTTACGTTACTAAATTACATGGGTTGTTTTGTGCATTTGCGGGTCCCTTTTTAGATTTTTGTTGCTGAACGCCTATAAATCTTATCCATCATCGAAATGCACAAGGGAATGCCCACAATGCGATTTAAGGCAAACCCCACAGCAATACACATTGGTGCTAAAATGAACCACAGGGCAATTACATAGCAAAACACTCCTTTTACCTTTTGTGCTGATATAGGCTTATCCGTCAAACCCTTCGTCGATTTGACGGAACTCTATGCATAAAGCTCCACCCTTGTCGGATGGAGCCTTTGCATTGTCCTTATATCTTTTTTCAGCGTTCTATCGTTACAGTATGCCTAATAAATATTGCGGTATATTACATAACGTATAACAATCCAATATTTATAGGAGATTCTGAATTATGAGTAAAATACAGAACTGTTTGCTTACGGTACAGTCACGATCTAATGGCAGATTGTATAGGAATCCCTGTTCACGCACAGATCATAAATAGTCAAGAGGGTGAAGGAGAAATAATTTTGCTTAACTCATTCATTACTCCATCGAGAACAAAAGTGTGGCATTCAAATGGCGATGTGCCATACTGGAAAATAGGATTTCGTTCATATTGAGTGAATGCCTATCCATTTTTGCAAGGTGGATAATAGCCGATATGATAAATCTCAATCGGTAAGACTTAATTCAATCAAAACCTTTTTAATGTACATCAACTGTCGGATGATTTATATTCCTTTTTGCTTTATTGTTTCTCACTATTTTTTGTACAAACCAAAACTAAAAGCAGAAGGATAAACACACTAATTGCCCAAAACACTCCAAAAAGTCCAATACTGACCGAGTTGGAGTTTGACGCAAGAGCAGGTATAATTGCAAAATCCAGACGATCTGAAAAAACACAGCGGATTAAGAAAAACTGTGCTATAGCCATGCTTACAACATTACCGATCAAGAGAATACAAGCCTTTTTTCTTTTCTTCAGTATGATGCATCCGAAAATGAGCTCCAAAACGCTAATAATACATACTCCGCTAATAAAAAGGGGAATTACTTCGGCTTCAAATAACATAAAAACTACCTCCATCAGTATTATTTTAGGTCACCTTCATTATACAACTGTGAAATTGATAAATCAATGAGATATAATTCAGTCGACAGCAGACCTATATCGATTGGGTAATGAAAAGAAATACCTCTGGTTTCGAATGTATATTCTTATGATTCAGTTACAATTAACCCATATGTATTTTCGACAACATTCTTGAGGGTGGTTTCATCGCGCAAGATAAAGAAACCGTCTTTTGTCACGATACCACTAGGAATCTCTTCATGTAATTACCTCCTTTGTTTGTTTAGACGTAAATTTTCTCAAAAAGTTTCATCTAAATACAGTATACTATATATTTATGAATAATTCAAGGTATAGGAACAAAGCCGAGTGAGTTTTCGGCTTTGTTCTGTATCAAACACGATCTGGTAATAATCCTTTTGTATCAAGTGGTAATTTGCGATTCTGTATCTGAATGCCAAATTACAAGAAGAATCTTTATATGCAAAAAGGATACCTTCTTGGCGAAAGTATCCTTTGGATTCTGGAGGGTATTTTGTTAGTATGTGAACGTTCTTTGGTGAAATCGACGAAGATTTTTTCAGCAACAAATATCAGAAAAGGGATATTTGCGGGAAAACAATTGTATTTTTTCTGAAAATGGAGTATAATTAGAAGAGTGCTACAGAATCAAAGGACAATGTTATGCAAACCAGACTGAAAGAATTTCTCGGTACAAAGGATCTGTACCTGAAAATGGCCAAGATCGCCATTCCCATTTCCCTCCAGCAGCTGATTACTGTGGGGATCAACCTGATGGATACCATTATGCTCAGCAGTATGGGGGACGCCCAGCTTTCCGCATCTTCCCTTGCCGGACAGTTTATTACGCTGTTCCAGATCTGCTGTATGGGTATCGGCATGGGCGCATCCGTTCTGACCTCCCGCTTCTGGGGGATGAAGGATGCCGTTTCTCTGAAAAAAGCCATCACTATCATGCTGCGCTTCTGCCTTGTGTTCGCCACGGCATTTACGGTGGCCACACTCGCGGTTCCGGCGCTGATTATGAAGCTGTATACACCCGATGCGGAGATCATTTCCTACGGCGTGATCTACCTGCGCTGGATGATCCCGACCTATTTCTGCATGGGACTGGCGCTGACCTGCACCATTGTACTGCGCAGTGTGGGACAGGTACGGATTCCGCTGACCTGTTCGATCATCGCTTTCTTTGTGAATGTATTCTTCAACTGGGTATTCATTTTCGGTAAACTCGGTGCACCCCGGATGGAAATCGCAGGCGCGGCGCTGGGTACTCTGATCGCCCGTATTTTCGAACTGCTTTTCATCTGCGGATTCTTTTTCCTGCGGGATAAGCGGATCGGCTATCGGCTGAAGGATCTTGCCATGAACTGCCGGGATCTGGTGCAGGAATATTTCCGTGTCAGCATCCCCGTTCTGATCAGCGACTCCCTGCTGGCTCTGGGCAACAATGCCGTAGCCATGATCATGGGCAGAATCGGTCAGGCCTTCGTGGCAGCCAATTCCGTCACCACCGTAGTACAGCAGCTCAGCTCCGTTCTGACCCAGGGTATCTCCAACGCCAGCGGCATTATCACAGGTCATACCATGGGAGAGGGCGATTACGAAAAAGCCCAGAAGCAGGGGTATACCTTTTTGTTCCTCGGCTTTCTGATCGGCTGTGTGGCCGCACTGGTCATTCTGATCCTGCGTTCCCCCATTATCAACTATTACGACGTATCTCCCGAAGCCAAGAAGATCGCCTACGACCTGATGAACGCGATCATCATCATCGTAATCTTCCAGTCCATGAACTCCATCCTGACCAAAGGCGTACTGCGTGCCGGCGGGGATACGAAATTCCTGATGCTCGGGGATATTCTGTTCCTGTGGGTCGCATCCGTACCGCTCGGTGCTCTGGCGGGGCTGGTGTTCCATTGGTCCTCCTTCTGGATCTACACCATGCTGAAGATCGACCAGATCATCAAATGTGTGTGGTGTTATTTCCGTCTGCGCAGCGGGAAGTGGCTGAAGAAAATACATAAAGCCGGAGAAGCGGTGAGAAAATAAGCCGCCGTACACCGGTCAAACATAAAAAACGTCATCTGCGGCAAACCGTAGCGAAAAGCTCGCCGGTCCCGTGATGACGTTTTTTGTTTATTTTTTAGGTAAGAATCCTTCGAAAATGAACCCCGCAAAATCTTCTTTGCAGGCTTTGATCTCCTCTTCCGCCCGGAAAGTCCAGCCAACGGGCGCGGCACCAAGTGCGGTACATATCCGCCGGTTCCACTTGTGCCGGTATTTCCACTCATAGGAAACAAAGTCCGGTCGTGCGAACACGTTGAAGAGAAGCATACCCAGCATCCGCATATGGAGCTTGTCCCCTACGAAAGCCGTGGCAAGCTGTCCTCTGCAGACGTCCGGCCGATGCTTCCGGTACCAGGACAGCACGAAAGGATAGAAGGACTGGATCCAATACACACCCTTGTACTCCGCCAGAACCGCATCCGCCGCAGGACAAAGTCTGGCACACACATCCCCCGTCCGGCATTTGAACTCAATCAGCAGGGGTACCCGGCCGTCAATTACAGCAAGACATTCCGCAAGGGTGGGAATCTGTTCATCCCTCCCCGCAAGACGAAGAGCTTTGAGTTCCGCCAGCGTGAATTCTTCCGGCCGGCCGGAAACACCGCACATCCGATCCAGCGTGTCGTCGTGGAATACCACAATTTCTCCGTCGGCAGTGATGTGGATATCGTTTTCGATGGCAAAGCCCGCCTCAGCCGCCCGACGGAATGCAGTCAGGGAGTTTTCGGGAACGGTATCATCGTGCAGTCCCCGGTGTGCGATCCGCGCATTCCGGAACAGAAGCAGATGTGGATGCCGGCGCAGGGAAGGGCAGATGCAGAACAGCCACAGCAGAACAAAAAACAGGATAACGGAAAGTGCCGAAACGATCCAGACCATGCTCAGTCCTCCATACCTGCCGCGGTTTCGATTACGTCTCTGGCGCTGACCTTTACATCCCCATGCTTCACAAAGCACATGGTTACAAAGGAAGCCGCCGCGAAGATCACCGCATAGGGGAAGAGAATACTGTAGCCCCAGCCCAGCCGGTCAATGAGGAAACCGGACAGCAGAGGAGTTGTGATCTGTGCCGCCATGGAGAAGGTGTAGTAGAAGCCGGTATACTTGCCCACATCGGAACCGGAGCTCATTTCCACAACCATGGGATAGGAGTTGACATTGATCGCCGCCCAGGCCACACCGACCAGCGCCAGTACCACATACATCACCGGTGTCTGTTCCGTGATGAATCCGGCGGCACCGAAGCAGATTGTCATCAGCGCCACACCCAGCAGAACGGTTTTCTTTCTGCCCAGCGCACCGGAAACAAATCCAAGGGGAACAAAAGCGGCAATGGCGGCAATGGTGGCGGTCATCAGATAACCGGAGGATGTACCCAGATCCGTATGCCAGATATTCACGCAGTACCGGGAGAAAGCGGTGGTAACGGCGTTGTAGGACATGAACCACAGGAACACAGATGCCAGAATCAGCACCAGACTCCGCTTGACCGGACCGGAGAGCTTCCTCGCAGGCTTGTCCGCCTTGTCAGCCGGCGTATCGTCTTCGATATGCACTTCCGCCGCCAGCTTGTTTTCCCGGATGGTGAGTACGAGAATGAGCACGGATACCAGCATGAAGGCCGCAATGACGAGAAAAACGGGCAGGAAGGACTGATCCGCGGCATAAACCGTTTCACCGGCATCATTTTTGTCGCTGGACAGCATGAACATCATAACCACCGTAGAGAAAATCCCACCGATGTACCCCACCAGATTGATGATCGCATTGGCCTTACTGCGCAGAGGCTTTTCCGTCACATCGGGCATATACGCCACAGCCGGAGTACGGTAGGTGGACATAACAAACAGGAGCAGGAAAAGAGTGATCAGGAAGCCGGGGAAATGACGTGCTTCTTCGGTGAAGGCCAGAATGACCATAAGGATCACAGCGGCGATGGTACCGAAGAGGATATAGGGCGTACGTTTTCCGAGACGGGTACTGGTCCGGTCGGAAATGGCGCCGAACAAAGGAAGCATGAAAATTGCGAGGATATTATCCACGGACATAATCGCATTTGCGGCGAAGGTGGAAAGGCCGAAGACATTCTCCAGCAGATAGGGAATCACCTGATCGTAGAACTGCCAGAATGCCAGAATGGACATAAAGGCAAAACCGATGAGAATTGTGCGTTTGTAATTCAGTTTCACATGGACCTCCGATGAATCTGCAGTGCAGAAATTGGGTGTACTGTTTATATGATACCACAGGACGGGGAAAAGTGCAATGATTTTTTAGATAAAAGAAGTATGGCCGGGGAAAGCAGTAAAAAAAACGGCTTCCGGTCGGAATATTATCATCCGCCGAAAGCCGTTTTGTTATTCTGTTTATTCAGCAGTCAGATTATCGAAGTAACCCTGTACCAGAACAACGGGCGTACCCTTGTCACCGGAACCGCTGGTCAGGTCGCAGAGGGATCCGATCAGGTCGGTCAGTCTTCTGGGAGTGGTACCCTGGGATGCCATGTCACCTACCAGATCCGCCTTCTTGGCACGGATGGTCTGTGCGATCGCATCCTGCAGAGCCTTGCCGCTCAGTGCCTTGAAATCGTTGTCAGCCAGATACTTCAGCTTGACTTCATTGGGTGTACCTTCCAGACCGGGTGTGTATGCGGGGGAAACACAGGGGTCAGCCAGTTCCCAGATCTTGCCGACGGGATCCTTGAATGCGCCGTCACCGTATACCATTACTTCCACGTGCTTGCCGGTCTTTTCCATAATCAGATTCTGGATGGCAAATACCAGATCTCCACATTCCCTGGGGAAGAGCTTGATGGAGTCTTCGGTAGCCTTGTTGGAACCCAGCAGACCGTAATTTTCGTTGCAGCCGCTTCCGTTGACGGGTTCACGCAGAATTTCGTCCATACCGAATACGATTTCCGCACCGGCAGCCTTCAGCAGTCTCTTGGTTCTTGCTCTTGTATGAATGTCGCAGTTCAGTACACATTTGGTGTAGTTCAGTACGGCTCTGCAATCATTGGCAAAGATGACCTCTACATCGGCACCTTCCGCTTTGACCAGTTCCTGATAGTAGGCAACATAGTCAACACCGGTGAAGGGATGGAGATTCTCGCCGAACAGCTCTCTGTATCTTTCCAGAGAAAGCACATCGCTGTAGGGATTCACACCGGCTTCGTCCAGCTTGTCCAGGGAAACCAGTTCGTTACCAACCTCATCGGAGGGATAGCTTAACATCAGAACGATCTTTTTTGCACCTCTGGCAATACCCTTCAGACAGATGGAGAAGCGGTTTCTGGACAGAATGGGGAAAATAACACCAACGGTATTGTCGCCGAACTTTGCCTTTACATCTGCGGCAATATCATCCACGGAGGCATAGTTACCCTGTGCTCTTGCCACGATGGATTCGGTCATGCAGATTACATCACGGTCACGGAGTGCAAATTCTTCACAGGCGGCTGCTTCCAGTACGCTGTCAGTGACGATCTGAACGAGATCATCGCCTTCACGAATGATGGGGCAGCGGATGCCTCTGGATATCGTACCTGTTCTTCTTTCCATGTTGGATCATCTCATTTCTTGAAATAAATTTTTGGAAAACGAATTGATAAAGGCGACAGCGGATCTGAAAATCACACACCTGCCTTTTCAACCGTATTATTATACCACACATTCCGCCAAATGTCAATTATCAGAATGAATAGAATGGAGTGTTCTTCGCATTTTTCGATTATTCATGTGTTCCATATTCCCCTCTGCCGAACAGGGAATTTGGCATGGACAGGGATTCGTGTGCACCATTCCGCGCGAAAAATAAGAAGTGGGAAAATTTTTTTAATGTACTTGCAATTTCGGCATAAGTGTGCCATAATATAGAAAAACAATCTGCAGAGGGGAAAACTATGGCTATCGAAAAAGTAAAAGTATATTTCAGACAGTACGGCATGGAAGAAAAAATTCTGGAATTTCCGGTGTCCAGCGCGACGGTGGAACTGGCGGCACAGGCGCTGAACTGCGAACCCTGCCGTATCGCCAAAACCCTGTCCTTCATGGTCGGCGAAAACCCCATCCTGATCGTAGCGGCGGGAGATGCCAAGATCGATAATGCAAAATATAAAGCACGCTTCGGTACAAAAGCAAAAATGCTCACCCCGGAGGAAGCGGAAACCCTGATCGGTCATGCGGTAGGCGGCGTTTGCCCCTTTGCGGTGAACGAAGGTGTTGCAGTATATCTGGATGAATCCCTGAAGCGATTCGAAACGGTATTCCCTGCCTGCGGAAGTGCCAACAGCGCCATTGAGCTGACCATTCCCGAACTGGAAAAGTATTCCGGATATACTGAATGGGCAGATGTGTGCAAGGCCTGGCAGGAGATGTAAAATCACCTTTTTGAACATTTTTTTGTCGGATTTTCGGCCAATACACAAAACAGCGGCAGGATGTACGGAAAAACCGTATCCTGCCGCTGTTTTTGGTTTTAGAACCTATTCATACAGCTTGCGATACCCTTTATTCGAAAGTCACCGTGGTGAAATACACATCGTTGTCCGCACCGTATATGATGCAGTCGATTGCATTGTCCTGTACGGAACCGCCACGGGGAGCGCTGACACTGAAGGATTCTGCAGTAAAATCGCCCAGTTCCTTTGTCTGGGTAAGTGCCCAGCCCTCTTCGGTTTCGAAGTATACATCAATCTTTGCTTTTTCTTCGCCAATGTTGCAGACGAGCAGATAATCCGTACCGTCGGTGGTTTCGGCCATGCGGATGGAGGAATCCATGGTAAGATCGTCAATGGAAAGTTCTTCCTTGGAAACCAGCGCACTACCTTCATAAATCGCGTGGTAATGTTTCAGGGTAGCTGCGTGGCGTTCTGTATTGGACAGAGCGTCGATTTCGTCGAAATCATGGTGATAATATGTGTAAAATACGTGAAGTTTTCCTTCAGAATCCAGATAAACATCACCGTTGTCCTTCATGTTCACCGCAGACCAGATACCTGCACTGCCTTCTGCTTCATAAGGTGCCTCGATTTCAATGCACGTGGTTTTACCGGTAGAAAGGTCCGGGATATAGAATAGCATGATCGAATCGTCTATATAATTGGTGTGTCCGTGAATGGTAAGCTTTTCGCCAATCTCCAGCTGATTCTTTACAAATTCCTGTTTGTTCAGTTCTCTTGTAGCTACGAGATATGCACCGGTACCGCCGTCGGAAATTACGTAGTAGTGCGAATAATCGCCCATCAGCTTGGTATCAAAGGAAGCATTCTTGGGGGACTTGGATATGGTCATTGCTTCTGTATCGATTGTGTAGACGCTGATACGGAAGACACTGCTCATATCGCAGACCAGATAAGCTTTTCCTGCTTCGGGATGGGGGAGCAGATCAGACTGTCGGATCGCAGAATACCGATCGGAATACTGTGCGGTTTCCACAAGCGTTACGGTATCGGTGGAGGTATCCAAAGTGTACAACGTGCAGCCTGTCGGCGGACAAATGTAAATCTTGCCATCGGGCAGCATCTGTATGGTCAAAACCTTATCCTGACGAGAAGTATATTCACCGGAATAGAGAATTTGTACATTTTTCTCGTTGTCGATCTTGACAATGTGGAAATAATCCTTCCTCATATCAAAGTTGTGATCGTATACGAACGCCGCATAGGTACCGTTTTCCGTATGAATTACCTTTGTCTGATGCGCCATGGCAGGAACGCGCTCGTCTACTCTTTCATCATACTGAATATCGTATCCGGCCAGCACATCGACAGGTTCCGTTGTACTGTAATCCTCCAGGGAAAGATTGAATGTGGTAATTGTACGTCTGTATCCAAGTTCCGGGTCGGTATATGGTGTATAGGCAAAACAGCTGACAATATTGTCCTGTACAGAACCGTCACGTGCCTGGCTCATGGAAAAACAACGCAGAGATTTGTTTTCATCCACAGTATTTACACTTACCTGTTCCCAGGCTTTGCCAAGCGCATCCTTGGCTTTATACACCTTTATCATCAGAGGGGATGACTGATTTTTGGCAACGATCATATACAGTGTTCCGTCCGCAGCCTGTGTGATCTGGGGCTTCAGGTACAGCCAGTCCGTATCTTCAATGTCCATTTTTTCATTGTAGATACATTCCATACCGTCAAAAATGGCATGACGGTACTGCATATCCGGATCCAGTTTGCTGTAGTCCACACCGCCCGGATTGTTAATCATATCCGAAATATAATACTGGTAGGTAACATGCAGATATCCGTCAGCATCCATGAATGCACCGCCGTACGAGGTGTTACTGATGCAGGACCAGATGCCCTCATGTCCCCTTTCGGAATAGGCTTCATGGATAATGGTCCATGTAATATTTTCGGAAGAAGTCAGGTCGGGAATATGGAAAAGACGCATTTCGTCAAATACATAGGTATACAGGACGCCATTACCTTCAGCCAAAACGAGCTGATCGGCTACCACACTGTTCTCCGCATTACGGTTGGCAACGATGTAAGCACCGCCATTGCCGTCCGGGAAGGGGAAGAAGTAACCGTGACGTCCAATACCTTCAAAGCGCTGATAGTTGCTGTGTTTTTCCCATTCTCTGCTTTCCAGATCAAAGGTAAACCATTCCAATACAAAATCATAGGTACTGGTACCGTTGAAAAACATGTAAACCTTGCGGTTCTCGAAATCGAACATAGCCTGCGGATAGCCCAACCATGCTTCGCCGCTGGCCAGAACACCATCCACATCTTCGTCCAGAACAGCGTCTGCCGAATACCGGGACATTTCATCTGTTTCCGCATCAAAAATATAAACATTCAGATCCGGTGCGGTACATTTGCAGGGCTGCCCCCATACAGGCACGGTTGCGGAGGTTACAACAATATTCCCGTTGATATCCTGACCGACATTGACAGGAACGGTACTGCCATCGGCAGCATATTCTCCGAAATACAACAGGGTAACATTGTTGTCATTATCGATTTTTGCAACGATGAACTGTGCTATGTCCGTTTCATAACCGAAATCCCGTGAGAAGGCAATGTATGTGCCTCTTTCCGTATGGCAGACACGCATCTGCTGACCGGCATGCACAGCAGGGTAAGGTAATTTGGAGTGGATATTCGTCTGCAGATTGTTGGCGGCGAGAAGACTGTTGATCTCATCCACTGTGATCTGATGCTTCGCCGGGGTCAGATCGGGTGTTTCCGGGGCAGCCTCGGTGGCAGCTTCGGTTTCCGTGATCACTGCATCGGTTTCAGGCACTGTGGGCTGCGTATTACAGCCGGACAACAGAAGAATACCGGCAAACAGAGCGGCAAACATCTTCTTTACGTGAATTTTCATGTTAATATTCCTCCGTGATTGTATTTTTGTATATACATCGTATGGATACGCTACATATATTATAAAGGAGGCGCGAAATTTTTACAAGTACTATTGGTATTCTTTTTTTCCTAAAAATTCACTTTATCCCCTGATTATAGGTTTGATTATTGCATAAAAGCCACAGTAATTCTATCGGTATAACCAAAAAAATACTGTAGCTTTTTTGTACATGTTTACAGATTCATTTCTGTTTCAGAAGGCAGAGATTCTCAGGGAGCAATTTTTACCTCAGCGTCCGCGAAGTAACCGGGTCTGCGGTATACAACCTGCATTTCCCCGTCCACAACACGGATACCGACGGTTTCGGTACCGCTGAAATATTCTTCTTCGGCAATTCCTTCCGCACATTCCAAAACCTGATAGTAGTTGGTATGAGCCTCATTGCGGGCAACGGGGAAGAGCGCAGTGTGGAAATCCATGATTCTGTACAATTCGGGCAGGTTGTTGTAACAGTGGTGGGCAACCTGTACGACGTCACACTTCAGCTGTTCATCGGTGTAGTTCTTCATCATGATTCTGCTCGCATCAACGTCGATGTCACCGAGGATAATACAGGTCTTTCCGTCAAAGTTGACGCGCAGAACCGTACCGGAGTTATTGTAGTTTTCGGGGGTTCTGTACAGACCGTTTCCCAGATTGATCAGATCCTCCTGGGTGTACAGAACATCCATGGTCAGATTACCGAACTGAATGGTTTCACCGGTGCGGGGCAGGTGATACATCACGTTTTCGTAGGGCAGACAATACTTATCATTGGGGGTTTCGGCATTGTACACGAAGTCTCTGCCGTCCTTGTGGTTGTACAGCATACGTTCCAGAATCAGTTCGTCCGTACATTCCTTCAGAACCTTGTCAAAGCCCCAGATGTGGTCGGTGTGCTTGTGCGTGATGAACCAGCAGGCAATACGGATCTTTTCCCCTTCGGGAATACAGGTGACTTCTCTGGCGATCTTCATAAATTCATCGGAATCGACCTGGTCGACCCTACCGCCGTCAATGACAACCAGACTGTTGTCCGCCAGCTTGATCAACATAAGCATACCGTTGTTTTTATATTCGGCAGATGCGGGGATCAGGGGGTCAAACTGTTTCAGCGCAACCATGTATACTTCATTGTATTCGCCCTCCGCAGCTTCTCTTACATAATTGAATTCTTCCAGGGAAGCGGTCTTGGAGTTGTCGCGGATGATTCTGACTTCATTGGTACCTGCGGTGTAGTAGGTGTAGAAGGAAACATCTTCCTTGTCGCACTGATAAGCAATCACGCCGCCGGAGTTGCCGCGGAGCACGGTAGTGAAGCCTTCGGACTGTACCTTTTCAATATAAGCGGCAAACGCATCGGCATCGGTTTCGGTGATACCCATCAGAACGGACGGATTGTCACCGGCAAAGCCCCAGGGTTCTTCCGTGACAGCACCGGAAATCACACCGCCTTCATACAGGGGAACACCGCCAAGTTCGTTTTCCCAGTGCTGTGCAATGGTCAGGGATGCCTCAAAATCTGCCGGGAAGGTAACGCGTCCGTTCTCATCTGCCTGAACCTGTTCGAAGAAAACAGCCAGAACCTCATCGAGCAGAGTGTCCGTGGAGGCCGCGATTACAATGCGGTTGTTGATGCAGGTGATGCGGTATGCATAGGTGTCCATGGTGGCGTACACTTCAGCGGATTCGGCACGGTTGGTATTGCCGATCAGAATTTCCAAGGTGTCGGCGGGAATGGATGCGGGATCTGCTACCCAGTCATTGTTGATGGCCAGTTCGGCATTGTAGGATTCCACAAAGGTTTTCCAGCAGAAAGAGCCTGCTTCTTCGGCGAATTCGCTGCATCTGTCCGGCATGACGATGGAATACAGCGCAGTACCGTTTTCATACAGACAAAGTTCGGAGGAGGCCTGTACTTCTGTTTCAGCAGCATCGGTTTCGTCGGAAACATCCGCGCCGCACCCTGCAAGGAAGAGGACGGCAGCAAACAGAACTGCCAACAGATTTTTCAGTTGTTTTTTCATGATTTCACCCTCACAAAATGATAATAACAAATTTTTTACATCATAATTATATCAGATTTACGAGAAAAATGCATTGGTTAAAACAATCAAAAAAATGTTGGCAGTATTTTTCACATATGACAAATTCTATACATTGGCGGGGAATACGGTCTTCAGCGCATCCAGATGCCCGTCCTCACCGAAGCAAACAGCACGGGGAATCGTTTTTTCCCCCGGATCCGGCACATATTCCACCACGGAAACGGATGCATTGGAAACCCAGGGCGTGTCCTTCATCTCTGCCGGTGTCTTGCCGGACAGCATACACTGCATGGCACGGATGGGGGTTGCGTGGGTACCGATCAGCACGGTTTTACCGGGATTCTCACCCGCAATACGCAGAAGCGCAGCGGAAACTCTCTCCCACAGATGCGCAACCGATTCGCCGCCCGTGGGGGAAGCATGACCGATATCGTTCATCCATACAGCATAATCCGCCGGATAGGTTTTCTGCAGGTTCGTAAAGGAACGGCCTTCCCATTCCCCCGCAAAAATCTCCCGCAGCTCTCTGTCGGGAATCACATCGATTCCCAGCCGATCCGCCGCCGGTCTGACCGTGTTGTACGCCCGCAGAAGATCGCTGGCATATATCTTATCCACAGTATACCGGGACAGCACATAGTCCACCGTCATCTCCGCCTGCATATAACCCTTTTCGGACAGGTCCACATTGGTATGCCCGGCAAAGAATTTTGCCACATTGGCAAGACTTTCCCCGTGGCGTACCAGAATGATTCTGACAGACATATCCATTACGCGATCACAGCGGGGAAGCCTGCAGCGGTCACAGCTTCGGTCAGCTGCGCATCCGTTACCTTTTCGGGACAGGTGACAGTAGCCTTACCCAGCTTCACATCAATTTCCGCCTTGCAGCCCAGAGCCTTCAGCGCGTTTTCCACCTTTTCGGCACAACGGGGGCAATGCATACCTTCGATTTTCAGCTTTACGGTTTTTTTCTTTCCGAATAACATAATCAAGTCCTCTTTTCCTATGATTTACAGTTCCATTATACCCCATCCCGGAGGATTTGTCAACCGCGGTACCGTCTCAGCCGCAGGGCATTGCTGACCACGCAGATGCTGGACAGGGACATAGCCGCGGCGGCGATCATGGGCGTGAGCTTCAGTCCGAACAGCGGGAAGAATACCCCCGCCGCCAGAGGGATACACAGCAAATTGTAACCGAATGCCCAGATCAGATTCTCTGCGATATTCCGCATTACGGCCTGGCTCAGACGAATGGCTCTGACCACATCGGACAAATCGTTCTTCACAAGGATCACCCCGGCAGATTCAATGGCAATATCCGTACCCTGACCGATGGCAATGCCGCAGTCCGCCTTGGTCAGCGCAGGCGCATCGTTGACACCGTCGCCCACCATAACCGTAACCCGGCGTTTGTCGTCACCGAAATAACTGCCGTCCATGATGCTTTCCATGGCTGCAGACTTTCCGTCCGGCTTCACGGAGGCGATCACGTGCCCGATACCCACGGAAGAAGCCACCGCCTGGGCTGTGATTTCCGTGTCACCCGTCAGCATGACCACCTTCGCACCCAGCTGTGCAAACTGTGCCACGGCGGCCTTGCTGCTTGCCTTGACAGCATCTCCCACGCCGATCAGACCGATGGCCGTGTCGTTGGCAGCCACCCATACAGGTGTCAGTCCGTTTTTGGCATAGGTTTCTCCCTGAATGAGAGCGCTGTGGGGAATGACAATACCGTTCTGTTCCAGAAATGCCTGATTGCCGCAGTAATACCGTTTTCCGCCGATCAGTCCGTCCACACCGCCGCCGAAGGTCACATGGTAATCCGTACATTCCGGTATATCCAGTTCTTTTTCCTTACCGTAAGCCGTAACCGCACCGGCAATGGGATGCTCACTCATGGCTTCCAGCGCAGCGGCCGCGGCAAGATACCCGACAGAATCGTTTTCTCTGATGCAGTGTACACTTTCCACCTGCATACGGCCTTCCGTGATGGTGCCGGTCTTATCCAGTACAATGGCTTCGGTCTTGCAGAGCAGGTCAAGCGCATCGGCACTCTTGATCAGCAGACCCATTTCCGCCCCCCGGCCGATACCGCACATGACCGCTGTGGGTGCCGCCAGTCCGAGGGCGCAGGGACAGGAGATCACCAGTACGGAAATGCCGAAGCTTACCGCCGTATCCAGAGAACTGCCCGCAATCAGCCAGATCACAAAGGTCAAAAACGCAATACCGCAGACGATGGGTACGAAGATACCGCTGATCTTGTCCGCCAGCTTCTGTACAGGCGCCTTGGACGTAGCGGCCTCTTCCACCATGGCGGCGATTCTGGCTACGGTCGTATCTTCTCCAACGGATTCCGCACGTATTTCCGCGTAACCCGAGGTCAGCACCGTACCGCTGATGAGCTTATCTCCGATATTCTTCTCCACCGGTACGCTTTCCCCGGTGATCACACTTTCATTCACAGCACCGCCGCCGACAAGAATGATCCCGTCACAGGGAATACCGCCGCCGGAACGGATCAGCAGAATATCCCCGGCCGTCAGCTCTTCCGCGGGAACGGTAACGATTTCCTCGCCCCGTCTGACCTCCGCGGTTTTGGGTGCCAGATCCAGCAGACGACGTACCGCATCCCCGGTTTTCCGTCTTGCCCGCAGTTCTAAAGTTCTGCCAAGGGTGATGAGCGCCAGAATCATGGTTACGGATTCAAAATGCAGTTCATGGGTCAGAGGCGCAATATCCGCACCGTCCGCAAGACCCAGAATCATTTTCACGAGAATATAAATCCCGTACACAAAGGAAGCGCCCGAACCCACCGCGATCAGGGTGTTCATGTTCGCGCTTCTGTGCAGTGCCGCCCGGAAACCGTCCGCGTAATAGGCACGGTTGATGAAAATTACGGGAAGCGCCAGACACAGCTGGACGATGGCATTGTATAAAGGCGCATATCCGCCGGTGTGGGGGTCGATGAATGCGGGCAGGGGCAGACCGATCATATGCCCCATGGTGACATACATCATAACAAGCGCAAACAGGGCGGATTTCCACAGACGGGATTTCAGATTCCGATACCGCAGAGCATCCGGATCCTCCGCCGATCTGCCCATATATACGGACGCACCGTAACCCGCATCTTTTACGGCTTTGCAGATGGCCTCTTCGGAGACGGACGCTTCGTCGAACTGTACGGTCATGGTGTTGTTCATCAGGCTGACCATGACATCGTTTACACCGCCCATCTGACGTACCGCTTTGTCAACGGCGGCGGAACAGGCGGAACAGCTCATACCGGATACGGAAAATTTCTGTGTTGTCATAATATAACCTCACTTTACAGCCGCAGTTCGTTTTCTGCGGACGGGACGGGGAAACTTCGGTAAGTATATACTAACTCTACTGTATAGCACACTCCGGAAAACACCTGCGGTGTCAGAGTTCGGCGCCGGAGCGGAGCATTTTGATCATGTATTCGTAAATGCCGTCTTCCTGCAGATTGTATGCCAGCGGAACGGGAGAACCGATGCCCGCGGCGATCAGGGAAACGCTGCAGTTTACCGTCAGGGTTTTGCCGGTACCGATCTCACCGGAGGTAAGACGGGAGAAAACCGCATTGATGATGCCGCCGTGGGTAACGCCGATCACAGCCTTGCCGGGCACCGCATCCATCATATCGTCAAAAGCACCGTACATACGGGCGGCTGCTGCGGGAACGCTTTCCACATTGCCAGCCTGTTTTTCACCCTTGGGGAAGAGAACCTTGCGTTCTTCCAATGTCAGACCGGAGAGACTGCCGTAATCCCGTTCGTTCAGGCTGGGCAGTACGATCAGGGGAGATTCCGCGGGAGTCAGCAGAGCAGGGTCGGTATCATCGGGAGAGGCGAGGGCGGCGGTGATATATCCCGCAGTATCGGCGGCACGGGACAGGGGAGAAGTGCAGACGGTCCCGAAATGCACACCTGCGGAGAAACAGCGGCGGAAGATCATGGCAGTACAGGCGGCCTGGAGACGTCCCGTACCGTTCATGGGAACATCCTCTCTGCCCTGCAGCCGTTTGATCTGATTCCAGTCGGTCTGCCCGTGACGTACGAGACAGATCAGCTGTCTGCCTTCCAGAAGCAGATGGGCTGCCTGGCTGGGAGAAGTCAGGAATACGGGAAATACGGGCAGAACCCGTCCTTTGCGTATGGAGCCGTTATTCGGCATAGGGGACAGCACCTCCGTTTCTGCAATCTTTCGAATATACTATATTATACTATACTTTTTCCCCCGTGTCAATGTGCACAGGCGGATTTTGCCGTCTTCCGGGAAATGGGAATTCTGTGAATTTTTCGGGATAAAACTTGATTTAGTGCTTTCTATCTGGTATAATAATACTATTAAAATCAGGTGTGGTATGCCCATAGGGATACAAACCGGCCGAAACGGCTGTGCGGCAGAAGCACAAAACGGATAAAAATACAAATTTTTACAGATTTCAGATAGAAAGGATGCCCTCACCAATGGATTCCCGGATCGGAACACATCGGTGAAGCATATCGGCGTATATGGCGCAGACGGAAAAGCAAAAGCACATCAGAAATTTCTCAATCATTGCCCACATTGACCACGGCAAGTCCACTCTGGCGGACAGAATCTTAGAGTTCTCCAACACGGTTGCCAAGCGGGACATGGAAGAACAGCTTCTGGACAATATGGACCTGGAAAAGGAACGCGGCATTACCATCAAGGCAAGAGCCGTGCGTATCGACTACAAAGCACCGGACGGGGAAGAGTATGCCCTGAACATGATCGACACCCCCGGTCACGTGGACTTCAACTACGAGGTTTCCCGTTCTCTCAATGCCTGTGAAGGTGCGCTTCTGGTAGTGGACGCCACTCAGGGTATCGAAGCCCAGACCCTTGCCAATGCCTACCTGGCTGTGGATGCGGATCTGGAAATCGTGCCCGTTATCAACAAAATTGACCTGCCCTCCGCGGATGTGAAGCGCGTACAGGCGGAGATCGAGGATGTAATCGGTATTCCCGCTGAGGACTGCCCGGCCGTTTCCGCCAAAACCGGTCTGAACATCGAATCGGTTATGGAATCCATCATCCGTGATATTCCTGCTCCCGACGGTGACGAAAACGCACCCCTGCGCTGCCTGATTTTCGACTCCGTGTACAACAGCTACATGGGTGTTGTGGTATACATCCGTGTTATGGAAGGTACTCTGCGTGTGGGCGATACCATCAGGCTTATGCACACCGGTGCGGAATTCGAAACGGTGGAAGTGGGCGTAATGGATCCCTTCGGCCTGCGTTCCACAGGTGAATTGTCTGCGGGCGAGGTAGGGTACTTCACCGCCTCCATCAAAACCGTAGCGGATACCCGTGTGGGTGATACCGTGACCCGTGCAGAGTCCCCGGCATCCGAACCCCTGCCCGGCTTCAAAAAGGTGCAGTCCATGGTATACGCCGGTATTTATCCGGCCGACGGCGCACGGTACAACGAAACCAAGGATGCGCTGGAAAAGCTCCAGCTGAACGATGCAGCCTTCTCCTTTGAACCGGAAACCAGTATTGCGCTGGGCTTCGGTTTCCGCTGCGGCTTCCTCGGTCTTCTGCATATGGAAATCATCGAAGAGCGGCTGGAAAGAGAATTCAATCTGGACCTGATCACAACAGCCCCCAGTGTAATTTACGAGATCACCAAGAAAAACGGGGAAGTGATCTACATCGACAATCCCACCAACTATCCCGCACCCGACGAAATCGAAGTGGCGGCCGAGCCCATCGTGGCGGCATCCGTTATTACCCCCACGGAATATGTGGGCGGTATCATGGACCTGTGTCAGGACCGCAGAGGTACGTTCATTGACATGAAATACATCGACACGGAACGTGTGGAACTGCACTACAAGCTGCCGCTGAACGAAATCATCTACGACTTTTTCGATGCCCTGAAGTCCAGGAGCCGCGGTTATGCTTCTCTGGACTACGAATTCGAAGGATATGTGGCAAGCAATCTGGTCAAGCTGGACTTCTTGCTGAACGGAGAAATGGTGGACGCACTGACGTTTATCGTACACTCCGAGAAAGCCTACGGACGTGCCAGAAAGATTGCGGAAAAGCTGAAGGACAATATTCCGAGACAGCTGTTTGAAGTACCGATTCAGGCGGCCATCGGCTCCAAGATCATCGCAAGAGAAACGGTAAAGGCGCTGCGTAAGGACGTGCTTGCCAAGTGTTACGGCGGTGACATTACCCGTAAGAAGAAGCTGCTGGAAAAGCAGAAGGAAGGTAAGAAGAAGATGCGTCAGCTCGGTAGCGTTCAGGTATCTCCCGAAGCCTTCATGGCCGTACTCAAACTGGACGACGATAACTGATCCTGCGGCAGAAACTGGCGGAATAGCCGGTGATCCCCTGTTTCCCCTGCATTATATCTGCGATCCGTAAAGAAAGGCGAACGCCATGCTAAACCATTATAATGATAAAAAACGGCTGGGAATATATATCCATATCCCGTTCTGCCTGTCCAAATGTGCATACTGTGATTTCAACTCCGCACCGGCGCCGAATCCGGAATGTGTGACCCGGTATGTGAATGCGCTGATTAAGCATATGGAAAGCTACCGGAAGAGCGCCCGCGTTTATGAACCGGATACCGTATTCATCGGCGGCGGTACGCCCACATCGGTTCCGATGGAGGAGCTGACACGGCTGATCAAAGCGGTAAAACGGAATTTCCGTCTGACGAAGTATGCGGAATTTTCCATGGAAGCCAATCCCGCCACCGTGACCTATGAAGGTCTGCGGAAGCTGAACCGGCTGGGCGTGAACCGTCTGAGCTTCGGCCTCCAGAGCGCCCACGACAACGAACTGACGGCCTTGTCCAGAAAGCATACCCGGAAGGATTTCGTACGCAGCTACAAAATGGCGCGGGATGCCGGATTTACCAATATCAACACGGATCTGATGTTCGGAATCCCCCATCAGACCATGGGCTCCCTGATGCATACCCTGTCCTTTGTCACCCGCCTGAACCCGGAGCATATTTCCCTCTACGATCTGAAAATCGAACCGGGCACAAAGTTTTACAGGGAATACGACAGTATAGCCCCCTATCTGCCCGACGAGGATACGGAAGCCGATATGTACGAACAGGCTGTGGCGTATCTGGCGGACAGAGGATATTATCAGTACGAGATCTCCAATTTCGCCCGTCCGGGAAAGATGTGCGCCCACAATCTGAAATACTGGAACTGCGAGGAATACCTTGGATTCGGTGTGTCTGCCCATTCCTATTTCAACGGCAGCCGGTTTTCCTTTACACCGGATAAGGAAAAATACATAAAGGGCGTGGAAGAACCCGCATCCCGCATCCGCATCACCGATCAGAACGAAACGGTGGAGGAGAGGGAACGGCTGGGTGAATACATCATGCTTCGCTTCCGCCTGAAGGACGGCATTGACGACAGAGAATTCACCAGACGCTTCGGTTCATCCTTTGAAACCATGTACGGCCATAAGCTGAAGCGGTTTGTGGATAACGGTTACATGATCGCCCGCAACGGAAGATTCTCCCTGACCCCGAAAGGCATGTTTATCTCCAACTACATTCTCTCCGAAATTCTGGAATTCGCAGATTTCGGCAAATACGTGATCGGCAGCTGAAAGCCGGAAACAATAATGGAATATGCGGCTGTCTTCCTGAAGCGGAGAATGGCCGCATTTTTGCTGTCGTATGGCTTTTTTGCAAAATTGACTGATTTGTTATATTTTTTGACGGCAAAATTATATTATAATTTGTGCAACAATGCTATAATGATGATGAATAATGAAAATCCTCCATGAACAAAGGAGTATGCATATGATACAGACAAATTCTTCCTTTATCAATGTGTTCACAAGAAATGCGCCGGAGCCGGTCTACAGCTTCCGCAGCGGCCTGACGGTGTATGAGGAACGCTTTCTCGACGGTATGTTAATCACCGGCGGATGGAATACGGCAGGATATCCGCTGAATGAGGAAAAACGCCCTCCGTTCGTTACCAGAATCCATGAACCCTCCGTGTTTCACCTTTCCATCGACGGCGTCAGCGTGGAATACCGCCTGTCCGTGAAGGATTTTACCGTAACGGAAAACGAAAACGGTACCACAGAAACCGCCCTGACCCTGACCTCGGCCATCAAGCCCGTGGAAATTGTCGTACATACCAAGCTGGACGGAACGGTTATGTTCTCCCGCTGGCTGGAGGTGCGCAATCTGTCCGATAAGGCCATGGCTGTATCACGCCTGTCCGTTTTCAGCGGCGTGGTTGAGGAAACAGATCTCAGACAGTACGGCAATACTATGGATCCGGAAGAGGTTTACGAGCTCGGTTATTTCAAAAACTACGGTCACGGAAACGAAGGGGATATGACCTGGAGAAAGCTGTCCTTCGACAAAACCTCCTTCTCCGGCCGTTTCGGACGTTACCGTTACAGACATCCCCTGTTCTTTTTGAAAAACAAGAATACGGGTATGTTCATTTTCGGTCAGCTGGCCCACAGCGGTGCGTATGAATTTTCCTTTGACTATGATACAAGCCGGAACGCCGACAGCACCAGACTGGCCATAGATATGGCGATCGACGGCTTTTTGCCCCTGTACCTGATCGAACCCGGTCAGACATTCGTCACACCGGAAGTGCATATCGGTGCCATGATCGGTACGCTGGACGATGCGGTGAATGCTTCCTATGACCATATCCGCCGTTCCGTTCTCAACCGTCCCGAAGCCGACGGCAGCGAATGTCTTGTGGTAGCCGGCGTGGGTGCTGAGCACAGCATGACCACGGATATCTTCCGGTTTATGGAGGAAATGGCGACGGAAGGGGCGGAGGTATTCATCATTGATGCCGGCTGGTTCTGCCCGCCCGGGGAAGAAATGTCCTGGTGGGATTATACCGGCATATGGACCCCGGACCCGGACCGTTATCCCTACGGAATCGGCAAACTGCGGGATCATGCCCATAAGCTTGGCATGAAATTCGGTTTATGGATGGAACCGGAACGGATCGGTCAGAAGGCCGGACAGTACGCAAAGCACCCGGACTGGTATACCTCCGATGCCCATGGCAGAAGCAGTAACGGTCTGATCGACTTTACCGTGCCGGAAGCGGCAGCATGGGTGGAATCGGAGATCGAACGGCTTATTACGGAATATGAGCTGGATCTCTTCCGTCTGGACTACAATGCCTGCACCCTGACGGATTACTTCATGAAAAACGGTACCAGACAGGAATTTACCGTGCTGAAGCATTACGAAGCCGTATACGCCATGTTCGCACGGCTGAAGAAGAAATTCCCCCATGTTCTTTTCGAAAACTGCGCGGGCGGCGGCGGACGTACGGACCTGGGCATGCTGCAGAGCTTCAACCATACATGGGTGAGTGACTGGCAGATCGCACCCCGATCCGTGTACATCACCCTCGGTATGACCATGGCCCTGCCGCCGGAGAGGGTGGACCGACTGGTGTCCGGCATGGGCTGTCATCAGCTGGCATCCCTGGATTTCCAGATGCGCAATGTTATGCTGGGTCATATCACACTGAACGTATTTGCCCCGGCAGATGCGGAATGGAACGATGAACAGCTGGCATTCCTGCGCCACAGTATCGGTATCTACAAGAACTTCATCCGTCCCTTCCTGCCCACATCCCATATGTATCACCACAACGATTCCGTTCCGCAGGCGGAAAAAGAAGGTTTCCTTGCATTTGAACTGGTGGCCGCGGACAAATCCAGAGCCGCAATGACCATCTTCGCTCTGCCCGGTCAGCACGATCCGGAAATCACCGTATATCCGAGAGGGCTGGACGTTGGCAGAACCTACAAAGTTACCTTCGACAACAGCGGTTCTTCCGTACTCCTGACCGGTGCGGAACTGAAGCAAAACGGCATCCGGACAGTACTTTCTCCCATGACCAGTGAGCTGGTGCTGTTTGAGAATGTCTGATTCATCCATGGAGGCGCTTATGATGCAGAATAATCATTCTTCCTATATCAATGTGTACACCCGAAACACTCCGGAGCCGGTGTACAGCTACCGCAGCGGCCTGACCGTGTATGAAGAACGGCTGTCCGATGGTATGCTGATCCCCGGCGGATGGAACGCAGCAGGGTATCCCCTGAATGTCCTTTCCAACCTGCCGACCTTTGTGAGCGACCACCAGTATCCATCCTCCTTTCATGTTGCCATCGACGGCGAAAGCGTGGAATATCGCCTGGAACTGCAGGATTTTGCGGTTCTGGACCGGGAAAACGGATCCAAGGAAGCAGTCCTGACCCTGCGTTCCGCATTCAAACCCATGGAGATTGCCGTGCATACCCTGCTGGACGGAACAGCTATGTTTTCCCGCTGGCTGGAGATCCGCAATCTGTCCGCGGAAACCATGGCTGTGTCCGGTCTCTCGCTGTTCAGCGGTATCGCCGAGCAAACGGATCCTATGAAATTCGGTACAAGCTATAAACCGGAAGAAATATACACGCTGGGCTATTTCGGCGACGACAGCGGACACCGGGAAGGGGACATGATCTGGCGTCCTCTGCTCTTTGAAAAAACAACCATCGCCGGACGGTATTCCCGTTATCGCTGCCGCCATCCCCTCTTCTTCCTGAAAAACAATCTGACCGGCCTTATGTTCTTCGGCCAGATGGCGTATACCGGCGGTTATCGTTTCTCCTTTGACTACGATGCCAACCGGAACGGACCGCCCGCAACGCTGATGTTCGATCTGGCCATCGAGGGTCTGGATCCCCTGTACCAGCTGGAAGCCGGCAAAACGCTGGTGACACCGCAGATGCACATCGGTGTCCTGTTCGGCAATGTGGATGATGCGGTCAATGCATCCTATGACCATATCCGTCGTTCCGTTCTCAATCTGCCCGAAGCCGACGGTGCGGTTTGCCCGGTGGTAGCGGGGATCGGACCGGAACACAATATGGAAGTACAGGGCACAATGCGCTTTATGGAACAGGCTGCTGCTGCAGGTGCTGAGGTATTCTATATCGATGCCGGCTGGTACTGCCCGCCCGGAAAAGAAGAATCGGAATGGTGGGGACGCGCCGGTATATGGGAAGCGGATCCCGAGAGATATCCGAACGGTTTTCGGGAAATACGGGACTATGCAAAGAAACTCGGCCTGAAATTCGGCCTGTGGATGGATCCGGAACGTATCGGCACGGGAATCCAGATGTATTTCGACCGTCTGGACTGGATCACCTCCGAACCCTGGAATAAGCGCAGCTACGGTATTGTGGATTTCACGATTCCCGAAGCGGCTGCCTGGGTGGAAAACGAAATTGCAAGAGTCATCGAAGAAAATGAACTGGACTTCTTCCGCCTCGATTATAATATTGCCGAAGTGGTCACACCCTTCGTGAAAAACGGCGAACGGCAGGAATACACGCTGCTCAAGCATTACGAAGGTGTGTATGCCATGTACGAACGGCTGAAAAAGCGTTTCCCCCATGTGATTTTCGAAAACTGCGCGGGCGGCGGCGGACGTACCGACCTTGGTATCATGCGGTATTTCCACCATACATGGGTGTCCGACTGTCAGAAAGCCCCCCGTTCCGTTTGTATTACTTCCGGTATGACCATGGCCCTGCCGCCGGAGAGAGTGGCACGTCTGCTGGCCGGTATGGGCGGGTTCCGTTATGCATCCCTGGATTTCCAGATGCGCAATACCATGCTCGGCCACATTTCCATGGCGCCCCTCAAGCCGGACGGCGTGGAATGGAATACGGAACAGCTGGATTTCATCCGGCACAGCGTGGATGTATACAAGAATTTCATCCGGCCCTTCCTGCCGACTGCCCATATGTACCACCACAACGAAGCCATTCCCGATGCCCAGAAAGACGGTTGGCTGGCAATGGAGCTGAGTGCGGCGGACAAAACGAAGGAAGCTGTGACAATCTTTGCCCTGTCCAAACCCGTACCTGTCATCCCGATCCGTTTCCGGGGCGTGGATGCGGGCAAAACCTACCGTGTCACCTTCGACAACACCGGAACATCCGTCCTGTATACCGGCTACGAACTGAAAACAACCGGTCTTACCTTCCGTCTTGCCCCTCTGACATCGGAACTGCTGCTGCTGGAAGAAGTACAGTAACAGCATCCTTCCGTGAAAGGAGATACTTATGAAAACAGACGATCTGCATATCGGATTCAATAAGGAACATACCTCGTTTTCCTACTGCAGTGATCTGACGGTATATACGGAACAATTCCGCAGCGGTATGCTCGTTCCCGCCGGATGGAATGCCGCCGTACCTGCTTTTTCATGAAAAACGGGGAACGGCAGGAGGGCGGCAATCTGCGGCATACACAGGCCGTATGTGCTATGTACAAACGCCTGAAAAAGCGTTTTCCCCATGTGATTTTCGAAAACTGTGCCAGCGGCGGTGCCCGGACGGATCTGGGTCTGCTTCCGGCGTTCCACCATACATGGGTGTCCGACTGGCAGAAAGCGCCCCGTTCTCTGGCCATCACAGCCGGGATGACTACCGTTCTTCCGCCGGAAAGAGTAACCCGGCTGGTAAACGGCATGGGCGGTGCCGATTATGCATCTCTGCAGTTCCAGATGCGCAATGCCATGCTCTGCAATATCAATATCAGCTCCGGGACCAACCGGAAACAGAATGCATTCCTGAAGCACAGTCTGGCCGTATACCGTGACTTCATCCGCCCCTTCCAGCCTACAGCGAAAATGTACCACCACAACGCCGACGGTGCCTCCGCCAGACGGGACGGATTCTGTGCCATGGAACTGACCGCCGCAGACAGAACCAGAGCCGCAATGGCCGTATTCTGCCTGCCGGGACATGACACTTCCCCCATCACCGTATACCCCAAGGGACCGGATGCCGGCAGGACCTACCGTATCACCTTCGACAACAGCGGCACATCCGCCATTGTCTCCGGACGGAGCTGCTGGCTTCGGGCATCACTCTGCGCCTGACACCCATGCACTCCGAGCTTGTACTCTTTGAGGAAGTGTAAATTGTCATACCTGATTATCTCACCCTGCCGCAGTCCGGTGGGGTGTGCTTTTTGCCCGAAGACGGCCGGATATGGCGCCTGTATGAGAAAAAATAACGCAGAATACCACATTTTTACAAAAAAACTGTTGATAAAATTCCAATAATGTGATATAGTAATAAGGTATACAAAATTATTCAAAACAGGAGAACAACTATGACCTACAACAAGAAAACTGTTGAAGACATTGATGTCAAAGGCAAGCGGGTTCTGGTCCGCTGCGATTTCAACGTACCCGTTAAAGACGGCGTGATCACCGACGATAAGCGTATCGTAGGCGCAATGAAGACCATCCAGTACCTGGTAGATCAGGGCGCAAAGGTTATCCTCTGCTCTCACATGGGCAGACCCCACAACGTTCTGGACGCTGAACTGAAGCTGGACAAGAAGGAAAAGAAGAAGATCGCCGAACTGCCCGCAGAAGAACAGGAAGCAGCAACCGCTGCTGCTCTGGAAAAGGGCGCAAAGGACATCACCAAGCTGTCTCTGAAGATCGTTGCCGACGACCTGACCAAGCGCGGTCTGAAGGTTACTCTGGCTAAGGACGTAGTAGGTCCCGATGCACAGGCAAAGGCTGCTGATCTGAAGGAAGGCGAAATCCTGCTGCTGGAAAACGTACGTTTCCACGCTGCCGAAGAAAAGAACGATCCCGACTTCGCCAAGGCTATGGCTTCTCTGGCTGAAGTATATGTAAACGACGCATTCGGTACCGCACACAGAGCACACGCTTCCACCGCAGGTGTTGCTGATTACCTGCCTGCAGTATGCGGTTATCTGATCCAGAAGGAAATCGAAATCATGGGTAAGGCTCTGGACGATCCCAAGAGACCCTTCGTAGCCATCCTCGGCGGTGCAAAGGTTTCCGACAAGATCGGCGTTATCAATAATCTGCTGGAAAAGGTTGACACCCTGATCATCGGCGGCGGTATGGCATATACCTTCTTCGCTGCTCTGGGCAACACCACCGGTACTTCCATCTGCGAATCCGACAAGCTGGATCTGGCGAGAGATCTGCTGGCTAAGGCTAAGGCCAAGGGCGTAAACTTCTTGCTGCCCGTAGACAACGTAATCGCACGTGAATACAGCGAAAACAGCACCTTCATGCGCATCTACTCCGACTCCATTCCGGACGGCTGGATGGGTCTGGACATCGGCGAAAAGACCCAGGAACTGTACTCCAAGACCATCATTGGTTCCGGTACAGTAGTATGGAACGGTCCCATGGGCGTATCTGAATGGGAAAACTTCGCATCCGGTACCCGCGCTGTAGCCAAGGCTGTAGCTGAATCCGGCGCGATCTCCATCATCGGCGGCGGTGACTCTGCGGCTGCTGTTGAACAGCTGGGCTACGCTGACAAGATGACCCACATCTCCACCGGCGGCGGCGCTTCTCTGGAATTCCTGGAAGGTCTGGAACTGCCCGGTATCGCTTGTCTGCTGGACAAATAATTGATGTAACTTCGCGGATATGAGCGAGGGTCAGGGAATATTGACCTTCGCTCTTTCCCTGTAAAATTTTTATAAAAAAAGGTGAATGATATGAAAAAGGACGTAAGAAAGGTTGTCATCGCAGGCAACTGGAAGATGAATATGACTCCCTCCGAAGCAGTTAAGGCTGTAAAGGAAACCGCAGCTCTGACCGCAGGCAAGGACGGCTGTGATGTAGTACTGTGCGTTCCCTTCGTGGACATCGCAGTAGCTGCTGAAGCTGCCAAGGGCACCAACGTAAAGATCGGTGCACAGAATGTACACTTCGAAGCAAAGGGTGCTTTCACCGGTGAAATTTCCACCTCCATGCTGTTGGAAGCCGGCGCTGAATACGTAATCATCGGCCACAGCGAAAGAAGACAGTACTTCGGCGAAACCGACGAAACCGTAAACAAGAGAACCAAGGCTGCTCTGGCTGCAGGTCTGAAGGTAATCCTGTGCCTGGGTGAAGTCCTGGAAGAAAGACAGGCCGGCATCACTGCTGAAATCGTTTCCATGCAGACCAAGCTGGACCTGGCAGGTATCTCCACAGAAGACCTGAAGAACGTAATCATCGCATACGAACCCGTATGGGCAATCGGTACCGGCCTGACCGCTACTCCCGACCAGGCAGAAGAAGTATGTGCCATCATCCGTGACGTTGTATGCGGCCTGTACGGCTGTGCGGCAGCAGAAGGCCTGACCATCCAGTACGGCGGTTCCATGAACGATGCCAACGCAGCTGAACTGCTGTCCAAGGTAAATGTTGACGGCGGTCTGATCGGCGGCGCATCCCTGGTTCCCGAAAAGTTTGCCAAGATCGTAGACGCTGCACAGGCATAAGGGAATATGGACATCAAAAAATGTACTTTGCCCGCCTTTACGGTGATCGGACTGGTGGGAAGAAGTACGGACGGTCCGGGGTATGTGGATAAGCTCTGGATGGAGATCAACCGGAAGGGCAAATCCGTCATGCACCTGGCCAAAAAAGATGAAGACGGCGATGCTGCAGGCGTATGGGGACTGATGAACGATGAAACGGGCACATTCCTACCGCCCGGAGACAAAAAATCCAAAACGGTGGTTTACATGGCGGGGATCGAAACCGAAGACAGCGCCAGAGTACCCAAGGGATTTGAAAAATGGACGGTACCGGAGTACGATTATCTGTACGCACCCGTAGAAGGGAAGAAACTTCAGGTGATCGAAGCTGTGATGGAATACTGTGCCGAAGAGAATCTGGTATTTGCCGCCTGTCCCTTTGACTATATGCCGGCGGACGGAAAAATGATGTATATGTTCTTCCCGGTAAAACCCGATCCGGATACAGCGGAATAAAAAATGAACAGACTGCAGGACTGAGGAGCTTTTCTCCGGTACGGCAGTCTGTTTTTGTTTGCAGAGGTTCACTTGTTTTTTCTGCCAAATCATGTTATAATAGAAAAAACAAATGGGAAGGGAACAACATTATGCGGCTTGATTTATGCAGGAAAGAACTGGAGGACCGTATCCGCCTGAATTACCACAGACTTGCAGGCGATCCGTATTATCAGATAGACGATGTGTTTTCACCGATCGGCTACGGATGGATGGGGGATAAAGAGGGCCGTGCCCTTCTGGCGTTTGTATCCCACTATAAAATTTCCGGTGAGAAGATCCCCTGTATGGAGCAGATGCTCGAAAAAATGCCGTCCATGGTGAATGAACAGAATTATCTCGGTAAATGCGGGGACGGACTGATCCGTGAAGAACAGCTTTCCGGCCATTCCTGGCTTTTGCGGGGACTTTGCGAACACTATGAACAGTTTGGCGACGACTATTCCCTTACATTGATCAGAGACATTACAGCCAATCTGTTCCTGCCCCTGCGCGGAGAATTTGCCGCCTACCCGATCCATCGTGAAACCTCGGAAATCGGCGGCGTCAGCGGTACGGAGCTCGGAACACAGGGGAAATGGCTGCTTTCCACCGATACCTGCGCCGCGTTTATGTCCATCGACGGCCTGTCCCACGCGTACAAAGTTACCCGCGACCCGGCCGTAAAAGAACTTCTGGACGAAATGATCGGGTTTTATGCAAAGCTGGATAAATGTGCAATGAAGGCCCAGACTCACTGTACTCTTACGGCGGGACGTGCCATGATGCGGATGTACGAAGTGACCGGGGAGGCATATTACCGGACCTGTGCAGAGGGTATCTGGGAAACCTATGTCCACGGCGGCGGAATGACATACACCTATCATAACCTGAACTGGTGGGGACGGCCGGATACCTGGTCAGAACCCTGCGCGGTAGTGGATTCGCTCATGTTGTCCCTGGAACTGTACAAAGCCACCAACCGTCCGGAATACCGAACCGTCGCGGCGCGTATCTGGCATAATGCATTCGCCACCATCCAGCGTGCCAACGGCGGCGCCGGAACGGATACCGTAGTCGCAGCGGGCAGTCCGTGGGATACTGTGAAAATGAGAATGTACGAAGCCCCGTTCTGCTGTACCATGCGGCTGGCCGAGGGACTGTGGTATATCTATTGCAACAGCGATCTGTTATGGGCAGAGACAGCCGGCGGTGTAACGAAACAGGAAAACGGCGTCTATGCGGACGGGGATATTGTATATGCAGAAGTCACCGGCGGTGCGGAAGCCTATGCGGATGAAGCGGCAGCGGCGGATGTGGACGGCCGGCATCTGGTACCGATCGTGAAGTGGTACCGTGTACCGGATGAGACTGCGAAGGTAAGTGAACATAAGATTCTGTTCGGATGATGGATTGCTGTAATCGGAAGGTGTACAGCGGAAACAGGAATGATTATAATACCGGAAAAGACGCCCGTGCGGACGTCTTTTTTGGGTGTCGGAGGCAGGGGTATGGAAGATGTGTTCAACCGGTAGGAAAAGCAAAACCCCGCATGAGTATGGGGTGAGGTTTTATAACATAATTACATGAAATTCTTTGGGATAATGAATCTTATACCACATCAGTGTTGCCGCCAACTTCACAAAAGTAATACCGTGTGCCTTTTGGAATAAATATTGAATCTTCCCGATGGAATCGATAAACCAATCCTCTATCTCAATATTTTTGAGTTGTTTTTTCATTTTATCCGAAACACCGTCTTTGAAATAAACCCCTTTGCGTGTATCCTCCATAATCTTATGGGTGTATCCGGTATTTGCTATGCCTTTGCGCATGATATGTTTCTCTATATGGTTGAACACATCGTTACGGTAAGCAATCACATTGCGTACGGAAATAAGAAAAGAAGTACCCAAGCATAAGAAATTGCTTGGAAAAAGATGATGGCAATTGCCGCGCCTTTTATGCCCATATTAAAACCGAACATGAAAAAAGGGTCGAGAATAATATTGCTGCCAGACCTATAAGCACTGTAATCATACTGATTTTTGTGTAGCCCTGCGCCGTGATAAATGCACCCGTACAAAATGTCAACTGAACAAACACCGTACCGATCGCATAAATATTCATATAGTCATTGGCATAACCAATGGTGTTTTTACTCGCACCAAACATCAAATGCAGATCTTTATTCCAAATCAACAAAACGGCGGTCAGAACGACGGGGATAATAATCTGCAGAGAAAAGCACCCGCCCATGATTTTTTTGGCAGAATTGTTATTGCCCATGGAGATAGGTGCTTTCGGCGCACCGCCCGAAGCAACCAGCGCCGCAAAAGCCGAAATGATCATAATGATCGGCATACATACCCCACACCTGTAAGTGCAAGGCTTCCGTTACCCGGCATGTGACCGATATAAATGCGGTCAACGGTGTTGTATAGCATTATAGATAAGCTGGGCAACCACCGTCGGTACTGCCAATTTAAACAGCAGTTTACCGATTGGTGCCGTGCCAGGCATTTCTTTGTTATCGCTCATAATTTTGCTCCGAAAAATCAAAATTTGCAACGAATATTATATAACATTTTGGCGTATAATTCAAGATATGAGAATGCAGTGGAATTCTTGTATATGTAAACATTTTCAAATTTTATTATTAAAGACCTTGACGAGAAACGATAAATATGTTAAAATAATAAAAAGTGAATAATTATAATTATATTAATGGATCTAGCTGTCTGCAGAGGAAGCTGGATCCGTTTGATTTTTTAGCAGAAAAATTGACTAAATGTAAAAGGAGATAGAATTATGGAAGTTCAACTTCAGGAGCTTATTGAGCAGATTAAGAAGGATGGTGTTGAAACCGCTGAAGCAGAAGCCAAGGCTATCGTTGAGGCGGCAAAGTCAGATGCCGAAAA
>SVTO01000054.1 GCA_015063745.1 Oscillospiraceae bacterium | reverse complement strand
CCGACTGCGGAAACAACCTCCATTACCATTTCAATCAAGGCAATCCCGAGATCAAGTATTTCAACTGTTCCAACTACAAGGGCAACAGAGGGACTTGTACCTCTACCCATTATGTCCGTGTGGATTTTCTGGAACAGGTGGTGCTTGGCGAGATCAAACGGCTAACGAAGTTTGCAAGTCATTATGAGGAAGATTTCGTAAAGGCCGTCATGGGTAGCTCTCAACAGAGTGTGGCACTTGACCGTAAGCTCAAAGAAAAAGAGCTTGCAGCCTTGCAAGCCCGTGATGAAGAATTGGACGGATTGTTTGAGCGTATCTATGAGGACAATGTTTCGGGTAAGCTCTCCGATGATCGCTTTTCCAAAATGTCAAGACGATATGAGGACGAGCAAAAGGAGATATCCGAGAGGATAAAGACCCTCCGCGCTGAAATGGATAAATTGAACAGTAAGTCCGTAACAGCGGATATGTTCATTTCCACCGTCCGCAAATATACCAGGGCGAAAGTATTAACGCCTCGTATGCTGAACGAACTGATCGACCGCATAGAGGTTCATCAGGCGGAGAAGATTGACGGCGAATGGGTACAGCACCTCACCATTCATTACAACTGTGTGGGTGCGATTTTCATTCCCGAAGTGTTCCCGCTGTCGGTACCCGAGGTATCCGTAAATACAAGAAAGGGCGTAGTCGTAAACTACGCACCTTGCCAGATCGCTATATAAAGAAAGCGAGTGTTCTACAACATTTCAAATGCTGTAAGAACACTCGCCATGGTGCGGGCAAGAGGACTTGAACCTCCATGAAATTGCTTTCACTAGAACCTGAATCTAGCGCGTCTGCCAATTCCGCCATGCCCGCATATTGTCGTCAACGGATATCTTATCGCGTCAACGGTGATATTATACTACTTTTTTCTCCGGTTGTCAATAGGTTTTTGAAAAAAACTCAAGAAAATTTTCCCGAATACCGACAGGGAACTGACTTGACATCCTGCAGTCCCCATGCTATAATTAGAAAAAAGAATTACAGCAGGAGATAAGCTATGTCTGTTTACTATATCGCCTCTCACGGTGCGGATACCAACGACGGCCTCACCCCGGAAACACCGTGGCAAACCATCCGTAAAGTCAACGAAACCATCCGGCACGGAGATACGGTCTGTTTCCGCTGCGGGGATACCTTTTACGGTGCCCTTACACCTCCCGAACATACCGGCGGAGAAGAATATACTACCTATACCGCCTACGGTGACGGTGCAAAGCCCGTGGTCAGCCAGTTCAAGATTGCCTGTCCCGACGGCTGGGAAGCCTGCGGAGAGGGCGTGTGGCGGCTGGACCTGCTGGATACCGCAAAATATACCGGTAACGTAACGGACCCGGATACCAATGTGGGTTTTATCAAGGTCTCCGGCAAAATCTGCGGCCGCAACAGCTTCGGGACGGATAACCTGAAAGACGAATGGGATTTTACATCCGATGAACGCTATGTTTACGTAAAATCCGCCGAAAACCCCGGCAAATGCTCCGACGATATCCGCATTGCCTGCAACATCCGCTGTGTTACCTTCGCCGACTATCTGAAGGTGGAGAATATCGTTTTCAACGGCACAGGCGGTCACGGTATTGCCGGGTGGGGCATTCGCCATGCCCATATCGACAACTGCGAATTCCACGAAATCGGCGGCTCTCTCCTGGACGGATTCGGTACTACCCTTCGCTACGGCAACGGTATCGAATGCTGGACGGATTCCTCCGACGTGCTCATCGAAAACTGCCGCTTCTCCCAGATCTACGACGTGGCTTTTACCATGCAGGGCAATGAAGTCAAAAAGGGCTGGCACAATATTACGGTGCGGAACTGCGTGATGTGGAATAACCAGCAGTCCTTCGAAATCTGGTCCGACGGCAATCTGCCGGGGACGGGTTTTGTGAACTGTGTATTTGAGAATAACACCTGCCTGGACGCGGGATACGGCTGGAGCTTTGATGTACGTCCCGATAAGGAAAACTCCGCACACCTGCTGATGTACCATCTGGTATGTCCGTTGGCGGAAGTGGAAGTCCGCGGCAACACCTTCGCCGGTGCCCGTCTGCATACCATTTTCAAGGCACTTGGCCCCGGCTATGTCCCGGAAACCTATCATATATCCGGCAATACGATCCTGCGCCCTGCCGGTCAGTCTCTGATCAACCGTGAAGACGCATCGGATGCAGTATACGAGGATTTCAACGCAAGAATCGCCGCGGAGAATATCATTCTGGACAACATTCTCCCGGGTATGGAAATCTGACGAAAAAACAGCATAACCAAAGGGACTGCCGGAAAAGACAGTCCCTTTCTTTGTATATGAATCGGTTCGGTTTTGTTTTACTGTACTTCACTCAAAGCTTCCAGCAGCTTTTTCCGTGCGGCCCGGAAGAGGGAAATGTCGTATTCCACATCCTTGAAGGAACGGAATACTTCATTGCAGATGGCATCGGCCTTTTCCTTATCGACAGCGGACAATGCCTTGAACATTTCGTATTCTTCCGCACTTTCTCTCTGGGATTCGCCGCGGATGGACAGCCAGGGTCCGTCCTTGCCGGGGTAGATCAGATGGGTATCACCGGCGGGCAGATGGATGACCATGTCTGTATTGTGGTGTTCAGGACAGTTCTGAACGTAAGGATCCTGACCGGTCTGATAGCAGTTCACCGCCCAATGCAGATAACCGGTCAGATTGTGCTTGTAGTTGCCCCAGAACAGGTACCGCGTGCTAAGAAGGGGATAGTCCATGAAACGGTTGATATAATGCTGGAAGACATGATCGTGACGGGGAGAACAGCTGGTATAATGCCAGAGATCGCCGCCATGGGAACGCAGGTTCTCGAATTCCTTCTGATACACATCATACTGGGCATTCAGCGGAATGAGAATATCCAACGCACCATGTATATCACAGAAACTCAGCGCATCCGCCAGACGGATTTCCGGTGCAAATCTGCGGGACAGACCGGCCAGCGCACGGAATTCGGTAGCATTGGCACCGTTTGGCTCGTCGCATACACTCATCATGACTTTATCCAGCCAACCGTTCTTTTGCAGCATTTCCCGGAGTGCGGGGAGATACTGGGCGAGATAGCAGTAGGCTTCGTAGCTCATGGCATCCAGGCCGCCGTGAATACGGATCGTGGAGGTTTCCCAGCTTACACGTCCGCCGAGGCCAGGCAGCATGAAATGCTTGAAGCCGAGGGATATATAATGCCGAATCTTGTTTTCCAGTTCGCTGAAGTCAAAACGGTACTGATTTTCGCCAATCTTTTCCGACTTGAATCCGCCTACATACAGGCTGTTCATACGCAGATGCCGCATCATTTTCAGATATGCATCATCCAGTTCAGCTTTTTTGGCGCTATCGTCAAAGGGTATGCCATGATACCGACAGGCATTTCCGAAAGAATAATTCAACAGAACATACAGGCTTTCCTCGGGAACGACAGCCTTGTATACATTCACGGTAATGGGGAAAGTTACGGCTTCTTCACCCCAGGAGATGGTTACATCGGAAGTATATGTGCCCGGTTCCGCATCTTCCGGAATACGGATGGCACAATACAGCCCGCCGATATCCGTGTCCGGTACACGTCCGTCACCGACACCTACATCCAGTGTACCGTCAAAGGGCCGAAGGCAGTCGTAAATGCGGTAGGGGGCAATGCGTTCGGGAAAATGAGGTTCGTAGGGTACGACTTCGGGGAACATATTGGGGTGGCCTTCCACGGTGACCGGCACAAGAGTATACCAATCGGCGGCGAAAGGAAAGTCCGTTTCGATCCGGATATTTCCCACACGGGGGAATCCGCGCTTGGCCATTTCCAGTACAGCGGGATCATTGTAAATTTCCTCGGGGAGCCAGTTTTCCTGGACATGATCCGGTTTCAGACATTCGAGCAGTACCTGGAAGGATGCATAACTGCCTCTGGGCGCATCCATAACCGCCTCTTTGGACGAAGTGGGGTACACGATCTGATCCGGGTAGGTGAATTCAGCAGAATCAACAATAGTATAACGCATGTTTGACCCCCTTTTGACTTTAACGATAGAATTTCCGCTAATGCGATTATATCATGTCTGCCAAAGAAATACAATAGGAAATTGTAATCTTGCTGTATTTTTTTACAGAGGATCCCTTTGTCCGGTAAAAAGAATATTTTCCGAAAAGTTACAAAAACCATATCCACAATTAACAATATCCATGTAAACTTATGGATATACTGTAGTATACGCGTATCCGTCGTACCGGAAAGCGGAAAAGGGGGGGAAGCAGTTGATCTGTCTGAAAAAATACAGGTACGTGATCCTGTGGACCGTACTGTGCATACTGACTGCGGTATTCATATTCGGCAATTCCCTGAAGAGCGGGGAAGAATCCAACGCCATCAGCACAGGCCTTGCCGAAAAACTGCTGACCTTTATTGATGCCGACGGAAATCTGGATCACGAGCTGTTCCATAATCTGCTTCGTAAAGCCGCTCATTTCACGGAATTTGCCGTGCTCGGAACGTTTCTTACCCTTCTGATGTTCAGTATCCGCAGCCTCACGGGACAATACCATCCGGCCGCTGTATTTCTGACCGTTCTTTCTGCCGCTGTGACGGATGAATTTATCCAGATTTTCACAGGCCGCGGCAGTATGGTGTCCGATGTACTGATCGACTTCGGTGGGGGTACAGCGGCAATACTGCTTGTGTGCCTGATCGCCTGCCTCATCCACCGGAAAAAGAAACTGACTGCAAACGAATAAAAAACGGGGCTGTCCATGTATCTTTTCGATACACAGACAGTCCCGAATTCTTTTTGATTATGCGTTTTCGGCAATACGGGTGAATCTGACCGTATCCTTACCGGGATCGAAAGCAAGCTCTGCGATGGTGTACCCTTCCGCATAGGTGCAGGTTACACCGTCAAGATACCACTTGCCGCGCAGCTTCAGCCGATGGAAGCCGCAGGTGCCCAGAGAGCGGATGGGAGTCAGAGACAAGCTGCCGCCGTCCTCGGTGACCTCGCAGGTAAACCAGGCGTAGGGCAGGAATACGGGAATACTGAAGGTTTTTCCCTCTTCATTCCGGGGAGAGAGGGTCAGAAGCCCTTCCGGCAGATCGGCACACAGACCCGCAAGAGCTTCCAATACCGTCCAGGATGCAGGTGCGGTCATAATCCATAAAACTGTCAATCCTCCGGGATACCATATTTCTCCGGAGGATGACAGTTTGGTGTATTATGTTTTTTGGTTCAGTTTGCGGCGAATACACCGGAAGCCGAGCCGACCGTGATGGTGTATTCTTCGCCGGTCACCATGTCGGGGGTACTCAGAATCACCAACGCAAAGGACAATTCGGGTGTGTAGGAGAGTACGGTATTTCCGTTCCCGTCCGTCAGCAGAATTTCCGTACCTGCCGGCTGATTGCCTACGGAAAGGGAGATTACCCCCTGCTCGGAACCGCTGAAGGTCTGCGCCATGCCGGATGCACCCGTACCGATAAAGGTACCGCCGGTGATGACGGCACTTCTGTCGTAGTCAAGGGTGGCCGTATCCCCCATGGTGGGGCCGATTACCGTCGTGTATCCGCCGGCGACAGTCAGCGTGCCGTTGGCGTCAATACCGTCGCCGGAAGCGTTGATGAATACCTTTCCGCCGCTGATTTCGATACTGCCGTCGGAATTGCCCGACATACCGCCGCGTCCGCCTCCCATGCCGCCGGGACCGCCCATTCCGGGATCACCTATACCGCCGGGACCACCCATTCCGGGATCACCCATACCGCCGGGACCACCCATACCACCGCCGCCGAACATACCGTCCCTGCCGCCCGTGGTACCGCTGCCATCGCTGCCGCCTGCCGCATTGAGGCCGTCATCGCTTGCTTTGAGTGCAATATCTCCGCCCTCGATCCGGATGTGCAGGGCTTCCAGACCCTCGTAGCTTTCGGATATGCGGATCGTACCGTCCGTAACGGTAAGGGTATCTTCCGCATGAAGAGCATCGTCGCCGGAAGCAATGCTGAAACTGCCGCCTGCAATGGTCAGGGACAAATCGGCGTGCAGCGCATCATCGGCACTGTCAATCGTGAACACACCGTTTCCAATACGCATGCTGCTGCCGGATTTGATGCCTTTCATACTGGTACTGCCGTCATCCGCTTCCGTATCTGCGGTGGAAGACTGACGACCGGGTATGCCGCCCATGAATCCGCCGAAGGAATCGGAAGAAGCCTTGGTACCGTTGACACTGCCTCCGCCGGCAAGAATATCGAAGGTGCCGCTTTCAATCTGTACATAAGCACCCGCGGCAATACCGTCACCCTCCGCTTCAATATCGAGTACACTGTCTGCAATGTAGATAAAACCGATGGATGCATCGTCGTTATTTTCCGCGTGTACCCCATCCTTTCCGGCATCCAGCGTCAGGGAAGTGCCGGTGATGCGGACACTGTCGTTGGCATCCATACCGTGGGAAGCCGCATTTACAGTGATACTGCCGCCGGTGAACACCAGATCATCCTTGGAGGAAATACCGTGTCCCGCAGGAGAGATCACGGTCAGGGAACCGCTTCCGTTTACGGTCAGATCCTGCTTTGAAAACAGCGCGGCGTTGATGTTGTTTTCATCGGTAACAGAAAATTCTCCGCCGTTTTTCAGTGTGTTGTCAGAACCGTCCGCAAGGGTAAGAAATACTTTGTCCGCCTCACGGATGTACAGCGGCGCAGAAGTACTGCTCTGGATATGCGCACCGTCGAGTACCAGCTGCAGCTTGGCATTCTCATCCGCATCCACCACGATCATACCGTCGTTCAGCGTACCGGAGAGAATATGGGTCTTTTCCGCAGTCAGAGTGATCACGGAACCGTTGATCCGTACGCTGTCAGAGGTAGCGGAAGCGGTATCTCCCTGCAGGGTTACGATGATCGCTTCCGTCACATCATAAGCCGTATCCCGGTCACGTTCGGTGAACATATCCGCGTTACCTGCGGAAAAATCCGGTTCCGGGATAGCGGACTGGGTACCGGATGCATCGTTCAGCGCGGGAAAACTGCTTCCGGCATCGGGACTGACGGGATCATTGCCGGGGAGCGTATCCGCATCGGAACAGCCGGCAAGCAGCAGGGAAAGGACGAGTAAGACGGGAATCCATTTTTTCATATATATACTCCGGGTAAAATAAATTGGCTCAGCGGATACGTACATAACCGCTTTCTTCAATGATCGTCTGCCCTTCGTCGGACAGGAGCCATTCGATCAGGATGGGAATATTCGGGTTGTCGTTGTCCGAACGGTAGATGGCATAGAACTGTGCAATGATGGGGTAGGTTCCGTTACGGATGTTCTCGGCACTGGGGTACACACCGTTCAGGGAAAGCATCTTCACGGAATCGTTGTCCACAATACCGTCCATGTAATACCGGAAGGAGAACCCGATGGAAGCACCGGTGACGGCAAAGGGGGATTTGCGGGCAATTTCTCGGCCCTTCATGAAAGCATCCATAGCCGACTGACTGCCGCTGCCTGCCAGCCTGGTGACGGGATTGATCACACGATCCGCTCCGCCGACTTCAGCCCAGTTGGTATACGTGCCGCCGTAAATATCCCGTATCTGTTCCACACTCAGATCGGATACAGGGTTGTTTTCGTTGACAAAAAACACGAATCCTTCCAGTCCCACCGGCACATACACCAGCTCCACATTCTTTTCCGCGGCATAGGCCTTCTGGGCTTCGGAGGGCGCGGCGCAGAACAGAATATCCGTTGTTCCGTCCACGATCGCCTGATAACCGCGAACCGTGTTTTTGTACTGCATTTTGCTGTCTGCGGCGAAGTTTTCCCCGTAGTAATTGTCATCGGAAAAACTGCCGCCCTCATAAGTCACAGAACCCGGAGGATAAACATTGTCCACAATGGCCGCATACACGGGCAAAAGAGCCGCCGCACCGTCCAGAACGGGCAGATTGTCGGTCAGCTGCAGGGAAGCATCAATCCGTGCCAGATCGGATTCGGGCACATGGGGCAGATATTTTGCCACATCCACCATCTTGGACTGGGAAGCATCGCTGAAATTGTTCGCCAGTCTGCCGGTCAGCAGAAAATACATACAGGCGTTGAATAAAGCGAATACCAGCAGAACGGCGGTGAGAACGGCAAACTGCTTTACGGTTTTTCTCATATCACCACAACTCCTTCCCGATGAAATAGATAATGGAGCAGTGCTGATAGGCATAAATCGCGTAGACCAGATGGAGAAGTGTTGCCAGCAGACAGACGGCCAGCAGAATGATGAAGATTTTCAGAAAAAGTCTGTCGTTCATAACTGCTCCTTACATAAAAGCAACCGCCAGGAATAAGAGTGCCATGAAAGCAAGCACAATAGCGAGCATCAGTCCGGCAATAATGGCGGAAACGATCAGACAGATGAGCCGTACACGCATCTGTCCTTCGGTAAAGGTACCGGGAACACGCTTGTTCTTCCGTCTGGCGGAAATATAGAGAATGAGACAGATCCCGAAGAACAGAAGCGCTGCTGCCGGGATAAGGTAGTAAAGAAACTCCACAAGATCAAACATGGAAAGGTCGAACATAATATCCTCCTGTAAAAGTAAAAATCGGTCGGACTTTCTTACAGTTTCAGTATAGCATATTTTTGTGAACATATAAAGAAATACACCGGAAATTTAATTGAAAATTAAAAAACGGAAAACCGAAAATGGGAAGAAACCCTTTAACTGTTCACAGATTTATGCTATACTGTATAAAAGAGAAGAGAACGGAGGCAGAATCATGCAGATTGACATAACCATGCAGGTAACGCCCGAAATGCTGCACGATGCACCGGGTAAGGAAAACAAAGCCCTGATCGGCCATATCGGCACCCATTTTGATGTGATGGAACAGGAATTTCCCCTGGAATATACGGAACGGAAGGGGATCTTTTTCGACGTGTCCCATATCCGTGACCGGGAGATCGACATTGCCGACATTGACATGAACAAAGCCGAAAAGGATATGTTCGTGGGATTTTTTACCCATTTTATCGAAGAGATCGGCTACGGCGGAAAAGAATATTTCGGTGATCATCCCCAGCTGTCCCATGCCCTGATTGATGCCCTTGTGGAAAAAGGCGTATCCCTGATCGGCCTGGACTGTGCGGGGATCCGGAGAGGGAAGGAGCATATTCCGAAGGACCGTTTCTGTGCGGAAAGAGGCGTATTTGTTATTGAAAACCTCTGCAGTCTGCAAAAAATTGTGGATGCCGGCGGACGGTGTGTGGTGCATACCTATCCGGTGAACTATCTTGGAATGTCCGGTCTGCCCTGCCGCGTGGTGGCGGAAATTGCGGAGAAGGAAACGGCGGAATGACAGAGCAGAAAATCATAAACAACTGGCTGTACGCCTTTGCCCGCGATGTGGACAAACAGAAGCTTTCCGACCATGTATTATCCTATGGGAATTTGCTCTGGCACGTGTTTTCATATGAGTATGTTCCCTGCCTGGAGGGTGACGAAGCCCGGGCGGAATTTGACCGTATCGCATATGACAAAGCCATCCGTTTTCACGATGGATACAGCGGACAGATCACCGATGTTACCGAAACCGGAAAAATCACGGCGGCTTCTCTCGACAAAGAACACAAGCACGGAGCGCAGGATGTGTACATCGTGGCGGAAGATTTTTCCTGGACCTACGTGAAAACCCACGAAAACGGCTGGTGCGGCCCCTATTTCTGTTACCGCAAGCCGGAAGCATGGGCGCAGAATAAAGGGGTACGCCCATGAAACACAAACACGCAATATACCCGATCCTTATGAGTATCTGCGCCTTTGTCTGTTTTCTTGCGGTCGCATGGTTGTTTTCAGATGCCGTTCAGCCCAGATGGGGATGGACAATGCTCCTCCTGCTGCCTGCCGTTTTGCTGGCTTTCGTTGCACTGCCGGCGGCTAAAGGGAAACTGAAGGAAACGCCAACCTATATACTCACAACAGTATTGGTTCTTGTTCTTCTTCCGGCATCCGGGCTGTATACAGTGATTCTCGGCTTTCTGACTGCCGAGGAAACTACGGATATCCGGTACTATACGAGAGCTTATGAAGTGGTCAAAGATGAAGATGGAGTGAAAGGCATATTTCCGGAAAAGATCCCTGCGGACGCAAAGGACATAGAGTTTTCCTATATGCCGCAGGTTCTGCAGGGCGGCGAAGTGTTTGAGTTGTCCTATACCACTACTGCCGACAAACTGTCCGAATGGGCCACGCTGCTGAAGAAGGAAGCCGGGTGGTACGGTCCGGACAGAGAATGGCGGGAAATAAACCATCTCGGTGCCGGAAAGACGGATGAGATCCGTTTTCAGCTTTACTGGGACGGCGGATACAACCACGGAGAAATGAGTTGTGTACTGATCGATCCCGATACGTACAGAATCACGTTTTATTATACGGATTGGTGAAACATATGAAACGGACAAAAAAGATACTGATCTATACCGTTTTTGCCGCCTATACGCTCGTCATGCTCTGGCTGCTGTTCGGCCAGCGTCTGCAGGTGTATATAAGCGGTACATGGACGGAGAACTATTGGGAAGATTTTTTACAGAAAATCAACCTGATCCCCTTCCACACCATTGCGGAATTTTGGGATGCCCTGCAGAACGGCAGCCGGAGTCATGCATTTATCAACCTTGCGGGGAATGTTGTTCTGTTCGTCCCCCTCGGGTTTCTTTTGCCCCGTGTATTCCTGAAAGCGAAAACATTCGGCGGATGTATGCTCCTGGTGTTTTTGATTATGCTCTGTGTGGAAATTCTCCAGCTTGTCACCCTGCTCGGCAGTTTTGATGTGGACGATCTGATTCTGAATATCATCGGCGCTGCCGTCGGCTATGTGTTGTATGCAGCTGTCCGTGCAATAAAGGAAAAGAAAAATGTATAAATGCAAATGCTGCGGAAACGAGACCCTTCCCGCACCGCCGGAAGATGCGGTCGCCTATATCTGCCCGGTCTGTTTTTGGGAGAATGATATGTTTAACGCTGATGAAGATGAACCGAGCGACGAAAACCACGGTATGACGCTCCATGAAGGACGTAAGAATTACCGACTGTACGGAATCTGTGATCCGAGACTGCAAAAGGCGGAAGGACGTGCACCTGAGCATGGGCAATACTCCGAAAACACAGTATCCGGACAGATTATCGGCGGTAGTTACCGTTTCAGACCGAAGGCAAATGAGAAGACAGGAGAGTCAGAATGACTTATACCGAATTCAAAAAACTGAAAATCAATACATCGGCAATCGGCTGGAAACCGGCAGGTAAGAACGAAGTTACCTATTTCTGCACGCCCAAGGGTGCAAAGATCATCGGTCGTGCCGGTGTGGACGGTATCCATTACTGTACAGTCCGTACGCTTGGGGAAACCGTCTTTGCAGTCAGTCCCATGAACCTGCCCGGAAACTATGTGCATCCCATTGCCCGGAATCTTGAAGATCTCCTCCGGCTTCTGCTGGTATGTCGGGACATGAATCTCATCGAGCAGGCGTGGATGTGGGACGAAGAACAGCTGACGGAGCAGATTGAACAAGTACGCAGCAGCGAATATTTTGATCCTACCCCCTTGGATGCGATCCGTGAGAAATGCGGACTGGAACCGATGAAGGATCCCTTTGAGTACCTGTACCGTCTCCAGAAGTCTTATAACTATGGCGATATTCCTTACACGAAGGAATATTACGAAAAGATGGAGGAAGTTGCTTCAGCAGACGCACCGTGGCAGCCGCCCGAATGGAAAGTTACCATGGACGGCGATTTTTTCCCGGAACGCGGCAAGGGCGGCACAGAGATTCCTCTGAACAAATCCTTCGCATGGGGCGGTGAGACATGGCATATTCCGTCAGTTTATCTCTGCTCCGGCGGCGTTGTGGTGGATTTCTTCGCGAAAGTGGATCCCGAAGCGTTCATCGCATTCCGAAAGGAAGCAGAAACGGCATTCAAAAACGGCCGTCCCACAGAGGAAGACGAGGAAAAGTTTCTCCGTATGAATCCGAGCAGCATCATCTTCCGTCCGACTATCACGGTAAACGGCGTGGAACTGAAAAACAAAAGCGGTCACGGCGATGCGTGGTATCCGGCATCCTGTCGGGGGGAGGACACCGAGGAAGATGTACGTGCAAAATATCTCGTGGAGCACTACGGCTTCGATCCCGATAAAATCTACATCATCCGCTGCTGTACCTTCCCGAGTGAAACAAAAATCGGTGACATTACCTCGTTTACTCTGAAAATGGTACGCAGTCCCGAGACATTCTCCGGCATTCATTTTAAGGATCCCAAAGTGGGAGATGTATTCGATTTCACCCATCCCGTACACGGCACCGAACATACGCTGGCCGTGGTGGAATACGAAGCGGAGGAAATGGATCAGAGCAAATTCGCATCCGGTGAACTTATATTCCCGACTCACATGACGGCAATGCAATACACGCTCACGCCCGATCTTCCGAGAGAAGAAGTCAGTGTCCGGGAGTGCGGAAACGGCGACAGTCCCCGCCGCCGTGAAACCGCAAACCCGGGATGTGATTTCTGTTCCGCCATCGGCATCATCCGCTCTGCCGATGGTCCGACCGCTGTAGTGATGGGGATGCGTCAGGAGGCTGAAGTACACTCGGCCTGCTCAAGCTTGTACTTTGAAAAGCAAAAAAACGTGGAATGGCGCATGAGCTTCCGTGTGAAGACGGTGGAAGATGCGGAAATTCAGTTGATATAGGGAGGACTACCCCATGAAATGTCCCGTATGCAATCAGACGATGACCGAGGGCGTTGTGCAGAGTGGAAGAGAGATCTACTTCACCACCGTCCCCCACAAATTCTTTTTTGTCCCGAATCTGACACGGAATGACGAAGTGTGTCTGAGTGTGAAAAACTGGACCGGACCTACCTGCAGAGCCTATCACTGCGAAAAATGCAAAAAGGTTGTGATCGACTATGAAGACGAATAAGTACAAAAAACTTTATATACTTCTTGCCATTCTGCTGTTTTCCCTTGCCGTAACCTATATCGATGCCTTCGTGCATCCGCCGTATTTTTCCAAAATCCCGATCAAAATCCTGTTCTTTCTCGTCCTGCCCATGCTGTTTTTCGTGATCTGGCGGGACGAATGGAAGGAATTCAAAGCCCTGTTCCGCTTCCGCAGCAAAGGACTGCTTGTCTCTCTCTTACTGGGGGTGGCCATTTTCGGCGTGATCCTCGGCGGGTATTTTGTCACACGCGGATTTATCGATTTCAGCGGTGTAACATCCAGCCTGACCTCCGGCATGGGCATCACGGCGGATAATTTTATCTGGGTGGCGATCTATATTTCCATTATGAATTCGTTCCTGGAAGAATTTTTCTTCCGCGGATTCGGCTTTATTACGCTGAAGAAATTCGTAAATATAAAATTCGCCTATCTGTTCAGTCCTGTTCTGTTTGCGGTATATCATGCGGGGATGTTATTCGGTATGTTCCACCCGGCGGTACTGGTGCTGATTATGTCCGGACTGATCATCGGCGGTCTGATTTTCAATGCACTGAATGATAAACTGGGGAATATCTATCCGTCCTGGTTTGTCCACATGGCAGCGAATTTTGCGATTAATACGATTGGTTTTATTCTGTTTAAAATGATATAAACGAAAGGTTGAGATTATATGAAATATTTAGCTGCAGTTGTTCTCACAATCACTTTATGCTTGTGCGGATGCACGAAGGCTGAGAACCGTCCGGAAGAACGTGTGGAACTGTATCTTCGACAGATTCTACCCGATCAGAAACCCGTGAATTATTTGGAAGTCGATAAAGATATTGCGAGTGCATTTCTTTTTCATATTGCAGTATATCATGGGCAGGTTCACGGTCATAGATCCGTGATGACAACGGATGAAATCGAGAGAAATATCAATGCTTGTTCTACGGTAGGAGCAATGATTGTTGATTTGGAATACACGCCTGCTGAATATGATGAGATTTCTGGGAATTGGTATCCGCACCCTCATGAACCTGAGTACAATCTGTATTATGTGGTGCATAATATAGAAGTCGATGGTGATTATTTGAACGCCTATGTATCATGTATAGGTTTCAGTGAGGAGAATGGACTGTATACATTTTCTCCGGATGGTCAAATACAATATGAAGAGGACCTGCGGTACATAACATTTGAAGATATGGATTCCCTGAAGAAAAAGATTCTTTCAGAGCCTGAGAATTACGAGATCATTTCAATCGGTTTGCGGGAGAATCAAGGAGAACTTTCTCTGTCGGGATCATAATGGTCGGATTAACAAAAAATGTACTTTGGATTTATTTTTATGACATTATATAAGGAGAATCAATCATGAGCAAAACACTTGTTGCATACTTTTCCGCAAGCGGCGTGACCGCAAAACTGGCGCAGAACCTGTCCGAAGCCATCGGCGCAGATCTGTACACCATTGAACCGGAAACACCGTATACCGAAGCGGATCTGAACTGGATGGACAAAAACTCCCGCAGTTCCGTGGAGATGAAAGACCCGTCATCCCGCCCTGCAATCCGGGGAACGTGCTGTACCATGGCGGCATACGATACCGTATTCGTAGGCTTTCCGATCTGGTGGTATATGGCACCGACAATCATCAATACCTTCCTTGAGGCCTATGACCTGACCGGCAAAAACGTAATTCCTTTTGCTACATCCGGCGGAAGCGGTATGGGAAAAACGAACGAATACCTGCTGCCCAGCTGTCCCGCCGCAAAGCTGGCGGAAGGCAAGGTATGGAAGCCCGACACGGATGCGGATGTACTTGCAGTCTGGGCAAAGACATGGATGGAATAAGAAATTGCGGATAATACAAAAGGGAGAATCGTCTTAAGGCGGTTCTCCTTTTGTGTTATTGTGTCTGTTATTCCACCGGTTTAATTCGTATGGAGCGTACCCACCCGCCACCAATTGTCAGAATGGATTTCTTCCAAGCGCCAACAGCTTCTTCATTAGATGAATCCTCGGGATATGCAAAATATGTATCATAAGCCACGACAGTGAGTACATAGTTGTCATACTCAGCGATCCATGTGACCTCCATTCCGTTCATCTCGTTGTATTCCACATCCTTCCACGGTATACCTTGTTCCATATAGGAACC